>CALWQJ010000097.1 GCA_944383645.1 uncultured Merdimonas sp.
GCTTAAATCCCCGGTCAATACACCGTCACTTTCCCATTTCCGGAGATCGCGCACTCTGCCTCTTCGGTATAGATGTCTTCCCGGATCTTCTCTTCATAATTAGCTCTGTCGATCTGCTGCCATGCTTCAGGCTCTGTCACACGCAGATAAATTCCCACCGGTACGCCCTGGCAGTTCTCTGCGAGCCAGCCTGGCACGGCCTCCAGAAAGGCCTCATACTGTTCTGAGCAGAGAGCGTCGTCCATGAAAATATACGTAACGGCGGAAATCTCATTCAAAGCTGGTGTTTCATCTGCCGCGCCGCTGTATCCATCCTTTATCTCTGTATAAATTTTGATCCCTTCGGAAGGCAGATACTGTTCCGCAAACACACGGACCTGCTCTTCATACGCGGGACGCATCAGAATTGCTCCGTAATCATCCTTATAATGGTACGCGCCGTTTTCATAGGTGCGGTACACAGTCACAACATCCGATTCACTGCCCTGTTCGGGATACACCTTCAGATGCTCCTGCTCGATAGCGCCTCCCGGCGCATAGGATATATAGTGAAATTTCTGCTGATATTTTTCTTCTATCCAGCTCATCATCTGCCCGACAGCAGTAACGACTCCCTTCTGGGTATCGGTCAACTCCTCATAAGGCCCGGTAAGGCCCGTCATAGCCATAACCTCTTCCTGTCTGGCACCGACCCGCGCGCTATCATCACCGCCAGCCTGCCATTCATCAGGCTCTGCCGCCGGAGCGTCCGCGCAGGCACTGCTGAAAATGATCACAGCCGCCGCCACCGCCGCGGCCGCTCTCGATATCCATCTTCGTTTTCCCGTCTTTTTCGTCTTTTTCATCTTTATCGCGTTCACAGAGATACTCCCCCATCATAGCCTCCTGGTACGCAGCTTTCTTCTCCCGCAGCATCAGTTCTTTGATCTCCTGAAGCTCCGAAAGCCGCACCCTTTCCAGCTTTTTCAGACGCTCCGGAGGAAGGGGCACCTCGGATAAATAGTTCCGATACAGCTCCCCTTCATAGCGCCACAGCTTCAGCCGTTCCCTGTAGCGCTCTTTCAGGCGCTGGGCGATCAGAAGCCCCTCCGGGTCGAAATCCCCGGCATAATAAAATTCGTGCTCTTCCTTTAAAAGATCCAGAAGCAGCAGCGCCGCCAGGCGGGGCTGTCCGTTTACGCAGAGCGCGGGCTCTTCCGGGTACCGGTCGGTCAGCATGGAGAATACTGCCGGATTTTCTACGATGCGGATCGCTTTTCCGGATGCCTCTGCAGCCTTCAGGCCGCTTAGGGTGCGCAGGGTCAGGCGCACAGGTTCCCGCTCCCGAAAGAAACCCTCCAGGCCGGCATGAAGCGTTCCGTCCCGTCTCAGGCCCCGGATCCCGTAGGCCAGGATTTCATTGGATAAATCATCTTTTAGCAGGCCTGCCTGGTAAAAAAGCTGGTTTTTCCGTTCCGCTCCGGACAGGCCCTCGAAAAGCTCCAGCGGCGTGGCAGTCTCCAGATACGCGCTCAGCAGCTTTTCCGCTGCTGTTCCCACGTCAAAATAATGGGGATTCCCGGTGACTCCTGCGGCGAAAACCGCAAGAAGCTGCCTGTCCCTTTCTCCGGTCCAGGGCTGGCAGGGGAGGCTGTCGATCCCGTTCAGCACATGGTTCAGAAGCTTTTTCAGCTCCTCCGGCCCTTCCCGGTACTGCTGCATCAGAAGCTCATATCCGCCGCCGCGCTCCGCCAGCGTCCTCCGCAGCCAGGCCTCACCGGCCCTTTCTTCGGCTCCTTCTTCTGCCCCTTCTCCGGTTCCTTTCCCTCGCTCTGCCAGGATTCCGGCAAAAAAGCCTTCCCGCCTCTCCTCTTCCTTCCGGCGCTCCTCCTTTCGGATCGTCAGCTCCTCCCCGAAATAGGCGGTCAAAAGCTCTTCCAGGGTAATCCCGGAAAAGCGGCTGTCCGCCAGGCAGCGCTCGAACAGGGCGGCCGAGACGCTGATCGTCTTATTTTCCGCGTAATCCTTTCGCAGGAACCCGCCAAGCTGCGACCTTTCCTCCCTGCTTGGATTTTGCAGGACGACGGTTCCGCCAAAGCGTCCCAGACCCGCGTACTTATCCCGCAGCTTTGTAAAAAGCTTACGGTACACCGGGCGGGCCCGGAAATACGCCAGGCATTCTTTTAAAAGCTCTTCATGTTCCTGCATCTGCGTCTGCTTCCAGTTCTCCATTTCCCGTCACCATGACCTTAGCCTTTCCGTTCCAGATATAGCGGATGACTGTTACAAACTTCGCGTTTTCCGGCCGTATCAGCTGATAGATGGCCAGACCCGGAACCGTATCGTAATCGCCCCAGAGAATCTGGGAATTGATCATAAAGTTAAACCGGAACTCCACCATCAGGCGGAACATATCCCGGATATTCGTCTCGTCCACGCCTGCGAACGCCTCGTCGAGGGATATCAGGCATGGCGCCTCCGGCCTTGCTCCTTCGTATTTTGCCGCCATGGCGGAGAAGAGCGGTACATACATGGCCATGGCCTTCTCGCCGCCGCTGAAGGTGAAGAACACCCGGTCGGTCAGCTCCTTTTTCTTTTCTCCCGTCTTCTGGCATTCCAGCTGGAACTCGAACCACTGGCGGTAATCAAGAACCTCCCGCATCACCGCGTGGAAGGACTGCACGGAGCCGCTTTCTCCCGACAGCCTTCTGGCCTCGCTGATTTTGGAGCGGAAATGGGCGGAAAGGCTTTCCACCTCCTCCGGCCGCATGATTTCCACGTCCTTTTGCAAAAGCTCCACCAGGGCGCTCGTATCCAGCTGCTCCTCCTTCTCTGCCCGCCTGCTCTTCCAGCGAAGGCTCAGCTTCAGGCCGCTGGAGGTCTGCATGGAATCCATCAGGCGGTTCATCTTCTCCACCCAGCGCCTGCTGTTCTGAATTTTGCTGCGGATCTTCTTGCTGATGGTATTGGCCAGGATATCCTCGAAAAGCTCCCGATCCCGGTCGCTTAAGATCCGTTCCAGGTTCTGCGCGTCCTCAAGAAGGCGCTCCAGAAGCTCCTGAAAGCTTACCGGAGTGCTGCGGTATTTTGCGGTGATATCGATCCTTCTTGCGCCCGCCTCCAGAAAGCCGCTCTCCTCATCGAGCTCCTCAAAGAGCGTCTGCAGCGTGATATGGTATTCCAGAAGATAGCCCCGGTTCTGGTGGTAGGCTCCCTGCAGGCTTCCCAGAAGCTCGCTCTGCTTCCTGCTGCCAAAGCTGCCCGCCAGCAGCTGGCAGATTTTCCGGGCCCTTTCTTCCCTGTCCTCCAAAGCCCCGGAGTTCTTCTCCACATAGCCAAGCCGGTATTCGGCCTCGAAGATCCTCCCGGCCCGCTCCCGTTTTCCCGAAAGCTCTTCCTTACGCTTCCGGGTTTCCAGGCTTTTTTCCTGCAGAACCTTTCCAGTTTCCTTCAGGGCGGACTGTCGCCCTATGGACGCCTCCCTCTCCCCGGGCAGGCTCTGGAGGCGCAGGATGCAGTGATCGAGCCGTTCCCGGATAGCCTCATAGTCCGTAAGCGCAAGCTGGCTTCGCACAGAGGCAAGCTTTTCCTCCAGCTCCTTGGCTTTCAGAACCATGCGCCCCAGCTCATACCGGATATCGTCCAAATCTGCGGCGGTTTCCTCCGCGTATTCCCTGCGGCTTTTCACATACTCGATCCCGTTCTGAAATCTTACATGGGCCGCCTGCAGCTTTGTCAAAAGCTCCTGGTACCGCTGCAGGGCCTCCAGCGCCTCCTCAAAGGTATCAAGCCTGGGCGGAAGATAGCATTTCGCGCAGGCCTCCCGTACCCGGAGCCGCAGCTCGTCCAGAGCCTTTCTCTCTTCCTCCGTCCGCTCCTGCTGCTCTTTTAGCCTGCCGGTTTTCAGCTCCAGCGCGTATTCCCGATCCGCCAGTTCCTTCGCCGCCGTCTTCAGATCCTGCTCCCCGGGAAAGCTTTCCCACTCTAAGGCCAGCTTTTTTGCGCGCTCCGCGTTTTCACGGAGCTTCTCTTCCAAGCCTTCCGCTTCCTCTGACAGCCTCCGGACAAGTTCTGTGTACGCCGCGATCTGCTCCTGCCGGTACTTCTCCCGGGCGCGGACGCCGATAAAGCGGGCTGTGTATTGCTTGGAGACGGTTCCCTCCAGCACGCCCAGGCGGTAATTTCCCTGTGCGTCCACCCAGGAATCCCCGCGCTCTGCGCCCTTTCCGCCAAAGCCTACGGAAGACAGGACATGGGAAATGCTCTGGTAGAGAAGGATGTCGTTCTCCGCGTTATCCACCTCCAGGACCTCCATCAGGTTCTGCCTGACATGGGTGAGATCACTGAAAATGTACCTGTCGCAGACGCCCGGATCCAGGGCGTACACCCTTTCCCGGTACTCCTCCGGAACGAGCAGGGCGTCCAGCACGCCCATCTCCAGAAGGGCCTCCTCCAGGCGGTTCTTCTGCTCCTCGCTTAAGCTCTGGTCGAAATCTATGGTTTTGTAAAACTGCAGGCAGGGAATTCCCTGTTCCTTTAAAAGCCTTCTGTTTTCCCTTACGCGTTCCGGCTGCTCCGGCTCCGGATCCTTTTGGTTCTGCCAGGACAGAAGTTCCGCTCCCGCTTCCTCAAGCTCCTGCCTCTTTTCCCGCAAGCCCTTCTCCAAAAGGAGCCTTTCCTCGCCAAGGCTTCGCTCCAGCTGATACTGCCGGGGCTTTACCAGCTCGCGGATCTCCGAATAATCGCTTCCCATCCGGTATTCCGCGATTTTCCGGGAGATCTCCTGCAGGGTCTCCGGTTCCAGGCGAAGCTCCTGGTTGGCCTTTTCCCAGAGGTACGCCTGCTCGGTGAGCTTTGCCTTCGTCTCCTCCAGAAGCCTTTCATACTGCTGGACCTCCCGCTCCGCGCGGCTTCTCTCCTCGCGGCAGCGATCCAGTTCCAAAAGAGCGCGGTCATAGCGTTCCTGAAGGCCCTTCTCCTGCGAGAGAAGCTCTTTTCCGGCCCGCGCCTTCCGGACATACTCATTCAGAAGCTGCTGATGGGCGGAAAAGCCGTAAGGCTTCTCCCTCCCCTCGCAGAGCTCCTTTTTCAGAAAGGCGAACTCGTCAAAGGGCACCTCGCCAAGCTCTGCCTCCATCTCTTCCAGGTGCTCTTCGATCTCCTGCCAGAGGCTTTCATTCTGCTCTTCCCCTTTTCGAATCTGCCGCTCCGCCTCCGTCTGGCGCTCCTTCTTTTCCTGCTCCTGCCGCCGCTTCTCCGCCAGGCTTTTCTGTTCCTCCGAAAGCCCTGCGGCAAGCTGCACCTCCTCTTCTTTGAGCTTCGCGGCGTCGCTCTGGTCGAGGGATTTCTTCTCCTCCCTTAAGACCTCCTCTTCCCGCTTCAGATCCTCATAATGCTGCTGCTCGCTCTTAAGGCTCTCTTCATTTTCCAGAAGCTTACGGACAAGCTCCGTCCCCGCCCGCTCGCAGTCCTCGAGGTCTTTCGCCGCTTTGGTGAACAGAAGCGCCTTGTCATACAGCACGATCTGATTGTACTGATCGTAGATCCGTTCTATCTGCCGGGCCGCCTGGATGCTGTCGTTTAAGGTATCCAGATTCGTCTTCAGGCTGTCCATGTTTTCGATGGCTTCCGACATGGGCCGAAGATCGTCCTCCGAAAGGGTCTGGAGGGAGCTGCTTAAGATTTCATTGACCACGGAGGGCTTGAAGTCCTTGGACAGCTTCGGCGTCCGAAGCTGTATCAGAAGCTCCAGAAGCTCCCTGTATTCCTCCGTCGTCTCAAAGCCAAACAGGAGGCGGTTCACACACTGGGCATATTCTCCCTGCGTCTCCATCACCCTGCCGCCCTCGCCGATCCGGTTCTTAAGCTCCGTCCGGGAGCAGGTAATCTTTGTGTCCAGATCCTTGTACAGAAAGAGGTCCCTTCCCACGCGCCGCCCGTCCGTAATGCAGAAATACCAGGATTCCAGCTTCTTATTTTTCCTGGCCCGCAGCCCGATGCCTAAGGTCAGATATTCCCCGCTCTCCTTCCGGCAGAATTCCATATAGAGGTAGCCTGTGCGTTCCTCCCTCTCATAACCCTCCTCCAGGAGATAATTTTCCATCTTCCTGGCCCGCGAGCCAAAGGGATCCAGGCGCTCCGGCCGCATATTTCCATCCAGGAGCAGAGGGATAAAGCTCTGCATGGTGACAGACTTTCCGGATCCGTTCGCTCCGCGAAGGAGCATCCTTCCGTCCAGAAAATCAAATTCTTCCTCGTCGTAATACCAGAAATCAATCAGGCCGACCCTGTTTATCTGCCAGTTTCCGTTCATAGCTTCCTCTCTTTCCCATCGTTACTGGAAATCGTAACTTCCCGTCCTGTCTTCCAGGCGGAGGAACACTTAAGGGAACAGCGGCTCCTGCCCCTCCTGTTCCAGTCTTATTCTGCCGCGAAATCCGCAGGATATTTCCCCGCGATCTTCCCCGCCACAGGCCTTATCAGCACAGTATCCCGCCTCGTCTCGATCAAATTCAGCTGCGTCATGTAGTCCAGAACCTCCTTTACGAATTCCTCGGTGGTCATCTCCCGGAAGGTCTTGTTAAATCCGCTCCTGTACCGCTCCCGGCATTCCTCAAGCAGCCGGCGGAAGGTCTCCTTTGGAAGGACAAGCTGCTCATCCGGCGGCGCCTCAAGCTCTCCTGCCTCCAGTTTCTGAAGGAGCAGCCCGTTCGTCAGAAGCACAATGTCTGAAAGCGTGTTTTCTTCCGGAAAGCACCTTCCAAGCCTGCTCTCCTCCCCCAGGATGAGAAACGCGCTCCCCCGGAAAACCTGCAGCTCGCAGTCAAAAAATTTCCCCATATCGTCCTGAATCAGATTGCGGAAATTTCTCACATACGCGAAATCCTCCTCCGTCTCCGCCGTCCGGTACATTCCCATGGACATCAGAAGCCGCCGGTAGACCCGCTGTCTTCGCACGACGCCCCGGTCCTCGTCCACATCGATCCACTCTTCCTTCTCAAAATCCTGCGGCGAGGCGTACCCCATGATATCCTGGGTGAAATTCCTCATAAAATAGCGCGACACTCCCGTATTCTCGTACAGCACCTCGTTTGTGTCGTCCCGGGCGAAGCCCTCCTCGCTTCCGTCGTTTACATTCAGGATCCCGCAGGCCACACAGTATTTCATCACCTTGATCAGGTGGCGTCGGTAACGGTAAACCGTCCAGTCCACCTGCTCCTCCCGGTACTGGCCCTGGATATACTCGGTCAGCTCCGAGAGCACAAACTGCTCTTCCGCCTCCTTGTCCTCCAGAAACATCAGCACAAGGCAGAAGAAGATATATTCCAGCTTCGAGGTAAATTCCAGAATTCCCATCCAGTTTTCTGGAACCGCCGGGATCTTCTCCACTTTGATCATGTAGGGATTGACAATCAGAGGATAGCCCAGCTTTTCCATCAGGAACTTCTTCTCTTCTCCCGAGGCCAGCTCCTCCTTGAGCTCATAATACAGCTCTCTGTCCCTGCTCTTTAAAATCCACCTCTGGCTCAAAAGGGTTTCCAGCGTCCTTCTCATCTATCTGTCCTTTTCTTCCTCAAATATCAGGGTGTACGCAGGCATCTGCAGGCTCCCGTCCGTACACTGAAGCGTACAAAATTTCTTCACATCCGCCTGCTCCAGATAATAGATCTGCCCGTCCTCGGTCTTTGCCCTGTGATCCGTCCTCTCCAGAGCTCTCGACAGCCACAGAAGAAAGATGTCCCGCACCTGCGGCTCGATCACGGGCAGCTCCTCGAAGGCCAGGCGGCCGTCACGGATATAGCTTCCCAGGAGCCTGCGCTCCTCCTGAAGCCTTCGGATCGTCTGAGCCTTCAGTTCCTCCTTTTCCCTGGAGCGGTCGATAATCCCGGTTCGTTTCGCTTTCTCTTTGTAGGTCCGCACCCGGGGCGTCAGCGTCACCAGAAAAGGGGGTTCCTCATAGACGCTGCTGTTGATGCTGTCCGTCTCCCGGGCCATCCCGCCCTTTAGGTGAAGCGGCTTCTCGATTCCAAAGACCATGGCCGCCAGCCTGTGAGCCTCGCCCATATCCCGGCATTTCCCAAACATCTCGGAAAGCTTCCGGTATTCCTCCCTCCGGTTCGACCCCTGGCTGGCCATCTCGCTGATCCGCGTCGCGTATCTGGTGATCCTGCGGATGATCTCGTTCGTAGTGTCGAACACCTTCCCAGCCTCGGATTCCCGGCCTTCCTTTCCGGCAAACCACTCCAGAATGCTCTCCCAGCGTCCCTTCATCCTGTCATAGATGAGCTGCTCGTCCACCTCCACATCGATCCGTGGGATCGCCAGCTCATAGGCCGTCACCTTTTCGAGAATCCGCTCCACCGCCTTCTCATCCGTCCGGCGAAGCTCCTGCTCGATGGCCGTCACATTGACCTGCAGGCTTTTCACAAAGGTTCTCAAGTATTCAATCAGCCTGTCCTTGAAGACCAGAAATTCCGTGGTCTTCATCATCTCCTCCGCCCTGACGCTGTTTAACTCCCGCATATAATCCTGGTAATTCTGGTTCAGCCGGATAAAATCATTGTTCAGATCATTCCACCAGCCATAGACTCTTTCGTTCTCCTGATCCGCCGTCTCCTCCAGCCTTCCCAGGCTGATGCGAAGCCGCTCCAGAAGCGTCGGCTCCAGGGACGATCCCCGGATAAAGAGATTCTCAATCTTCGTCACCATCCGCTCGATTTCCACCGTCGTCTCGGAAAGCTGGTAGCGGAATTTCTTATTTTTGAACTCCTCGATGGTCGCGGCCTTTCTCGTATCCTGAATGGCTGAGAGGTTCTTCCATGCCGTCAGGGCCGCCAGATCCTGCTGGCACTGCTCCTGGGTATAATCCGCGAAGTATGGATCCTCTTTCAGCTCCTCATAGACCTCTTCCTGGTACAGCCAGTATTTGAGCTTTTCCGACTGTAAATAAAAAAGCCGGATGATGGGGCGGTACCTGTCTGTGTTCTCCACATTCAGATATTTCGCCTCCAGCAGCGGCTTTCGCATTTTTTCCTGAGTTTTCATAATATGCGGCTTCCTTCTTTTCCGGTAAGTCAGTTTCAGACAGACTGCTGTGCGCTCTTACGGATCTCTGGCGGGGCTTTCTAACCCCGCCGGATTCTTAAATATTATTATACTTCATTTTGGGGGAAAGAAAAATACCCTTTTCTCAAATTTCCGCAGATTCTGTCTTTCCTAAGATGTAGAGGAAAGCGATGGCTGGGATGCGAAGAATGGGAACCTGGGTTTCGTGTCTGGTAAGGCCAAAATCATCCAGCCGTTTTGTGATTAAATAGGCATCTGTTACGTTGGATTTCTCATCCCGGCACAGCTCGACAATGGCGTCCGCTGCCGTAATGCGGGAATTGCTCCGGTATTTCACTTCGCAGAGAATTTTCTGCCGGGGAAGCTCTACTACTACATCGACCTCTTTCTGATTGTCCTTCGCATTTCTGAAATACCCAAGCCTCGCGGCGCTGCCCTGGTAGAAGGAAACCATATGCTTGTAGACAGTTGTTTCTACCATTGCACCCAGTTCCTTTTCGTCCGAAAGCACATCATCAATCATCAGCACCGCGTTACGGATAGCTGCATCCGCAATAAATATTTTCGGTTTCCCCTTCAGAGCCCCTTTGCTGCCCACATCCATCGGTTTTGCCAGATAAATGAGATTAGACATTTCAAGCGCCCTGATGTAGCTGTCGATCGTCATGACGGAGGTATTCTCCAGTTCCTTTGCCGCAGTTGTCGCGTTAAAAATTTCTGCGGAGTTCATACACAGATAGAGAAACAATTTTTCCATCAACAGTGGGCTCCGGATATTAAAGAGCGACAAAACATCCCGCTTGATCACCTTATCCGCCACATCTTCCCGCAGCATTCTCTGCGCATAGGCATCATCGTCCGATAACACCAGTTCCGGAAAGCCGCCGATCCTGAGATACCTGTTAAAATGACCTTGCAGCGGAACAAATTTATCCATCAGATCCCCAAGCTGGGCCGGGCTCATATTTTTTAATTCCGATAAGCGTAAATCATCTGAAAGAAGAGGCAGCTCCAGATTCAGCAGCCTGCAATACTCATAAAAGGACAGGGTAGGGATTTTGAGAACACTCCACCGCCCTGTACCGCTGTCTGCGGAACCCTTTTCCAAGACAGGACTGGCAGATCCTGTGGCAATCAGACGGATATTCTTTCTGCTGTCATAGATCACTTTCATCCAGAGTTCCCAATTTTCCGTATACTGTACCTCGTCAAAGAAAATATATTTTGTCCCTTCAATCGGATACATTGCTTCATAAATAGACAGCACATTTTCCACATTGACAAGCTTCAAAATCGGATTATCAAAAGTAGCATACAGAATATTCCCCGGATGAACGCCCCCGTCAATCAGGTGCTCGATGATCTGATACAGAATCGTCGTCTTGCCTACACGTCTCATACCGGACAAAACCGCAAACCTGCGGATACTCCCATGTGTGAGTATTTTCAAAGCCTCATAATACGCCAGTCTCCTTTGCGGTTTGCTTTCTTCCTTGATGGCTGAAGGCGTACGCCACCATGGATTATACTTCCGCAATACTTTCATGACCTGTTCATCATTTACAATCGCCATAATATCTCTCCATAATATGATTATTTAGCACTATTTCATTAGTATATTATTCATTTTTATATTCTATTTGCAAAGTATATTATAGCAATAGTCCAGACAAATTACAAGTTATATTATAAAAACAGAAGCATGAGGCAATTCACTTATTTTCCCGCACTGCCCGGAAGGGATTCCCATACGCGATTACATTGTCCGGGATGTCCTTTGTGCCTGCCCGCCGGTTCACGCTCCTATTCGATCACCCGGATCACGTTTCCGTCCCGGTCGCTGATGGCGGTGGGCACAAGCTCCACGGTCATGGGGAAAGCAGGCAGCGCATAGACTCCCGCATGGGGGCCGAG
>CALWQJ010000098.1 GCA_944383645.1 uncultured Merdimonas sp.
ATCGGCTAAAATTCAGGCCCTTTTGGCCCTTCCGTACGTCCTCTGCCGTCCGCCCAGGTATAGCCGCCTCCGCTGATTGATAAGAGGTAACAGGGGAGCTCCGGATTCTCCTCCAGCTTGTCCCGTAGGGCGCGCATGGCTGTCAGCAGGACGGCTCCATCCACATACGCATATCCGGCGGCCCGAAGATCCGCTACCAGTTCTTCCCCGGACAGCGTACGCCCCCGGTTCTCTACCAGCAGCTGCAAAAGCTTCTGCTCTGCCGCCGAAAGCTCCAGCCGCCGGTCTCCCCTGGAAAATTCCATCCGTTTAAAAGAAAAATAAAATTCTCTGGACTGGTAGACCTGCAGGCGGCCGTTCCTTCCTTCTTTTCCCACAATCATACTTTTATTCATAAACGCTCCCTGTCTTCGGGCTTCGCCCGGCTGTATGCAAACGATAATTTCACTGGTTTTATGATATCTCAGGAAGGTTTCGTCCACGTTACGTCTTTCTTAAATTTTTCTTAATTTTTACGATTGTGTTACAAAAATATTTCTTTTTTTCAGCTTTGATTTTTCGAAATTTTGGAGTACAATAAAGATACAGGAACAGCGTCCCGCGTTTTTCAGGAACGCATATGGAATATCAACAGAATACGAAATAGAATGGAGGTCGCGCAATGAAAGAATATGAAGTAGTTCAGGAGATCACCAATGCCTGCGGCGGCAGCAACGTCCCCCAGACCAGCATCACGGAAATGCAGCTGGACGACATCGAGGCCTATGTAAAGAGCAAGCACCCGAAGGATTTTGACCGGGCTGTAAAGGAGGAGCTGGAAGACGGCGGCGTAAAATATACGCTGGCGCTGGGCGCTGTGACCTACAAATACGTGTTTAATGAGATTTAACAATTCTTATCTGCCCAATAACAGAAGCAGGCCGTGGAGAGCTTTTGCCCGTCCGCGGCCTGCTGTTTTCAGCTCCTAGAGAACAGATACCGGACAATACCAGGAATCCCGGTTGTAAGGAATCAGTTCATCGCTCATGCAGAGGATGATTCCCGGTTCTATTTGCAGTTTAAACTGCTTCAAGACACCAAAGTTTTTATCTGGCCTTAATGGTTCTTTTCCCTTTTTAATCTCAATCGGATACATTTTTCCGCCTTCCACAATCAGAAGATCTATCTCCTTTTTGTCTACATCCCGGTAATAGAACAGATCTGAAGGCTTTCCGGCATTGAAATAGCTTTTGACAATCTCTGTTACCACATAGGTCTCCAAAAATGCGCCATCCATAGCTCCGTTTTCCAAAGTCTCAGCGTTCGGCCACCGGCACAGATATGCCGCAAGGCCGGTATCCATGAAATAGACCTTGGGCGTCTTAACCAGCCGTTTTGTAATATTGGAATAATAAGGGCGCAGAATAAAAATGATACCAGAACGCTCCAAAATTGTAACCCAGGACTTCGCCGTGGGCGCAGATATCCCGATAGCGCCTGCAATCTCATCATATTTCAGCTCCTGACCTGTCCGGGCTGCCATAAAAACAAGAAAATCATAAAATTCATTCAGCTTTCCCACCTGTGCCAGATCCTTGATATCACGCTCGATATAGGTATTGATATAATCCATATAAAAACGGTCCCGATCCAGATCTGTTGCGCAGAGCTTTGGCATCCCGCCGCGGAAGATATCAGAATAGATCGTATGAATATTCTTATGCCTGCTGTATTTCAGCCTTTCCCGGATGGAATCCAGATCAGGACGAAACTGCGCAGCCGGCCTCCCTTCTATTTCCGCTGTGGAGAGGCTTGACATATCAAAGATCGCAATGCGTCCTGCCAGAGACTCCGAGACACCCTGCATCATCTGAAATTTCTGAGAGCCGGTGAGCCAGAACATACCGCTGTTGTTTTCTCCGTCCAGAGCCCTTTGATCCACAAGCTTCTTTATTTCCAAAAGGATAGATGGGACACGCTGAAATTCATCAATCAGCAGAGGGTATCCATAGGTTTCAAAAAATAATGCTGGATCGTTGGACGCCAGCCTGCGGGCGTTGCCATCATCCAGGGTAACATACCGGCGCCCCGGCTCTTTGATATGATTCAGCATCGTGGATTTCCCGACCTGCCGCTGTCCACAGACCATGACAACCGGATAGTAACGGGATGCATCCAAAACCTGTTTTTCTAAATGCCGTTGAATATACATGACAAGCCTCCATCTCTCATAATTCCGAGTAAAATAAAGTGTAATTTTATTTTACTCGGAATTATTCCGAAAATCAAGCTCAAAATCAAGCCCCACAATCCCCCGCCGTCCGTTTACCCAAGCGCCACGTCCAGGGTCATCATCAGCGTAAAACCCAGGGCAAAGAACACGGTGCCAAGATTGGAATGCTTTCCCGATGACATCTCCGGGATCAGTTCCTCCACCACCACGTACATCATGGCCCCGGCCGCGAAGCTTAAGAGATACGGCAGGGCCGGAAGCACCAGGGAGGCGGCCAGGATCGTAAGCAGCGCCCCGAGAGGCTCTACGATTCCAGACAGCACGCCGTAGAGGAAGGCCTTCGGCTTTCCCACGCCCTCTGAGCGCAGCGGCATGGAAATGATGGCTCCCTCGGGAAAATTCTGGATGGCGATTCCCAGGGAAAGGGCCAGGGCCCCGGCTGCAGTGATGGAGGCGTTTCCTTCCGCAAGACCTGCGTAGACGACGCCCACCGCCATGCCCTCGGGGAGATTGTGAAGGGTCACGGCCAGCACCAGCATGGTGGTCCGCTGGAGCTTACACTTGGGCCCCTCGCATTCGCTGCTTCCCATATGCAGGTGGGGGATCACATGATCGAGAAGCAGCAGGAAGAGGACGCCGAACCAGAAGCCGGCCGCCGCTGGCACGAAGGCCCAGCTTCCCATATCCGCCGCCTGATCCATGGCGGGAATCAGAAGGCTCCAGATGGAGGCCGCCACCATGACGCCGGCCGCGAAACCCGTCAATGCCCGGTGAACCATGGGATGCAGGGAGTTCTTCATGAAAAACACCATGGCCGCTCCCAGGGACGTGCCCAGAAACGGAATGAAAATCCCCTGTAAAATCTCTGCTGTCATACCTGCGTTCCCTCCTTCTCCTTCCTTTTCTCAGTCTTCCGCTTCATGGCGCGGATCTGCGCCTTTCCTTCCGGGCTCACCCGGTAAGACTCGGTAATCTTCTGGAGCGCCTTGTTATAAGTCCAGTCGTCCAGACGGCTGTCCCGCAGATAAGCGAGGGTCTCCTCCGGATAGTGGACAAAATAGATGGATACTGCCCAGGCCACACCCATGCGCACGTAGTAATCCTCGTGGCGCACACGATCCAGCAAATGGTAAGACTGTTCCAGATATTCCTTTTTCACAAAATGGCTAAGGAGCATAACCACCGCGAACCGAAGCTCATAGGCCTTACGCGACTGGAAATACGGCTGCAGGAACTCCCAGTAAAGCTCCGGATACCGATCCGCGTCCTTCAAGGAGCCGCAGAAGATATCGCAGACCGCCCAGTTTTCGATACGCGGCAGGAAGTCCCGGATCCGGGAAAGCCGCTCCTGGGGCTCCATCTTCGCCCCCGCCGTCACCAGAGCCTGGAGGATGTCGTTTTCATACCAGGTCCGGTCGTTTTCCCCAAGGAAAGTCTCCCAGTCGCCTTTCTGGATCTCCCTGGCCAGCGCACGAAGCTTTGGCGTGCGTACGCCCAGCACATTCTCTGTGCCGGGAATCAGTTTGCTGTGAAACGCCTGATAGCCGGGATCCGCGAGCCCTCTCAGCCGCTCTTTTAGTTTTTCCAGGGAAAATGGCTTCCACTCATTCGAAATAATTTGTGCTTCGTTTTTCGTCATAATAAATCACATTCTCCTGCAGGACCTTCGCCTGCCCGTCCTTTACCTCCACGATGGAGACGCCGCAGTTCTTATGGACGCCGCCCTTCCAGAAATCCTTCAGATCTGAAATGGTTAGGCTGGAAAGCAGGCCCTTGACGCAGGCCCCATGGCCGGAAAGCAGAATGGTTTTCTCCCGGTTCTGCGGGTTTTCAATCAGCTCCGTCAAAAAGTCCGTCGTCCTCACAGCAAGCTCGGCGACCGTCTCCCCTCCCTCCGGCGGCGTATAGTGAGCCGGATCCGAGAAGAAATTCACGAACTTCGGATCGGGAATGCTGTAGCCCTCCTTCGCGCAGCAGAGCCCCTCGTAGGGGCCAAAGCTGATTTCCTTCAGCCTCTCGTCCGGGATAATCGGAATGTCCCGATCCCGCCGCATAATCTCGGCAGTCTGTACCGCCCGCGAAAGGGGGCTCGTATAAATCACGTCAAAGGGCACGTCTTTCAGAGCCTTCGCAGTCAGCCGGGCCACCTCGATGCCATTCTGGTTTAAGGGGATATCTGTCGCGCCCTGCAGAAGACGCTTCGTGTTCCAGTCCGTCTCCCCATGACGGATGATGTAGATCAGCATAATGCTCCGTCCTTTCCAAAAGCGGCGGGGCACTCCATCGTCTGGAATGTCCCGCCCCACAATACGTTTAAAAAATACGTTCAAAAAATACATGCAAACGTTTAATATGCAGCTCCAAAAGCGGTCGGCCGGTCAAAGGACTACGCCTCTACGACCTCCAGCACATCCATGGGACAGGCCTTCGCGCAGATGCCGCAGGCGATGCACTTGGAAGCAGTCGGAGAAGTTTCCGCCTTCACCATCAGGCCGAACGGACAGGCCTCCACGCACTTGCCGCAGCCAGTACACAGCTTCTTATTTACCATATAGACGCCCTTGGCGTTCTGCTTGATCGCTCCTGCCTCGCAGACCTCCGCGCATTTTCCGCACTGGGGACATGCCAGCGGGCGCACGCTCTTCTTCTCTACGACCTGGATACAGGACTTATCCGGATCAAACTCCTTATAGAAAGCCTCAGAGCAGGCTCTGACGCACTCCAGACATGCCATACAGGTAGATCCTTTTTTAACCATCAGTTTCTTCATCTTATCTTTCCTCCAGCCTTTACTAAACATCTTTCGACGTTTTTTCCAGTTTACCATTAATACGGAATTTTCTCAAGCTGAAAATGCTTCAATTCCCGTCATCGCATCTCTGAATTGAGGAACTCATTTTAATCTGTAATAGCAAATCATAATAGAGATCCTTGTTTTTTGCGATTTTAGCCTCCAGGGAGATATACTTTCCCACATAAAACCCGCTGCGGTAGAGCAGCAGCGTAGTCAGCAGGCGGCTCATTCTGCCGTTTCCATCATTGAAGGGGTGAATACAGAGAAAGTCATGGATGAACACGGGAATAACGATCAGCGGCTCTACTTCCATATTCCCAATGACCCGGTTATACTCCTCGCAGATCCTGTCCAAAGCCTCCGGCGTTTCATAGGGAACCGCCTACTTTTTGCCAGCATTCTCTCACCCCTTCGGCAGAGCCAGGGCCGCCAGCTGCTCCAGCACGCTTCCGGCTCCGCTTAGGGAGATGGAACCCACCCGGTCGCAGATGCGCTCCAGATACTCCAGCTCCTTCAGGCGGTAAAGAACCTTGTTCTCCTCCATGAGCTTCGCCGTATTCAGAAGGCTTCTGGTGGAGGCGACCTCTTCCCTGCGGGTAATGACGTTGGCCTGGGCTTTCTTCTCCGCCACCAGCACCGTATTCATGATGTCCCGGATCTCGCCGGGCAGAATGATATCCTTGATACCTGTATTCAGTATCTCCACGCAGTACTCCGCCTGCGCGTCCCGAAGCCCCTTCATCAGGAAGCCGCTGATCTCTTCCTTTCTTGCCAGCAGCTCATCCAGGCGGAAGCCGCCGATGTACTCCCGGGCCAGCAGCTGGATGCGGGTGTAAAGGAGGTTCCCCACATTGTCCGTCTTCTGCACCAGCCCGAGGGGATCCGTGATCCGGTAACTGCACAGGATATTCAGCCGGACGCCGACCTTGTCGGCGGTCAGAATCTCCTGGCCGGATATCTCCAGCTGCTGCACCTTCAGGCTGTAAAGCTTCATGGAGACCTCATGGGCGTAGATCCAGTAAAAGTAGGTTCCTGGAGAAAGCTGCTTCTCAAACTGCCCGTCTATGTACAGAAGGCCTGTCTCGCCCTCTCCCACGGCCAGTCTCTTGTAGAGGCGGGCGGGAATCAGATGGCGGTACATGGCGGGGATCTGCTCCCTGGTCATCTCCGTCCCCGTCACATCGATCAGGCGGATCTCATTTTTCTCAAACACGTTCCAGTACAGAGCCTCTCCCTCCGTCAGGACCTGCTTATAGACCCCGTTTACCAGGTGAAGGCCGATGCAGTCGTCCGGGATCTGCACCCGGATCACCCGCTCCCGAAACTGAGGATTTTCCATCAGCACCTCCACAGGAAGTCCCACCGTATCCACCTTCCCTGTCATTTCCGTAACCACCAGCTTTTCGCCAAGCAGGCCGAAGACCTGATGCTTTCCCGCGAACAAAAGCTTCTTTAAAATTCCGTTTTTAAACAGATAACCGCACTCCTGCGTCTTGATTATATACTTCATCCTTTTTCT
This sequence comes from uncultured Merdimonas sp., assembly GCA_944383645.1. GTDB lineage: Bacteria > Bacillota > Clostridia > Lachnospirales > Lachnospiraceae > Laedolimicola. The sequence continues at coordinate 6,526 of CALWQJ010000098.1, forward strand.
CCATTTCTTCTCTTTTGGAAGTGTGCCCCGGGATTTTCCACCCTGGATACGGGGGCGAAAACCCTCCGGAGGTCTGGAAAAAGAGAGGGCCTTTGGGGCTGTCTCTTCTCCTCTGTCCGGCGTCAGGCCTTCGCGCTGCCTCTCCACAGACTGCCGTTTCCGAAGAAGGAGCTGCCTGCCTTTCCTTCCCGCAGCTGCGGGATATGGAAAACAGGGTTCCCCTCCGGCCGGCCGGAAAATACCCGGCGCTTCTTCCTTTCATGGGCGCGTACTTGCGCATGTGTGACGGATTTGAACCGCCTGTTCCAATAATGAACGATTGCTTTTACCACTCAGCCACCTGTCTTGCACAGGGGAGGATTCGAACCTCCGTAATCATCGTGTCTTTTCCGCCATTTTCGGTATGCCACCGGCTTATCTCTGCCGCGGCACCGCCCAGGCTGCAAGCCTGAAGCCCCGGGAAAAGGGCGGAATCTATTCCCACCGGAGCTTCCCGCTCCGGAAGAATGCTGTTTCTCTTTTTATCCCTTCACCACGCCTATGGTGCGAAGCCTGCGGACCGGCTCCACCAGATCCTTCTGGTTTTCCATCACCCGGTCAATGTCCTTGTAGGCGAAGCGGCTTTCCTCCGCCACGTCCTTTTTATTCTTCTTTCCCAGGATGACGCCCTGGTTCTTCAGATCCACCATGACCTCCTCGCAGGAAAAGGCTTCCATAGCTCCTCTTCTGGAATAAGCCCGGCCCGCTCCGTGGGAGGAGGTGCAGAAGCTCTCGGGATTTCCAAGGCCCCGCACCACGTAGCTGTAGGAACCCATCGCTCCGGGAATCACAGTCAGCTCTCCCTTCCTGGCCCGGACGGCGCCCTTTCGGTGCACCCAGACGTTTTCCCCGAAATGATTTTCCAGGGCCGCGTAGTTGTGGTGGCAGTTGATCTCCTCCTCGTATTTCAGCTCCAGATCCGTATACCTTCCGATCCACTTCTCCAGCACCGCCTTTACGGCCAGCATCAGCTTCTCCCGGTTTTCCCGGGCAAAGTCCATGGACAGGTTCATCCAGTTCAGATACTGCCGGCCTTCCGGCGTATCTACGGGCAGGAAGGCCAGCCGGTACTCGTCAGGCACCTGGCTGTACCAGCGGCAGTTCTGCTCTCTCGCCTTCTGGTGAAAATAGTCGCAGACCGATTTTCCAAAATGCCGGCTCCCCGAGTGAAGCATCACAGACAGGAAACCTTCCTCGTCCTCCTGAAGCTCGATAAAATGATTTCCGCCTCCCAGGGTCCCCACCTGGAAATACCCGGCCTCCAGCTGGCCCAGAAGCTCGCTGTCCGCCTCATACAGGGACAGCTCCTCCATGGCCCGGTCCAGCGTATAGCAGGGCATCGGCGTCTTGTGATGGGCGAAGCCCACCGGGATGTTCCGGAGAATATCGCCCACGATTCCCTGCACCAGATTTCCGCTTCCGGTCATGGTCTCCTTTAAAGCCTTCACCGGGATGCTGGTCTTCACATAGGCCATGCCGCAGCCGATATCCACGCCCACCGCGTTGGGAATCACCACGCCTTTTGCCGCGATCACGCCGCCGATGGGCATTCCCATTCCTGTATGGGTATCCGGCATCAGGCAGACCCATTTGTGCAGAAACGGAAGCTGTGCCAGATGTAAGGCCTGCTCCAGACAGCTCTCTTCCAAATCCTGTTCCTTTTCCAGCCATATTTTAATAGGATAACATCCTCTCTGTATCGCAAACATCCTGTCACGCTCCCTTCCGGCAGAAACCATCCTTTCTTCCGCCTCTTTTCGTTTCTCTTATGTCTGCTGTTTTTGTTTACAGGCTTATTATAGGGGAAAGGGACGGCGCGATCATTTAAAAAAAGGTGCGATCTTTCCCAGGCAGACGTTTTATGCTATAGTTATGTAAGTCAATTGTCAGGAAAGGAGGCCCTTCATGTCCGTTTTTCAGGAGCTCATCAAAAATTTTGACCGCATCCGGGACTATATGCGTCAGTTTTTTCTCTATGGCTTCAAGGTCCGGGGGGAATTCGGCCAGAAGAGCGGCCGCACCTATGACAATGAAAGGCGGCGGATCGAGAATTATCTGGCGGCGTATATGCATTCCGATTACACTTCCAAAGGCAAGCAGGTATCCATCCGCATGGACAGCAAGCAGATTCTCTCGAACCCGCTCTACGCGGCCTGGAAGTCCAAAAGCTTCACGGACCGAGATCTTCTGCTCCATTTCTTTCTCTTGGATCTGCTGGCGGACGGGAAGGCCAGGACCGCGCCGGAGCTTTCGGATGAGATTTCGCTGTGCTACGGCGAGACGCTGGACGCCCAGCTTGTCCGCCTCAAATGCCGGGAATACGAGAGGCTGGGAATCCTTCAGGCGCAAAAGGAGGGGCGCACTCTTGCCTGGCGGCTTTGCGGCCCGCTGCCCCTGGAGCAGAGTCCTTCTCTCTACGGCAGGCTTTTGGACGCCGTAAAATTCTGCTCGGAGGCCTCCCCCTTTGGGATCATCGGAAGCACCATCCTGGATCGGGAATACGCCTCCAACGATCTTTTCTGCTGGAAGCATTATTTCATGGTACATACGCTGGAGGACGAGGCGCTGCTTTCCATCCTTTCCGCCATGCGGGAGCACCGCTTCCTTTCCTTTGAAAACCACAGCAGCCGCTCGGGCAAGACCGTAGAGCTTTCCGGCCTGCCCCTGCAGATCTTCGTGAGCGTCCAGACAGGGCGGCGCTACCTCTGCCTCTGGTTTCCCCCGAAACGGCGCTTCAACTGCATCCGCCTGGACTGCATTTTCCATCCAAAGCCTCTGGAGGTCTGCCCGGACTATGACGCTTTCCGAGAAAAGCTCCTCCGAAACCGCTCCTGCTGCTGGGGCGTCTCCTTCGGAGGACGAAGCCGCATGGAGACCCTGCACATGAAGCTCTATATCGACGAGACTTCCGAGGGCTATATCCTGGATCGGCTGCGGCGGGAGGGCCGGGGCGGTACGCTGGAGCGCGTCCGGGAAAATGTCTGGCTCTACATCGGAAGCTTTTTTGACACCAATGAAATGCTGCCCTGGGTGAAATCCTTCACCGGGCGGATTCTCGATCTGCAGTGCTCCAACCAGGCTGTGCTCCAGAAGGTGACAGCCGACCTGGAAGCCATGTATCAGATGTATGGAGAGGAGGGTGAGGTCTGATGCCCCAGAACACTGCTTCGGAATTTTCTCTATTTGAAGAGATCTACGGTTCCTACTTTCAGGCTGTGCGGCGCATCCTGGAAGCCGGACACGATACGCCGCTGACCCTTACGGATCTGTACCAGATCGTGCGCTCCTGCGCCTTTGAGGAAAGCGCCGCCGCCATCGTGCCAAAGCTTACGGACGGCCCCTGGGCCCCTCTGCTTGAAAAAGTTGAAGATGGAAATAAGAACCAGAAAAAGCTCTGGAAAAGCAGGCTGGAGCGCGCCTCACTTAAGACGCCCCTGACTTCTCTCCAGAAGGCCTGGCTGAAGTCCCTGCTTGCCGACAGCCGTTTCCGCCTCTTTTTCACGGACAGCCAGCTGGAGCGTCTCACAGGGAAGCTTTCCGGGACGCCCGCTCTTTTTGATCCGGAAGATTTCTACTATTTCGACCGGTACGCGGACGGCGATCCCTATGAGGAGCCTGGATACCGGGAAAATTTTCAGATCATTTTAAGGGCCATGCGGGAAAGAAAGCCTCTGTTCGCGGCCTACGCCGGAGGAAAAGGCCGCCATATGACGCCGGAGGTCCTGCCCTGCCGCCTGCAGTATTCCCCCAAGGATGACAAGTTCCGCCTGCTGGGCGTCACAGTCCGTCATGGGCGGACATCCCTTCCCGTCGTACTAAACCTGGGACGCATCGAGCGCTGCCATCTGTCCCGGAATCCCGTTCCAGAGCGCTTCGACTGGATCTATCCCGGCTTCGCCAGCCAGTGTGAGGATCCCGTCCGCATCCGCATCGCCAATGAGCGGAACGCCCTGGAGCGCTGTATGCTGCATTTTTCCAATTATGAAAAGCAGACCGTCTACGAGCCGGACACCGATACCTGGATCTGCTCCCTCTATTATGACCCGGCCGACGAGACAGAGCTTCTCATCGAGCTGCTTTCCTTCGGCCCTGTGATCCGGATCCTCGGCCCGGAGCGCTTTCTCTCCCAGGTGCGGGAGCGGGTCAAAAGACAGCATGAGCTGCTGCGGTTCTGCTGAGC
>CALWQJ010000099.1 GCA_944383645.1 uncultured Merdimonas sp.
AAACAAAAAGGGTGAGATTGTCCAACCTCACCCCTTGCTCACACTTCTTATTTCGTGATGCCATATTTACGATTGAATTTATCAATACGTCCGCGAGCCGCCGCAGCCTTCTGCTGTCCTGTGTAGAATGAGTGGCATTTGGAGCAGATTTCAACGTGAATGTCCTTCTTAGTAGAACCTGTCACAAATGTGTTGCCGCAGTTGCAGGTTACGGTTGCCTGATAATACTCCGGATGGATTCCTTCCTTCATGATTTTCACCTCTTCATTATATTCTGTGAACTTCTGTTACTCTGATTCCCGGCCAATGCCGCTCCGATGGTTCCACGGCAAGCTATCCCGGGCTATCCCTGCAAGTCCCTGCAGTTCAGCTGCCTGTACGACAGCTTTTAGATTATAGCACAGGAAAGCGGCACTTTCAAGAGGAATATCCGTTTTTATCAGATAAATTTTTTTCATAAATTTTTATCAGATAAATCTGTTTTTCTTCACCATCTGCACGAATTCGGCGTTGTTCCGGGTACGGGCGAACATATTCAGCACATTCTCCACCGCGTCCTCGGGCTTCAGGCCGTTGAGTCCCTTGCGGATAATCTCCATGGCCTCCAGCTCCTCTGCCGTCAGCAGCAGATCCTCGCGCCTCGTTCCGGATTTGGGAATATCAATGGCCGGGAACACCCTTTTTTCCTGCAGCTTGCGGTTCAGGACCAGTTCCATATTGCCGGTGCCCTTGAACTCCTCGTAGATGACGTCGTCCATCTTGCTTCCGGTCTCCACCAGAGCCGTAGCCAGGATCGTCAGGCTTCCGCCCTCGCGCATATTCCGGGCCGCGCCGAAGAACCGCTTGGGCATATGCAGGGCCGCCGGGTCAAGACCTCCGGACAAGGTGCGGCCGCTGGGGGGCACCGTCAGATTGTAGGCGCGAGCCAGACGTGTGATGCTGTCCAGAAGGATGATGACGTCCTTTTTGTGCTCTACCAGGCGCTTCGCCCGTTCAATTACCATCTCAGACACGCGCCGGTGGTGATCCGGAAGCTCATCAAAGGTGGAATGAATCACCTCTACGTTCGGCCCCTCGATGGCCTCCTTGATATCCGTCACCTCTTCGGGGCGCTCGTCAATCAGAAGGATCAGGAGCTGCATTTCCGGATGGTTGCGGGTGACGGATTTGGCCACATCCTTCAGAAGCGTCGTCTTTCCTGCCTTCGGCGGGGACACAATCATACCTCTCTGTCCCTTTCCGATGGGGGAAATCAGATCCACGATCCGCATGGCTGTGCTTCCGCCCGGCCGCTCCAGGTGAATCCTCTCATTGGGGAAGATCGGAGTCAGGTCCTCGAAATTCCGGCGTCTCGCCGCGTCGTCTGGCCGCAGGCCGTTGATCGTCTTCAGATAAAGAAGGGCCGCGAACTTCTCCGTCTGCGCTTTCACCTTCACGTTGCCGCAGAGAATGTCGCCCGTCTTCAGATTGTAACGGCGGATCATGGCCGGGTTGATATAAATATCGTTCTCGCCGGGCAGATAGTTATCGCTGCGGATAAAGCCGTAGCCGTCTCCCAGCACCTCCAGAATGCCTGTCACAACCTGTCCGCTGTCCAGACTGGCCATATCCTGGGGCGCCGCCTGCTGCTGCCGCTCCGCGCGCTCGCCGCGTTCCGCCATACTGCGCTCTGTTCTTTCCGCGTATTCCTGCCGGGACTGGGGACGCTCCGCCCGCTCTCTGCGTTCTGTGCGCTCTGTACGTCCATGATGCTCCGCGCTTCCTGCGGCTTCCTTTTCTTTCTGCGCCTCTGCCTCTTTATCCTTCTCCAGCATCCGTTCGATCAAATCGCCCTTCTTCATCGCTGAAGTTCCCTTCATTCCTCTGGCCTTCGCGATTTCCTTCAACTCTGCCAGAGGAAGAGATTCATATTGTTCTCTTGTCATTCTGTATCCTCCTGTTGCGATAAATTAATATAAAATGCATATTCCCGGATTTACGGCTGCGATCCGGTTTTTCAGATCCGATTTTCTCTGATCTCATCTTGTTTTTCTTTGGGAATCCTGCCAGATATGGTTGGCAGTCTGATTATTCTGTCTGCATTATAACTCATTTTTTCCGTTTATGCAAACTGAAATTGTTCCACATCTGTCAAAAACATCTTCGTCGCGTAAATATATAACGAATGTTCACCAGCTGGAGAAATACAGCGTTTTTTATTATTATCCCGCATGTATGATTATAAAACTGTTCCTTAGCGTCGGTGTACCACTGCAATAAAAAAGACTAATCGCTTTCATTTCTTCCAGCTATCAGTCTTTTATCAGTCTTATTTTTCTGCTTTGTCTGATATCCCCTGTTCAGACTACGCCAGGCACAGCTTCTTCGTCATCTCTACGCCCATCGCGCGGTTCACCAAGTTCATGATTGCCTGCACCACCTGATGGCAGATGCGGACGATGAATTCGCAGTCCTCCTTCACCCCATGCTTTCTCTCCAGATACTCTGCATGGGCGCTGCGGATGAAGCTGCACACCGCCTCCGGCGTCTCGAACTTTCTCACGTCAATCCGGTTGCGGAAAGCCTCGCCGCTGCGCACGTACGCGCGCAGCTGAAATTTCAGCTCTTTTTCGTACACGCAGTGATCCTTCAGCGTTCCCTCATAAATCTGGTTGTGAGGGTAAGTGAAATAGTCCGCGATATAATGAATCACCTCACCAAGCCTTCTCATGAAAGCCCGCGCATTTCGTAAAATCAGTTCCGCGTCCAGGGACAGATCGAAAATCCTGTCCTTCACCATATCGAAGGTTCCCTCGAACTCATGACGCTGGGTCAGGAACGACGGCTTGCAGTCCGGAAGAATGCTTCCCAGATAAAACGCCTTCCGGTGATCCATCATCACCGGTACCTCCATGTCCTTTACGATATACTGCGCAAGTGAGATGTGTGATTTCTTTCTCAATACCTTATCCTCCTGAATATGTAACGGTTACCTTCCGTACATAGCTTAAAACCCTTTTTACACCACCTTCCTTATCATACTCTAAACTTCCCCGGTTGTCTATCACTAACTTCACCAATCCTCAGACAAATTTAGGCCTGTTTTTCGCCTGTTTTACTGAAAAGTGCACAAACGGATCCATTTCTTTTGATTTACATAACATTCCCTTTACAGGCCTTAACCTGCTCTTTACAGAAGCGCGCAGATCTCCTCTGCGATCTCCGCCGTCCTGCGGCCGTCCGTGGCGATCTGCACATCCGCCGCAGCCTGGTATCTCTCCAGACGCTTTGAAAGAAGCCCGGCGATATACTCCACATCCTTGTGCCCCTCCAGCAGCGGGCGGTCGTGGCTGTCCTTCACCCGCTCCAGGATGGTCTCCGGCCGGGCTGTGAGGAAGACCACGATCCCGCTCCTTTTCATGGCCTCCACATTGCAGGACCGTAAGGGAACACCGCCCCCGCAGGAAACCACCGTATTGCTCCGGCTTTCCAGAGACAGAAGCAGCCCCGTCTCCAGCTCCCGGAAATATTCCTCTCCCTTCCGGCGGAAAATCTCAGAGATGGGCATACCCTCGCTCTTCTCGATCTCCTTGTCCATCTCCAGCCACTCCATGCCGTGATGGCTGTGCAGACAGCGGGCGATGGTGCTCTTGCCCGCTCCCATGAATCCGATTAAAAATATATTTTTCTTTCCGTTCATCTGCAGAGTTGGATGCTGCATAAAAACAATCTCCTTCCAGATAAGTATTCTCATTTTTGAATCCAAGAAATTCTGCGATTACTGGACGTTTAATCAGTTCGAAATGATTTTCATCAAACTTTATACAAAATCAAACAGCGACAGCTGGTTGGACTCCGGCATATCACCCAGAAGCCCCAGATCGCCCATGAGATCCACCACGGTCTTGGACAGCTTGCTGCGGGTGCGCAGATCGTCCTTGGACAGGAAGGGGCCGTCCTTAGCCGCCTCGTACAGCTGGTCCGCCGCCTTGTCTCCCAGGCCCTCGATGGTGCTTAGCGCCGGCATCAGCTTGCCGTCGATGATCTGGAAGTGATGGGCCTTCGCCTGATAAATGTCGATGGGCCAGAACTCGAAGCCCCGGGCGTACATCTCCTGGACGATGTGCATATCCTTCATGGTATCCTGCTCCTTCTTGGACAGGGAATCGCTGCGCCGCTTGTAATCCGCCATGTAATAGGCCAGCCGCTCCTTTCCCTGGCACATGAGCTCATAGCTGAAGGCCGAGGCGCGGATGCTGAAATAGGCCGCGTAATAGGCCAGCGGATAATTGATCTTGCAGTAGGCGATGCGCCAGGCCATCATGACGTAGGCCGCCGCGTGGGCCTTCGGGAACATGTACTTGATCAGGGTGCAGGACTCGATGTACCAGTCCTCCACGCCCGCCGCCTTCATGGCCTCGATCCACTCGGGCTTTAGGCCCTTGCCCTTTCGCACGCTCTCCATGATGGTGAAGGAAAGGCTGGGTTCCACGCCCATCTGGATGAGATACAGCATGATATCGTCACGGGTACAGATGGCGGTGGAAATGGTCGCCTTGCCCTCCTTGATGAAGCGCTGGGCGTTGTTCAGCCACACGTCTGTACCGTGGGACAGGCCGGAAATCCGGATGAGATCCGAAAAAGACTGGGGCTTGGCGTCCACCACCATCTGGATTACAAAGTCTGTGCCGAACTCCGGGATGCCAAGGCAGCCTAAGGGGCAGCCGTCGATATCCTCCGGGCTGATTCCCAGGGCCTCCGTATTTTTAAACAGGGACATGACCTTCGGATCGTCCAGCGGAATCGTCTTGGCGTCAATGCCGGTCAGATCCTCCAGCATGCGGATCATGGTCGGATCATCGTGCCCGAGAATGTCCAGCTTCAGCAGGTTGTGGTCGATGGAATGGTAGTCAAAATGGGTCGTGATGATGTCCGTCGTCATATCGTTGGCCGGGTGCTGGATCGGCGTGAAGGAGTGGATCTCCTCCCCGTGGGGCAGCACCACGATGCCGCCGGGATGCTGGCCGGTGGAGCGCCGCACGCCCACGCAGCCCTGGACGATCCGGTCGATCTCGCAGGTGCGCTTGTGCTGGCCCCGCTCCTCGTAATAGTTTTTCACATAGCCGAAGGCCGTCTTGTCCGCCAGGGTACCGATGGTCCCGGCCCGGAAGGTCTGGCCCTTTCCGAAGATGACCTCCGTGTACTTGTGGGCCTTGGACTGGTAGTCGCCGGAGAAATTCAAGTCGATATCCGGCTCCTTGTCGCCCTTGAAGCCCAGGAAGGTCTCGAAGGGAATGTCAAAACCGTCCTTCTTAAGGGGCCCTCCGCAGACCGGGCAGGTCTTGTCCGGCATATCGCAGCCGGCCGCTCCCGCGTATTTCCGCACTTCCTCCGACTCAAAATCACTGTAGTGGCAGGAGGGACAGTAATAATGGGGCGGCAGGGGGTTGACCTCCGTGATTCCCGCCATGGTCGCCACAAAGGAGGAGCCCACGGAGCCACGGGAGCCCACCAGATAGCCGTCGTCGTTGGACTTCCACACCAGCTTCTGGGCGATGATATACATCACGGCGAAGCCATTGGAAATGATAGAATGGAGCTCCTTTTCCAGACGGTTTACCACCACCTCCGGAAGCTCCTCCCCGTAAATGGAGTGGGCCCTCTCATAGCAGATGTCCCGGAGGGTCTGATCGGAATTCTCGATGACGGGCGGACACTTATCCGGCCGCACCGGGGAGATCCGCTCGATCATGTCGGCAATCTTGTTCGTGTTGCCCACCACCACCTCCCAGGCCTTGTCGCTTCCCAGGTACTCGAATTCCGCCAGCATCTCCTCGGTGGTCCGAAGGTAGAGAGGCGCCTGCTCGTCCGCGTCCTTGAAGCCCTTTCCGGCCATGATGATACGGCGGTAGACCTCGTCCTCCGGATTCAGGAAATGGACGTCGCAGGTGGCCACTACGGGCTTGCCAAACTGCTCGCCCAGGGCGACGATCCGCTTATTGAGCCGGATCAGATCCTCCTTGGACTCAAAGGTGGGCCGCTCTCCCCGCAGCATAAATTCATTGTTGCCCAGGGGCTGGATCTCCAGATAGTCATAGAAATTGACCAGCCTCGCGATCTCCTCCTCCGGAGCGGAGCGCACCAGCGCCTGGTACAGCTCGCCCGCCTCGCAGGCCGAGCCGATGATCAGGCCCTCCCGGTGCTTTTGCAGCACGCTTTTGGGAATCCGGGGCACCCTGGAATAATAGTCCAGGTGGGACCAAGACACCATCCGGTACAGATTCACGCGGCCGATCTCGTTCTTCGCCAGCAGGATCACGTGGTGGCTTGGAAGCTTTTTGACCGCCTCTTTGTCCAGGGCGCTCATCTGGTTGACGCCGTCCAGATCTGTGATATCCCTGTCCTTTAACATCTGCACGAACTTCACGAAGATCTCCGCCGTGCAGCCTGCGTCGTCCACGGCCCGGTGGTGGTTTTCCAGCGACACATTCAGGGCCTTCGCCACTGTATCCAGCTTATAGCGGGAAAGCTGGGGCAGCAGCACCCGGGCCAGGGCCACCGTATCTACCACGGTAAATTCGCAGGGCAGCCCCTGCCGCTCGCTGTTCTTCCGGATAAAGCTCATATCGAAGCCCGCGTTGTGGGCCACCATGACGGCTCCCTCGCAGAACTCCAGGAACCGGGGCAGAACCTCTTCGATCGGCGGCTCCTCCATCACCATCTCGTCGCTGATGCCCGTCAGCTTCTCGATCTCGAAGGGAATCGGCGTCCGGGGATTCACAAAGGCGCTGAACCGGTCCGTGATCTCCCCCTTTTCCACGCGGACCGCGCCGATCTCAATGATACGGTCATTCTCGGCGCTAAAACCCGTGGTCTCGATGTCGAAGACCACATAAGCCGCGTCCAGGCTCTGGCCCCTGGCGTCCTCCACGATATCCTTCAGGTCGTCCACCAGATAGCCCTCCATGCCGTAAATGACTTTGAAGGGGTCCCCCTTGTCCAGACTGTGGCTGGCGTCCGGATAGGCCTGCACCACGCCGTGATCCGTCACAGCGATGGCCGTATGGCCCCAGGATTTGGCCCGCTTGATGATATCCTTCACATCGGAGACGCCGTCCATATCGCTCATCTTCGTATGGCAGTGGAGCTCCACCCGCTTGATCTCGCTTCGGTCCATGCGGGGCGTGCGGAAATCCGAAGACTTCTTGATGCCCACCACAGTTCCTATGTTCAGCTCATTGTCGAAACGGTCCTGGGTCGAGAGCCCGCGAATCTTCACAAACATGCCCTTGGAAACCTTCTCCTGCAGGGCTTTCAGATCTGCCTCATCCTTCGCGAACACCTTGACATGGATCGTGTCGGTATAATCCGTCACAGTGAGGGTGACGATGGTTCTGCCGCCGCGGATCTCCCGCTCGTCCCAGCCGGTAATCTGGCCGTGGATCACCACCTCGCCCATCTCTCCCACCAGCTGCACCAGATCGATGATGTCGGAGTCGTCAAAGTCCCTTCCGTACAGCACGTCAGGATTGTTGCTCCTTGCGCTCTTAAAACGCGATCCCGCGCTGCGCAGATGCTTCCCGTAGGCATACTCGCTCTGGCCGTAGCCGCCGAAGGCCCGCTTTCCGCCAGCCTTCGGGGCCGCCTCCTTCTTCTGTCCGCCTGCCGCCTTCGGGCCGCCTCCCTGCTTCGGAGCGCCCGCACCGGTCGTCCCGTCTGCCCGGCCCCCGGCCTGGCCCTCCGCCTGTACGCCTGCCGCCTGATCCTGCGCGGCCTTCAGCTCCAGCATGGTTTCCGCCAGAAGGGCCGCCTGCCGGTCGATATCCGCCCGCCCGGAGCGCTTTTTCTTTTCTCCCTCCTGCTCCACAAATTCCGTATGGATATGTACGTCCAGGCCGCAGCGTTCCGTAAAGATCTTATAGAGGACCCGGATCAACTCGTCCGCCGCGTCCTCTCCCAGGGTCGTCTTCCGAAGCTCCATCCGCATGATATGCTCCTCGGGGAAAGAGATCTTCGCCCCCCGGAACAGGTTGTACTCGAGAATGCTGTAATGCCGAAGCTCCCAGAGAATGCTGTCCTTATAAAGCTCCAGAAGCTTCTCAGGCGTATACTGGCCCGAAAGCTCGTAGCGCTCCAGGATTTTAAGCTCTACCTCCGCGCGCCCGAAGAGCTGGCGCTTCAGCGCCCGCTCAAGCTGAAAAAGCTGCTCCTTATGGATCAGCTTTCCACTCACAAGATAGACTCTTATGAAATTTTTCGCCCGGTTGGAGGTCACCTTCTCCACCTTCACCTGGCCCAGCAGATCCAGAAGGCTCTGATCCAGAGAGAGAGGCGGGAAGACCTCCTCGAACATTCTTGTCATAGATATTACTCCTCGTTCCAGTGAAGAAGCTCCTGGCGCAGCGCCTCCAGAAGCTCGCCCTCCGGAAGCTTTTTCACGATCTCGCCCTTTTTGATGAGAAGGCCCGTACCTACGCCGCCGGCGATTCCGATGTCGGCCTCCTTCGCCTCGCCCGGCCCGTTCACCACGCAGCCCATGACGGCCACCTTGATGTCCAGCGGGATATCCTCCACCATGCGCTCCACCTGGTTCGCAAGGCCGATGAGATCGATCTGGGTCCGTCCGCAGGTGGGACAGGACACTACCTCGATGCCGCCTTTACGAAGCCCCAGCGTCTTCAGGATACGCTTGGCGGAGCGCACCTCCTCCAGCGGATCCCCGGTCAGGGAGACGCGGATGGTATCGCCGATTCCCTGATAGAGAATGATGCCCAGTCCCACCGCCGACTTGATATTTCCGGAATACAGGGTGCCGGCCTCCGTGATGCCCACATGGAGCGGGTAATCGGTTCTGTCCGCGATCAGCTCGTGAGCCTTCGCGCACATCATCACATCCGAGGACTTGATGCTGATGACCAGCTGATCATAGCCCATGTCTTCGATCAGATGCACCTTGTCCATGGCGCTCTCCACGATGCCCTCCGCCGTCACGCCGTGGTATTTCTCCACCAGCTCCTTTTCCAGGGAGCCGCTGTTCACGCCCACGCGGATGGGGATCCGGCGCTCCTTCGCCACGTCTACCACCGCCTGCACCCGGTCGCGGCTGCCGATATTGCCTGGATTGATGCGGATCTTGTCCGCCCCGTTTTCCATGGCCGCGATGGCCAGCCGGTAGTCGAAATGAATATCCGCCACCAGCGGAATCGTAATCTGTTTTTTGATCTCTGCCAGCGCTTTTGCCGCCTCCATGGTGGGCACCGCGCAGCGGATGATATCGCAGCCCGCCGCCGCAAGCGCCTGGATCTGCGCCACCGTCGCCTGCACGTCCTCCGTCTTCGTATTGGTCATGGACTGGATCAGCACCGGATTTCCTCCGCCGATGACCCGGTCTCCGATATGAATCACTTTCGTATGCTCTCTCATGCCAGTCTTGCCTCCCTCTGCTCCCGCTCTCTCTGGAAGCGGCTTTCTTTTTCCACATTCAGCACCATGCCGATCTCAATCAGCAGGAAGACCGTCGCCGTTCCCCCGGAGCTGAAGAAGGGCAGGGTCACGCCCGTCGTCGGCATCATGCTTGTCACTACCATCAGGTTCAGGATTACCTGCAGGGCCACATGGGAAAAGACCCCGATGGCCAGAAGCCTCCCGAACAAATCCTCCGCCTGCTGGGCCACGCTGTACAGCTGGTACAGCAGATACATAAACATCAGAATCACGATGCCCGCCCCGAAGACGCCCAGCTCCTCGCAGACCACCGCGAAAATCATATCGTTATAGGGCTCCGGGATGCCTCCCAGCTTCTGAATGCTGTTCCCTAAGCCTTTTCCGAACAGGCCGCCGGAGCCGATGGCATAGAGGGCCTGCAGGGGCTGATAGGATTTTTCCGCGTATTCCTCCGAATAGGGCTGAAGCCAGGCCTGGATCCTTCCGATGCGGAAGGCCGCGTCCGAATCCGCGTGGTTCAGGGAGTAATAGATGACGCCTCCCACAAAAATCACGCCGATGATTCCCATGATCACAAAGGGGTAATACTTCGGATACACCATAAAGGCCATCAGAAAGCTGATGCCAAACACAATCACCGCCGTGCTCATATTGTCGCTGATCACCAGAATCATGACAGAAATCACCGCCGTCGGAACCATCACTTTGATAAAAGTCACCAGATTCCGCAGCAGCGGGGCGTATTTACAGATCAGGGCTGCCGAAAAAATAATCATGGCCACCTTCACCGGCTCCGCCACCTGGAACTGGCCAAGCCCTGGGATCTGAAGCCACCGGGTCGCTCCCTTTACGGTGACGCCCAGCCCCGGCACTAAAAGCAGCAAAATCAGAACCGCGGAGCCGATGAGGCCGATAACCGCGAAATACCGCCAGGTCCGGTAATTGATGTTCGCCGTGATGAGCATAAGCCCCAGACCCAGGATGCTGTATTTCAGCTGGCTCTTCAGGAAATAAGCCGGATCATAGTGAAACGACTCCCGCATGCTGGCCGTGTAATAGCTGGCGCTGTACAGCATAATCAGCCCGAAGACGATCAGAAATATGACCGCCACAATCAGATTCGTATCATAACTGAGCAGATAGGAGAGCACTCTCCTTTTCTTCCTTCCGTTTGCCA
>CALWQJ010000100.1 GCA_944383645.1 uncultured Merdimonas sp.
GTCCGGGCGGATTCAGGCGCCTGCGGTGGAGGAGCTGATTCTTGACGATGAGAATGCGAAAGCCGAAATTATGATTCAGGGACGGGAACAGAATCAGAGACGGATACGAAATGATGGAACAGAAAAATTGTGCGTCTGCGCTTAAGCAAAACGCGGATCAGGGAAAGCCAAAGGAAGAAGTAAGAGCGGCGGAGCCGGAAGGACGGGCGGACAGCGATGCTGTCCGTCCGTTTCTGCGCACGCTGCTTTTTCTGGCTCTGCCCACTGTGGCGGAGGAAATCCTGGCTACGCTGCTGCAGTATGTGGATACGGCGATGGTGGGGCAGTTGGGGGAGCAGGCCACAGCCTCCGTCAGCATTACGACGAATATTACCTGGCTGGTGAACAGCGTGCCCGGCGCCATCGGCACGGCCATGCTGGTGCTGATTGCGAAGGCCCTGGGCGCGGGGGACAGAAGCCAGGTAAGGAAGCTGTCTCAGCAGGCGCTCTTCCTGGCAGCGGCGTCCGGCGCCGTCCTGACTGTGATCTGCATCGCGCTCTGCCCGTATATTCCTGTCTGGATGGGAGCGGAGAAAGCGATCCAGGCGGAGGCCTCCCGCTACTTTTTCATTATCAGCACGCCGCTGCTTTTCCGCTGTACCAGCACGGTGCTGGGAGCGGCCCTGCGGGCTGTGGAGGATACGAAGACGCCGATGCTGATAAGCCTCCTGGCAAATGGGGTCAATATCGTATTTAACTATCTGCTGATTTATACGGCCGGACTGGGCGTGGCAGGAGCGGCTCTGTCCTCTGCCATTTCCTATATAATGTCCGGTCTTCTGATGCTTCGCGCCTGCCGGAAAAATGACCTTCTGACCTGGAGATGGAAGGAATTTTCTCTGGAGAAAAGCCTTTTGGGCGAGTGCGCCAGGGTGGGCGTGCCGGTACTGGGAACCAGCGCCGTCTCCTGCCTGGGCTATGTGGTGTTCGCCGGGCTGGTGTCCGGCATGGGGACGACCGTGTTTGCAGCCCATTCCATCGCGGTGACGGCGGAGACGATTTTCTATGTGCCGGGCTACGGCCTGCGCTCGGCGGCCTCCACGCTGGTCAGCAATGCCTGCGGCGCAGGAAACAGGGAGCGGCTGCGAAGGACGGCTGTCATCAGCATTGCGCTGACTATCGGAATGATGTGCGCAAGCGGCGCTCTGCTCTATGTGGGAGCCGGTTTCCTGATGGGAATCTTCTCGCCGGTGGAGGAGGTCGTGAGCCTGGGCGCGGAAATGCTGCGGCTGGTGGCCCTTTCAGAGCCCTTCTTTGGCTTTATGGTGGTGCTGGAGGGCATTTTCTATGGGATGGGCCGCACCCGCTACGCTTTCTTTGTGGAAGCCTTTGGCATGTGGGCGGTGCGGATTCTGTGTACCTTCCTGTGCGTACGCTTCTGGAATCTGGGACTGCGCGCGGTCTGGTACTGCATGATTGCGGATAATGTCTGCAAGGCTCTGCTCTTTGCCATTCCTGCCTTGCGCCTTCTGGCAGAATATAGTAAAATAAAGCCGAATTGCAGCTGACACTTTGCCAGACACTATAGGCGACAGAGTTATAGCAGATGGCAGAGGAAACTATATCACAGGAGGTAATGAGATGAAAGAGATTAAATATGTCGTTTCCAACCCGAACGGGGTCCATGCCCGGCCCTGCGCCCTGCTGGCCCAGTGCTGCACGAATTTCCGGAGCCAGATTACGGTGAGCGTAGAGGAAGAGACGGCCTCTGCTCAGAATGTTCTGGAGCTGATGGCTCTGCACGCCAAAAAGGGCGACACCCTGGAAATCCGTATCGAGGGTACGGATGAAGAGCAGGCATACGAAGCGGTTCTGCAGGTGTTGGAGCACAGCTTCAACGAAAAGAGAACGGCTGAGATTTTAAAAATTGCCTTCTTTGGAACAAAGGATTACGACCGGATCTTTTTCAGCGAGCTTTCGAGGGATAAGGGCGAGGGAACCTACAACTGCGAGATCAAGTATTTCAGCTCCAATCTGGGACCGGAGACGGCGGGAATGGCAAAGGGCTACGACGCGGTCTGCGTCTTTGTAAACGACAACGTATCCCGTCCGGTGATTGAGCAGCTGCATGACAATGGCGTCCGCCTGATTCTGCTGCGCTGCGCCGGTTTCAATAATGTGGATCTGGAGGCGGCGAAGGAGTACGGACTCACAGTGCTGCGTGTGCCGGCTTACTCCCCCTACGCGGTGGCGGAGCACGCCATGGCGATTCTGCAGGAGGCGAACCGGCGCCTTCACAAGGCTTACAATAAGGTCCGCGACAATAATTTTGCTCTCAGCGGCCTGCTGGGCATGGATCTGCACAATAAGGTCGCGGGAATCGTGGGAACCGGAAAGATTGGCATCTGCATGGCGCGGATCTGCAAGGGTTACGGCATGACTGTGCTGGGCTGGGACGCTTATCCGAACAAGGCGCTGGAGGAAGAAGGGCTTCTGACCTATGTGGAGAAGGAGGAGCTGTTCCGCAGAGCGGATCTGATTTCCCTGCACGCTCCGCTGTTCCCGACCACCCACCATATTATCAACGCTGAAACCATTGCTATGATGAAAAATACCGTCATGCTGGTCAATACGGCCCGGGGCGGCCTGGTGGATACGGAGGCCCTGATTGCCGCGCTCAAGCAGGGCAAGTTCCATGCAGTGGCCCTGGATGTCTACGAGGGCGAGGATGATAACGTCTACACGGACCGCAGCGATCAGGCGATCGCCGAGGATATCACGGCGCGGCTTCTGATGTTCCCGCAGGTGGTAATGACCAGCCATCAGGCGTTCTTTACCAGGGAGGCCATGCAGGCCATCGCGGTGGTGACCATGGAGAACGCGCGCAACTTTAACGAAGGAAACGATTATGGAGACGCGGAGGTCAGAGCCTGAGCAGGATCTGAGCAGAGTGTGAGCAGGGCCTGAGCAGGGCCCGGCCCGGAAACGCGGGGGAAAATGCTTATGAAAATCGTAGTGCTGGACGGCGCTGTGGAGAATCCCGGCGACCTGAGCTGGGAAGAGCTGGGGAAGCTTGGGGAGCTTACGGTATATGAGAGAACGTCCATGACAGATGAGGCAGAGATCGCGCAGCGGATCGGCGGAGCTTCTGTCGTAATTACGAATAAGACGCCGATTACCCGGGGCGTGCTGGAGCGCTGCCCCTCGGTGAGATATATCAGCGTTTTGGCTACGGGTTACAATGTCATAGACTGCGCGGCAGCCAGAGAGAAGGGAATCCCGGTGTCCAATGTCCCGGCTTATGGCACGGACGTGGTGGGACAGTTTGCCATTGCGCTGCTTTTGGAAATCTGCCACCATATCGGCGCCCATTCGGAGGCGGTACGCCAGGGACGCTGGGAACACAGCACGGACTGGTGCTTCTGGGATTATCCGCTGATGGAGCTGGCGGGAAAAACCATGGGAATTATCGGATTTGGAAGAATCGGGCAGAAGACTGGCACGATCGCGAAGGCCCTCGGCATGGAGGTGCTGGCTTATAGCCCCCATGAGAGCGAAAGCGGAAGAGCAATCGCGCAGTACACAGATCTGGACACGCTTCTGGCCAAGTCCGACGTGATTTCCCTGCACTGCCCGCTGTTCCCGGAGACCCGGGAGATCATCAACCGGGAAACCATCGCGAAGATGAAGGACGGGGTCATCATCCTGAACAACAGCCGCGGGCCGCTGATCGCGGAGCAGGATCTGGCAGACGCGCTGAACAGCGGCAAGGTGTACGCGGCAGGCCTGGACGTGGTAGGCGAGGAGCCTATCCGGGGGGACAACCCGCTCCTCAGGGCAAAAAACTGTATCATCACGCCGCATATCTCCTGGGCTTCCAGGGAGAGCCGCCAGAGGATCCTGGACTGTACTGTAAAGAATGTAAAAGCGTTCCAGGCGGGTGCGCCCATCCATGTGGTAAATTGAAAAAAGTGCTTGCAAAATGCGCAGAAGTGTGGTAATATAATCGAGCGCGGCAGGAAAGCTGCCGCGCCGAAGCCCAAAGGGGCAGAATATTTGGCTCCTTGGTCAAGCGGTTAAGACATCGCCCTTTCACGGCGGTAACACGGGTTCGATTCCCGTAGGAGTCATTTTTATCTTGACGTATATTTGCGTCTCTGATAAAATATAATAAGTGTGTGGCGCAGTAGCCAAGTGGTAAGGCGTGGGTCTGCAACACCCTGATGCACCGGTTCAAATCCGGTCTGCGCCTCTAAGTGAGAAAGAGTTAATATGTCCGATGTGCGGGTATATTAGCTCTTTTTTTGTCATGAGAGCGGCGAAATCTGCGCTTCTCATTTTCGCAATTCAGAGTCAGCTTTCAAAATCAGTTTGATAAAATTGTATGGTTATAAACGTACAAAATATTGATAATAGTGAAAATGTCGTATATAATAAGAACAAACTCATAAAAGGACGTGAAATATATGGATATGATACGACGAAATCTATATCTGGAAAAAATTAGACCGTTTATTGATGCGGATTTAATCAAGATACTGATCGGTCTGCGCCGGAGCGGAAAGACGATTTTACTGGGCCAGATTCGTGAACTGATACGGGAAAAAGGGGTTCCGGAAGAAAATCTGATAGAGATTAATTTTGAATCCCGAAAATTCCGACAGCTGGAGGATGGCGATGTATTTTACCAGTATGTAATGGAAAGAGCTGAGAAGATTCAGGGAAGGGTTTATCTGTTTTTGGATGAAATTCAGCACGTTGGGGACTGGCAGTCTGTCATTCCTTCTTTTCGCGTCGATTTAGACTGTGATATCTATGTGACCGGTTCCAACAGTAAGCTGCTTTCAGGAGAGGCAGCTACATATCTGGCTGGCAGATATGTGGCCTTTCACATCTATCCATTTACGCTTTCTGAGATTCGGGAGCTTTATGAAAAAAATGGGATGGTTTATACGAAAGAAGAGCTTTTTTCGGATTACCTGAAATACGGCGGACTTCCCATGCGCCTGGCCCTTCCGGATGAACATTCTGTAAGAACTTATCTGGAAGATGTCTATGATTCTGTTGTGATGAAGGATATTTTGTCCAGATACGCGATTCGCAATGAAAATCTTTTGCGGAGACTTCTGGAATTCTTGCTGGACAATATAGGGAATCCTTTTTCCGCCCGTTCTGTCTGCCGTTCTCTGAACGCAGATGGACAGCCTACGACCGTGGAGACTGTATTGAATTACATTGATAAGCTGCAGGCTGGAATGATACTGTCAAAGGCGGAAAGATATGATATCAAAGGGAAGATGATCCTGGCTTCTACAGAAAAATACTATGCGGGTGATATCGGCCTGCGTAATATCCGAAAGATGAGTGAGCAGTTAGATACCGGCAAGCTTTTGGAAAATGCGGTCTATCTGGAAATGCTGAGCCGGGGATATGATGTGAAGATCGGAAAATTTGATTCTCAGGAGGTGGATTTCGTCTGTTATAAGGGCAGAAAAAAGGTATATCTTCAGGTGGCCTGGCTGCTGACAGAGGAGTGTGCGGACAGAGAATTTGGAAATCTGGAAAAAATTCATGACAATTATCCCAAATATGTGTTGAGCTGCGATGTGATTGATATGAGCAGGAATGGGATTATTCATTTAAATATTATTGATTTTTTATTTTGGAGACAGGAACTATGAGACAGAAAATATGGATATCTGCGGCTTTCGCGGCCCTGCTCCTTCTGGGAATCCTGGGGAGCGTCCTGGTTCTGCGAAAGCAGGAGGCGGACCGCGTGGAGATTGTACAGGACGGGACGGTGCTGTATGAGCTGGATTTGGCGGGCGAGGAGGACAGGGTGTTTGATGTGGAATATGAGGGTCATGTGAACCGGATCGAGATCCGGGATCACCGGATCCGCGTGCTGGAGGCGGACTGCCCGGATCAGGTCTGCGTCCGCGCCGGCTGGCTTGATTCGGCGGCCCCCATCGTCTGCCTTCCCCACCGCCTGGTGATTCAGGCGGCAGAAAAGGAGGAAGAGCTGGACGCGGTGGCCAGGTAAAAGGGGAGGGCATGAAGGCAGGCGGTAAAAAAGCAGGGGGCAGAAAGACAGAAAAGATGAGGACAGATAAGATGGGGACAGAGAGGATGAAGACAGGAAGACTTGCGGAGCTTGCGATGCTGACGGCGGCAGCGCTGATCATCTTTGTGGTGGAGCTGCAGATTCCGAACCCCTTTCCGGTTCCGGGCGTGAAGCTGGGGCTGGCGAATATTATTACCGTGTACGCGGTGTACCATTACCGGCCCCGGGAAGTCATGCTGCTGGTGTTTGTGCGGATTTTTCTTGGCGCTCTTTTTTCCGGCGTCATGTCCACGCTCATCTACAGCTTCGCGGGAAGCGTGTTCTGCCTGGCGGGCATGCTGGTTCTGAAACGGGTGATAGAGGAAAAATACATCTGGTTTTCCAGCGTCCTGGGAGCCGTCCTTCACAATATGGGGCAGCTGACGGCGGCCTTCCTGGTGACGGGGACGCCGGGCGTATGGGTTTATTTTCCGTTCCTTCTGGTCTCCGGCTGTCTGGCCGGGGCGTTCACAGGAATCTGCGCCCAGCTGATACTTCGCCGTTTTTCGGGGAACGCTAACAGATAGCTGCTGTGAACCGTAACAATCGATAAAGGGATTTGCGGATTGTATCCAATAAAATTCTTGTCAGGCCACCGGGAAATATGATAGAATGACTGGTGTGTGAATATTTTAACAAAGGAATGAAAATGAGAGGAAAGATAAAGGAGAAACAGGATATGCAGAAAATGAGAAAATCTGTATTTCCAGGCGGCGTGCATCCCACGGACGGCTCGGATAAGGCCTTGTCCATGGACGCGGCAGTGCGGCAGTACTGGCCGGACAGGATCACAATCCTGGCGGAGCAGTCCTTTGGCGGCAGATGCCGGCTCCTGGTGCAGCCTGGCGATACCGTGGAGGAGGGCCAGCTGATCGGCGAGCCGGAGGCTTTCATGGCGGCCCCGCTCCACGCCAGCGTGGGCGGACGCGTGCTGGAGGTGGGCGAGGTTCTGAACCTGGGACGGAAGGTTCTGGCCTGCACCGTCCAGAGAGAGCAGGAGCACCGGGAGCCGGAAGGGGCTTATCGGAAGGAAGCCGTGGACTTAAGCGGCGTTTCCAGGGAGGCGGTTCTTACAGGGCTCCGGGAGGGCGGCCTGACCGGCATGGGCGGGGCGGGCTTTCCCACCCATAAAAAGTATGAGACGGACAAGCCCATTGACGCCCTGCTGATCAACGGGGCAGAGTGCGAGCCTTACCTGACCTGCGACTACCGGCTGATGTTGGAGGAGGGATACGCCCTGGTGAACGGCGTGCGGCTGCTCTTGAAGGGCTCCGGCGCGAAAAAGGCGTATATCTGCCTGGAGGATAATAAGCCTAAGGCCGCGGAGAACCTGCGGCGTATTCTTGAGGAAGCCCGGAAATCAGGCGTCATGAAAGAGGACGAGAGGGTGGAGGTCACGGTACTTCCCACGAAATATCCCCAGGGAGGAGAGCGCCAGCTCATCCAGGCCGTCACGGGTCGGGAGGTGCCCATGGGCGGGCTCCCGGCGGACGCCGGAGCCATCGTCTCCAATGTGGGGACGGCCCGCGCGGCGGCAGATGCGGTTCTTGGCGGAATGCCGCTGATCCGGCGGATCGTGACGGTGACAGGCTGTGTGAAGGACCCTGGCAATTATCTGGTGCCGGTGGGCACCTCCGCGAAAGAGCTGGTGGAGCTTGCCGGCGGCGTCACTGCGGCCCGCAACCGGGTGATCGCCGGCGGCCCCATGACAGGCCCCTGCGCGGCTTCGGACTGGAACGGGGAGAGCGAGCTTTTCTATGTGACGAAAAATACCTCCGGAATCCTGGTCCTTCCGGATTCCGCTTATGAGGAACAGCCCTGCATCCGCTGCGGCGGCTGTGAGAACGCCTGTCCGGCGGGGCTTTCTCCCTGGAAGATCGATTTCGCGTTTCAGGAGGAGGATTATGACCTGTGCGAGGAGCTTTACGCCAGCGAGTGCATCGCCTGCGGCTGCTGCTCTTATATCTGCCCGGCGAAGCGGGAGCTGTCGGTGCGGACGCGCATGGCGAGAGACGTGGTGAAACAGAGAATGAGGGAAAGGGCGGTGAAGAAGGCATGAGCCAGACAGAGACAAGGAACGGCGTGAAGGCTGCCGCTGCTGCAGGAACAGCGGGCGGCGTGAAGGCTGCCGCTGCTGCAGGAACAGCGGGCGGCGCGAAGGCTGCGGCTGTTCCCGTAAGAGTCATCAACGGCCCGCATGTCCGCACAGAACGGACAACCCGCCGGGTGATGCTGCATGTGGCCATTTCCATGGTGCCGGCCCTTCTGGGCGCCTTGTATTTCTTCGGAATCCGCGCCCTGTACCTGACAGCCCTTTCCGTGGCAGTCTGTGTGATGACGGAATATCTGTGGCAGAGGCTGACGAAGAAGCAGGTGACGGCCGGGGATTTCAGCGCTGTGGTCACGGGAATGCTGCTGGCCTTCAACATGCCGGTGACGGTCCCGGCCTGGGTAGTGGTGCTGACGGCTGTCTTCAGCATCCTGGTGGTGAAGCAGATGTTCGGCGGCATCGGAAATAATTTCGCCAATCCCGCTCTGATGGGCCGCCTGCTGGCCATGGCAGCCTGGCCGGGAGCAGTCATGCAGTATATCGCCCCGGTGACGCTGGACGCGGACGCGGTATCCTCCGCCACGGTGCTGGGCGCCGTGAAGACCGGAGGGGAGGCGGGCTACAGCTATCTGCAGATGTTCCTGGGTGAGATTCCGGGAGCCCTGGGCGAGACGAGCAAGCTCCTTCTGCTGGTGGGCTTTGCCTACATGTGCTACATGGGCATTGTCAATATGGAAGCGGCGGCCGCTTATGTGGCGACGGTGCTGGCGCTGACCTTTATCTTCGGGCCGGCGGGCCTGTTTACAGGAGACATCCTGCTGAATCTTTTTGGAGGCGGCCTGATTCTGGGCGCCTGCTATATGCTGACGGATTACGCCTTTGTGACCAGAAAAGGACGGATCCTGTACGCGGTCACGGCAGGTGTGATTACAGCGGCCATTCGTATTTTCAGTATTTATCCGGAGGGAATCTGTTTCGGAATCCTGACGGCGAACTGCCTGGCGGGGCTTTTGTCCCTGCTGAACAGACGGCATGTATATGGAACCAAAAAAGGGTGAATTCCGGCGGAACCGGAAGAGGAGGAAATGATAGAAGATGAAGAATAAAGAAGTAAGAGGAATCCTTGCGCTGATCGTGGTGACGGCTCTTTCCTTCGGCGTGATCGCCGGATCGAGAGCTCTTTCTGTGGATATGGCCGGAGACGGCGCACAGGGCGGTTCTGCCGCCGTGGCGGAGGAGCTGGATGTGAGCGGCGCTGAAACTATTGAAGAAGCCGCCAGGCTGGAGGATGGCGCTTACGCGGTGACGGTGCGCACGGCTGGCTATGCCGGAGACATCGTAATGCGCGTGACCTTTGAGGACGACGCGGAAACCATCCGCCAGGTGGAGGTGCTGGAGCAGAATGAGACGGAGACCCTTGGCTCCCGGATCACGGAGCCGGAGTTCCTTGACCAGTTCGCAGGCGCGAAGGCTCCGGTGTATCTGCCGGGGATGACGGTGGAAGCGGCGGACGCTTCCGGGGAGAGCGGCGCTTCGGGCGCGGAGGCAGAGGAGAGCGCGGCAGCGGAAGCAGGCGGTGCTGCGGCAGAGCTTCTTTCTGACCTGGAGGGAGCTGTTCTGGCGGACGGCACCTATGAGGCGAAGGCCGCCGAAGCCTCCAACGGCTACACGGATCAGGTGACGATCACAGTGGCAGACGGAAAGATCACCGAGGTGAATTGGGAGGCAGTGGCTGAGGACGGCTCCTTAAAGAGCGTGCTGTCCGAGAACGGCGAGTACGTGATGACGGAGGACGGCCCGACCTGGGCGGAGCAGTCGAAAGCCCTTGCGGATGCCCTGATCGAGAATCAGTCCTTAAGCTTCCTGAATCCCAATGCGGAAGGAAAGACGGATGCGGTGTCCGGCGTGAGCATTTCCGTAAACGGCTTTATCGAGCTGGCAGCCCAGTGCATGATGCAGGCAGCAGGGCTTGAAGGGACTCCGGCAGAGCCGGAAGCTTCTGCCGTGACTCTGGCGGACGGCACCTATGAGGCGAAGGCCGCCGAAGCCTCCAACGGCTACACGGATCAGGTGACGATCACAGTGGCAGACGGAAAGATCACCGAGGTGAATTGGGAGGCAGTGGCTGAGGACGGCTCCTTAAAGAGCGTGCTGTCCGAGAACGGCGAGTACGTGATGACGGAGGACGGCCTGACCTGGGCGGAGCAGTCGAAGGCCCTGGCGGACGCCCTGATCGAGAATCAGTCCTTAAGCTTCCTGAATCCGGACGCGGAAGGGAAGACAGACGCGGTGTCCGGCGTGAGCATTTCCGTAAACGGCTTTATCAGCCTGGCGCAGCAGTGCCTTGACCAGGCGGCCGGTATCGAGAGCGCGGCTGACGGCGCGGAGAGCGA
>CALWQJ010000101.1 GCA_944383645.1 uncultured Merdimonas sp.
AATCGTCTCCATCTTAAGCGGCGGCAATATGGATATCATCACCATGTCCTCCGTGGTGCAGTTCGGCCTGATCCAGAGAGACCGGATCTTCACAGTCTCCACCATTCTTCCGGACAAGCCCGGCCAGCTGGTACAGGTGGCCCAGCTCATCGCCGAGGAGCAGGGCAACGTCATCAAGCTTGACCACAACCAGTTCATCAGCACGAACCGCCAGGAGGGCGTGGAGCTGCGCATCACCATAGAAGCCTTCGGCACCGAGCACAAGAACCGGATCGTAAAGCGCCTGGAGGAAGGCGGCTTCCGGCCAAGACTCGTGAAGATTATGATGTGACATCCAGCCGAGCCGTGCAAAAAGAGGGGATGACGAGCCGGGCATACTTGTATGCAGAGGCTCGATGTCCTCTCTTTTTATAGGGCGAAGCCCTTCAGCCGGAGGAAACGCATTTTTTCCTCCGGCTGGCACGGCGCGGCGGCGGGGAGAGCGCGCCAGCGCAGCTGTTTGGATATATACAAATTTTTTCTGCTGTGATGTACAAAATTCCTGCTGCCAGGCCCAAATAGTGCAGAATCCGCCGGGAATATCAGGAAGATTGTACATATGCAGAAAAAATGTCTTGTAATGTACAAGATTTGCGGTATTTTTGGATATGGGCGGGAAATTTTTCTGCATATGTACAATGGAAGAGTTATATAGACCTATTTAAGGCGAAAATATTCCAGTATGACAAAAAATTATATAGTGGAAGAAAGTTTTTCCCTATATGTCCAAACATTCATGCCTGGCTGACGCTGTTTCCCGGTAGAAAGTTTTCCCGGCAGGAAATTTTTCTGTTTTCCCGTCAGGAAGTCTTCTTGGCAGGAAATTTTCCTGTTCCCCGTCAGAAAGTCTTCCCGGAAGAAAAATTTCCTTGCGCTTACCCTGAAAATGCTGTAGAATATGAAAAGCGCATAGGGGAGTAGTCAGCGCCTTCGGGCGTGACAGAATCAACACATTGGCGAATGCCTGGTTTTGTATGAAATGACGAGACTTATCCGCAGAAATTTTTCTGCGGACAGGTCTCTTTTTTAGCGCATTTTTACCGGAAGAGAGAGGAGAAAAAATATGAGCTTGGGAGAACTTTTTATTCTGGCAGTCGGCCTTTCCATGGATGCTTTCGCGGTTTCCGTCTGTAAGGGCTTAAGCGTGCGGAGGGCAGGCGTGAAGGAGTGCTGTATCGCGGGTCTGTATTTCGGCGGCTTTCAGGCGCTGATGCCGGCCATCGGCTATTTTCTGGGGGTGCAGTTCCGGGAATACATAACGAGCGTGGACCACTGGATTGCCTTCCTTTTGCTTGGCATCATAGGCTTCAATATGATCCGGGAATCGCGGGAAAAGGAGGAAGAGACGGAGGTCTGTCCCGGCAATGAGAATCCCTTTGCGGTGAAGGCGATGCTTCTTCTGGCTGTCGCCACAAGCATTGACGCGCTGGCAGTGGGGATCACGCTGGCGTTCCTGCAGGTGAACCTGCCGGCTTCCGTAAGCTTCATCGGCGTGACGACCTTTGTCCTGTCGGCGGCGGGCGTCCGCATCGGAAATATTTTTGGAATGCGCTATAAATCGAAGGCGGAGCTTGCCGGAGGCGTGATCCTGATCTGCATGGGACTGAAGATTCTTCTGGAGCATCTGGGAATCCTGGGATAAATTTATCGAAAAACAATAAAAAATTATTGACAAAAGAGTAGAGCGCGGCTATGATAAGGTCAGATCGATCCTGATTGGGACCAAATCCGACGGGGATCAAATCTGACTGTACAAAGAAGATACAAAGGAGAGACGGTACGATGCTGATTCTGATACTGTTGATACTGTTGCTGCCAGGGCCGCTGCTTACGTTCTGGAACCTGGGAACGCTGATTTTTCGGAAAAAGCGCACGGCGCGGTTCGAGTTTCTGTCGTTTGCCTTGGGAATTTTTTATATGCTTCTCCTCTATGGAATCTGGCAGCCGCGTTTCTGGGAAGAAAGCATTGTCAAGCCTAACGATATGTCCTCCCTCCATGAGCCGCTTTCGCGGGAGCATATCCTGACGATACTGGTGCTGGCTGCTGTCGGGCTTGCCGCCTACGCGGTGCTGAGAAGCCGGAAGGAGAGGCCGCCTCTTGCGAAGGTACTTGCGATGGCCGGCGTCTATATCGGGATTGCGGTCAACCTTCTGTTTATCATACAGCTTCTGGGAGTCCTGGCGGACAATTCTGTTTTTATGAACGCGCTTCCCTTTGACGTGCTGCTGATGCTGCTGGTGCCGTTCAATTACATCGTCCTGGCGGTGGTGCTGCTGGTGGAGACGGTAAGGGAGCAGGGACGGAAGCTCGAGGAGGAGGAAATAAGCGGCGGGGTGGAGCCGTACAAAAGCCGCTTCTTAAACGACTGCAGCCGGATTTTGGCAGGCAGCCGCCGCTGGGCGCTCTATGCGCTGCTTCTTATGCTTCCCCTGCTCTGCGTGATTGTGGTGATTCTGCTTTTGTTCGGACAGAAACCGGACAGCGTCATCCGGGCGTTCACAGAGACCGCCGACTGGACGCTGTCCACGAAGGTGCCGCCGCCGGAGGTGGTGGTGGACGCCCATTATCTGTGCACTGTGGCCCTGCGCGGCCATGAAAAGCTGGTGCGGCCCACCCGCATGGGCCTGCGCCGGGGCGAAAGGATCGTGGTGAACCGGCAGCTCTGCGTGGCCAACGCCTTCGAGCAGCTGCTGGAGGAGCGCACGCCCCGGTTCCACCGGGCAGTGCGGAAGTTTTATGATACGTATGGCTATCCGGTCTCCCGCCATATCCGGACACCGCTGGCGGCGGACGCGGTGTATCTAATCATGAAGCCGCTGGAATGGCTGTTCGTGGCGGTGCTGTATCTATTTGACGCAAAGCCGGAGGATCGGATCGCAAGACAGTACCTGCCGAAAATCTGAAGGGCTGTCGAGAGTCTGAAGAACAGGAGTCAGAAGAACTGCCGAAAATCTGAAGCGCTCCGGTTGTCCGTTCTGAAAATCTGTGCTACAATAGGCTGCGGGCGGTTTCGCCGGGAGGAACGGCAGCCGGACAGACAGGAAGAAAAGGAAAAGGCGGCAGCGGGCCTCAGGCCCGCTGTCTGTAGAGACAAAAAAGCTGCCCGCAGACACGGACAGCTTCTCTTGTATTTGGACTATGCTTATTCAATGATGTAGGGCTTTAAGACCTCCAGAATGGCGTCCATCTCCTCATTTGCATGAATGTTCAGATCGATGGGCTTGGAAAGGTCCAGGCTGAAGATACCCATGATGGATTTGGCGTCGATGACATAACGGCCGGACACCAGATCGAAATCTACGTCAAACCTCGTAATCGCATTTACAAAGGACTTTACCTTTTCAATGGAATTCAGAGATATTTTCACTGTTTTCATACTGTGCAACCTCCTGTTGGCATACTATTGACATACTAAATAAGCTCATTTAGATCTTAATACCGGCCCGGAGAAAAGTCAATGCCAAATTCAGAAATCATTTATGAACGGAAAGGAAACAGGCGATGAAAAAAGCTGCTTTACATAATCTTGGATGCAAGGTAAACGCATACGAAACGGAGGCCATGCAGCAGCTGCTGGAGAAGGCCGGTTATGAGATTGTTCCCTTTGAGGAAAAGGCGGACGTCTATATCGTAAATACCTGTACGGTGACGAACATCGCGGACCGGAAATCCCGGCAGATGCTTCACCGGGCGAAAAAGCAGAACCCGGAGGCCCTGGTGGTGGCGGCGGGCTGCTATGTGCAGGCGGCGGAGGCCGAGCTTCGGGAGGACAGCGCCGTGGATCTCCTGATTGGGAACAACCGCAAAAAGGATCTGCTGGCGATTCTGGAGGCTTACGAAAAGGGCGTGCAGGAGGATGCCGTCATCGACATCAACCATACGAAGGAGTATGAGTCCCTGTCTGTGACGCAGACGGCGGAGCACACCAGGGCGTATGTAAAGGTGCAGGACGGCTGCAACCAGTTCTGCAGCTACTGTATTATTCCCTATGCGAGAGGGAGGGTGCGCAGCCGGGCGTCCTCCGAGGTCTGCGAAGAGATCGCCGCTCTGGCCCGGGCCGGCTATCAGGAAGTGGTCCTGACCGGGATCCATCTGAGCTCCTACGGTCTCGATCTGGAGGGAGAGAGCCTGCTTTCCCTGATTCAGGCGGTGAATCAGATCGAGGGAATCCGCAGGATCCGGCTGGGCTCCCTGGAGCCGCGGATCGTGACGGAGGAATTTGCCCGGGCGCTTGCCGGAATGGAGAAATTCTGCCCCCATTTCCATCTTTCCCTGCAGAGCGGCTGCGACACAGTCCTGCGCCGGATGAACCGCCGCTATACGGCGGAGGAATACGCGAAGACCTGCGGGCTTCTGCGCCGTGCTTTTGACCGGCCGGCGCTGACCACGGATGTGATCGTGGGCTTCCCGGGAGAGACGGAGGACGAGTTCCAGGAAACGGTGGAATTTCTGAAAAGGATCCGCCTGTTTGAGACCCATGTGTTCAAGTATTCCAGGCGCCGGGGCACCCGGGCGGCCGTGATGGAAAATCAGATTCCCGAACAGCTGAAGACGGAGCGCAGCCAGCTTCTTCTGGAGCTGGACCGGGAAAATTCCGCAGCCTATATTCTGGAACAGAGGGGCCGCACCGTGGAAATCCTGATCGAGGAGAAGCTGGTTCTGGACGGAACCGAGTACCAGGTGGGCCACACGAAGGAATACATCCGCGCGGCGGTGCGGGCAGACGAGGATCTGACGAACAGGATCGTCTCCGCCCGCATCGAAGGACTGCTGGGAGAGCGGCTCTGCCTGGCCAGTCTTCAAATTTAACTTGTATTTTCAGATATTTTAGAGTACAATAGTTCGTAGTGGTGTTCAGGAGCGTGAAAATATGAGCAGAATCGATAGCACACAGAACTTCAGGGTAGTGTCTGAGTCGGAGAACCGGGTGGAGGATATTCTCCAGCAGGTGTATCAGGCCATGACAGAAAAGGGTTATAATCCGGTCAATCAGATCGTGGGTTATATCATGTCCGGAGATCCCACCTATATCACCAGCCACAACAATGCCCGGAGCCTGATTATGAAGGTGGAGCGGGACGAGCTGGTGGAGGAGCTTCTGAAGGTGTATATTTCGGCGAAGCTGTGAGAAGCGTTCTGCCGGGACAGACAGAGAGTCAGGAGCGGAGAGTATGAGAATTCTTGGTCTGGATTATGGGTCCAGAACCGTGGGCGTGGCGGTCAGCGATCCCTTGGGGATCACGGCGCAGCCCGTGGAGATCATCCGGAGGAAGGAAGAGAATAAATTAAGGCGGACGCTTGCCCGCATCGAAGAGCTGAAGGAGGAATATCAGGCGGAGATGCTGGTGCTGGGCCTGCCGAAGAATATGAACAATACTCTGGGAGAACGGGCCGGGAAATCTCTGGAATTCAAAAGCATGCTGGAGAAGAGAACCGGCCTGCCTGTCGTCATGTGGGACGAGAGGCTTACGACGGTGGCGGCCAACCGGGCCATGATGGAGGGCGGCGTGCGCCGGGAGAACCGGGGCGAGTATGTGGACGCCCTGGCGGCGTCCCTGATTCTGCAGGGATATCTGGACAGCCTCGGCATGAAGAAGGCCAAGATGGAAGAGGACGAGGAAGAGCAGGATGGATAAGATTTCGTTTACCCTGGATGAGACAGGAGAAGAGGTTCTGTTTTATGTGCTGGAGGAGACGCGCCTGAACGGCACAGACTACATTCTGGTGACAGATTCCCAGGATGGAGACGGAGAAGCGCTTATTTTGAAGGATTTATCGTCAGATGGGGACAGCGAGGCTCTCTACGAGATCGTGGACGACGATCGGGAGCTTCAGGGCGTTATGGAGATTTTTGAGCAGCTTCTGGAGGATACGGATATTACCCTGGAATAATGCTGCGGTATTTTGGCGGCAGGATGACGGGCAGGTGGTATCATTGAAGATTGACAGAGAAGATTTCAAAAGACTGCTGAAGGAAAAAGGTTTGAAGATGACCAGACAGCGTCTGGTCGTGCTGGAGGTGCTGGCGGAGAGTTCCGGACAGCATCTGACGGCGGAAGAGATTTACGAGAGAATAAAAGCAGCGAATCCCGATATCGGATTGGCTACTGTTTATAGGACAGTCCAGCTTCTGTTAGAGCTGGGGCTGATTGACCGGATCAACCTGGACGACGGTTTTGCCCGCTATGAGATTGGCGACGTAGACGGGAAGCACCGCCATCACAGGCATCATCATCTGATTTGCCTGAAATGCGGAAAGGTGGCCGCTTTCCAGGAGGATATGCTGGAAGCGCTGGAGACGGGGGTTAGAGAAGCGCTTGGCTTCCGGGTGACCGATCATGAGGTGAAACTCTACGGATACTGCCGCGGCTGTTCGGAACAAGAAAAAAGACAGAATCAGGAGGAAGAAACTTGAGAAATATCAACAATTCAAAATTGCGGATCATTCCTCTGGGCGGACTGGAGCAGATCGGAATGAACATTACTGCCTTTGAATTCGAGGACAGTATTGTTGTGGTGGACTGCGGCCTTTCCTTCCCGGAGGATGACATGCTGGGCATCGATCTTGTGATCCCGGATATCACCTATCTGAAGGAAAATATCGAGAAGGTGAAGGGCTTTGTCATTACCCATGGACACGAGGATCACATCGGTGCGCTTCCCTATGTATTGAAGGAGATTAACGTGCCGATTTACGCCACCAAGCTGACCATCGGCCTGATTGAGAACAAGCTGCGGGAGCACGAGCTTCTGAACCGGGTCAAGAGAAAGGTGATCCAGCACGGACAGTCCATCAATCTGGGGGCCTTCCGGATCGAGTTCATCAAGACGAACCACAGCATCGTGGACGCCTCCGCCCTGGCGATCTACTGCCCGGCGGGCATCGTGGTGCATACGGGAGACTTCAAGGTGGATTACACGCCGGTATTCGGAGACGCCATCGACCTGCAGCGCTTCGGCGAGATCGGAAAGAAAGGCGTGCTGGCTCTGATGTGCGACAGCACGAACGCGGAGCGGCCGGGCTTTACCATGTCCGAGCGGACCGTGGGAAAGGCCTTTGACAATATCATGTCGGAGCACCGGAATTCCCGCATCATTATCGCGACCTTCGCGTCCAACGTGGACCGTGTCCGCCAGATCATCAATTCGGCGTATAAGTACGGAAGAAAGGTCGTGATCGAGGGCCGCAGCATGGTCAATGTGATCACGACGGCCTCAGAGCTGGGATATCTTACGATCCCTGACAAGACGCTGATTGACATCGAGCAGATGAAAAATTATCCGGACGACCAGGTGGTCCTGATTACCACGGGAAGCCAGGGAGAGTCCATGGCGGCTCTTTCCAGAATCGCGGCGAATATCCACAAGAAGGTACAGATCAAGCCGGGCGACACGGTGATTTTCAGCTCCAAAGCGATTCCCGGAAATGAGAAGGCGGTCTCCAGGGTGATCAACGAGCTTTCCATGAAGGGAGCGGACGTGATTTTCCAGGATACCCATGTGTCCGGCCATGCCTGCCAGGAGGAGATTAAGCTGATCTACTCCCTGGTGCGTCCGAAATACGCCATCCCGGTGCACGGCGAGTACCGCCACCTGAAGGCGCAGGCGGATCTGGCCCGCAGCCTGGGAATCGACAAGGAGAATATTTTCCTGCTTTCCTCCGGCGATGTGCTGGAGCTGGGCGCGGACAGCGCGAAGGTCGTGGATCATGTGCATACCGGGGCGATCCTGGTAGACGGCCTGGGAGTGGGCGATGTGGGAAATATCGTCCTCAGGGACAGGCAGCACCTGGCCGAAGACGGTATTATGATTGTGGTCATGACGCTGGAGAAATACAGCAACCAGCTTCTGGCAGGTCCGGACATTGTCTCCAGGGGCTTTGTCTATGTAAGGGAATCCGAAGACCTGATGGAAGAGGCGCGGGCTGTCGTGGAGGAAGCTGTGACAGACTGTCTGCATAAAGGCGTATCCGACTGGGGCAAGCTTAAGAATGTCACCCGGGACGCCCTGCGGGATCTGATCTGGAAGCGGACGAAACGCGATCCGATGATCCTGCCTATTATCATGGAAGTATAGGGGACGGAAGATGAATACAAAGAAAGCAGCTTTAACAGTCATATCCATAGCTCTGAAGATCGTCATTTTTGCTGCTCTGGTGGTGGTGCTTCTGCGGATTGGAAGCGTCGCCTACGAGTACGGCCATGCCGTGTTTGAGGAGGAGGCTCTCGACGAGGCGCCCGGCAGGACGATTCCTGTGACGGTGCCGGAGGGCGCTTCTGCCATGGATATCGCCAGGCTGATGGAGGACGAGGGCCTGGTGGAGGACTGGAAGCTTTTCTATCTTCAGATTCTCTGTTCGAAGTATTCAGATACCATGCAGCCGGGAGAGTATACGCTTTCCACCGCCATGAAGCCCAGGGAGCTGATGGCGGTCATGTCCGGCGAAGAGGTGGAGCTGCCCTGGGAGCAGCAAGAGGAAGAAGCATAAGTGATAGCAGGAGAGAGAACGACAGCCTATATCAATTCGCTTGACAGAGGCAATACGGAGCTTTTGAATCAGATAGAGAGGGAAGCGAAGGAGGCCTGCGTGCCGATCATACGCCAGGAGATGCAGAGCCTTCTTAAGACGCTGCTCGCAGCAAAGAAGCCGAAAGCGGTCCTGGAGGTAGGGACAGCCGTAGGCTTTTCCGCGCTTCTGATGTGTGAATACGGGCCGCGGGATATGCGCCTTACGACGATTGAGAAGTATGAGAAACGGATCCCTGTGGCCAGGGAGAACTTCCGGCGGGCCGGACGGGAGGGGCAGATTACCTTCCTGGAAGGGGACGCCGCGGAAATCTTAAGCAGGCTTACGGGAAGCT
Organism: uncultured Merdimonas sp.; assembly: GCA_944383645.1. GTDB lineage: Bacteria > Bacillota > Clostridia > Lachnospirales > Lachnospiraceae > Laedolimicola. Next base: position 8,902 of record CALWQJ010000101.1, read on the forward strand.
ATGATTTTATCTTTATGGACGCGGCCAAGGGGCAGTATATTCATTTTCTGCCGGATGTGCTGCGGCTTCTGGAGCCCGGAGGCCTTCTGGTGTCCGACAATGTGCTCCAGGACGGCGACATTATGGAATCCCGTTTCGCGGTGGAACGGCGCAACCGGACAATCCACAGCCGGATGCGGGAATACCTGTACACGCTGACCCACCACCCGGAGCTTACCACCTCTGTGCTGCCCCTGGGAGACGGCGTGACCTTAAGCGTAAAGAGAGAGACGGCTGGCAGCAGCCCGGAGCAGGGATGAGACGGGCAGAGGCAGAGAAGGAGAATTTCATGAGAGAAAATACAGAAAAAAGCTCCGCGTTAGCCCCTCGGCGCGGCAGGGCCCCGGAGCTTCTGATACCGGCCAGCAGCCTGGAGGTCTTGAAGACCGCCGTGGCCTTCGGCGCGGACGCGGTCTATATCGGCGGAGAGGCCTATGGCCTTCGGGCCAAGGCGAAGAATTTTTCCATGGAAGATATGCGGGAGGGCATCGCCTTCGCCCATGCCCATGGCGTGCGGGTCCATGTGACGGCGAACATCCTGGCCCACGACCGGGATCTGGCGGGGATCCGGGAGTATTTCCAGGAGCTTAAAGGATTGGGGCCGGACGCGCTGATCATCGCGGATCCGGGCGTTTTTATGCTGGCAAAAGAGATCTGCCCGGAGATTGAACGCCACATCAGCACCCAGGCCAACAATACGAATTATCTCACCTGGCGGTTCTGGCAGGAGCAGGGGGCGAAGCGGGTCGTCTCGGCCCGGGAGCTTTCCCTGGAGGAGATCCGGGAAATCCGGGCGCAGATCCCGGAGGATATGGAGATCGAGACCTTCGTCCACGGCGCCATGTGCATCTCCTATTCCGGTCGCTGCCTTCTGAGCAATTACTTTACCGGCCGGGACGCCAACCAGGGGGCCTGCACCCATCCCTGCCGCTGGAAATACGCGGTGATGGAGGAGTCGAGGCCCGGCGAGTACCTGCCCGTCTATGAAAATGAGCGGGGTACCTTTATTTTCAATTCCAAGGATCTCAGCATGATCGAGCATATCCCGGAGCTTCTGGAAGCGGGGATCGACAGCTTCAAGATCGAAGGCCGCATGAAGACGGCCCTTTACGTGGCCACGGTGGCCCGGACCTACCGGAAGGCCATCGACGACTGTCTGAAGTCCGAGGAGCTGTACAAAAGCCATATGGACTGGTACAGGGAGCAGATCGCGGCCTGCACCTACCGGGAATTTACCACCGGCTTTTTCTATGGGCGGCCGGACGAGACGGCGCAGATCTACGACAGCAATACCTATCGGAAGGGCTACACCTATCTGGGAATGGTAAACGGCGTGGCAAAAGACGGCTGCATCGAGACGGAGCAGCGCAACAAATTTTCCGTGGGCGAGCGCATCGAGATCATGAAGCCGGACGGCAGCAATCCGGAGGCGGAGGTGCTGGAGATCCGGGACGCGGACGGGACGCCCATGGAAAGCGCGCCCCATCCGCAGCAGAAGCTTCTGGTAAAGCTCTCCTGCCAGGCGGCGCGGTACGATATCCTGCGCAGAAGAGAGCAGGAAAACGGATAAAAGCGGAC
>CALWQJ010000102.1 GCA_944383645.1 uncultured Merdimonas sp.
GTCTCCAGAATTCATTGCGCTGCGTGAATATGTGACGAGCCAAATCAAATGGTGGTAATGCATAATGGAAAGCAATAAAGGCAAACTGGTTCCACTGCTGATTCTTCCGGTGATATGGGGCAGCTATTATGTGGCAAGCCAGAAGCTTGTGGGATATACTTCGGCCTTTACTTCGGGTCTGGGAATCCGGCTTCTGACCATGATTTTCCTGACGGTTATCATGTGGAGACGGAAGGAAATAGGACTTCTCCTGAAGACAAAGGGGGTACGCGGCCGGTTGTTCCTGATCGGAACGCTGGGATTCCTTCTGGATCTGACTGCGTTTATCGGATTGTCCATGTCTTCGGCGGCCAGTGGAACCGCCCTCCTGAAATGTGATGTCCTGATGGTAAATATTCTGTCGATGATTATATACAGGCAGCGGTTTACCTGGAAGGCCTGGGCCTGTACCTTTGTGATGCTGTTTGGAGTGTTCCTGGTTATGGGCTTTGACTTCGCCACATTTCAGATTGGAGATCCGGGAAATATTTTTTTCCTGCTGAGCGCGTTTTTCGTATCGCTGAACGCCTTCGTGATCAAAAATGTGCAGCTGGATAAATACAATCCTATCTGCGATGATGTGGTAGCATATTATAACAATTTTGTAACAATGATTTATTTTACGGCGGCCTCCCTGGTCATGGGCACCCTTTCTCAGTTCCAGACCGTGGTATCCGATCCGTACGCGGGATTGTCTCTCCTGCTGGCCGCCGCAGGCCAGACGCTGGTGTATGTAGTTTACTACTATAATCTGCGCAACTATCCTGTATGGCTGGTGAAGACATTTCTGCTGCTCATGCCGATTGTGTCGACACTTATCACTTTTGTTCTCTTTGGAGAGCGGATGGTGGGAACACAGTATCTGGGCATGGCCGTAGTGATAGCTGGCGCGCTGGGTATTCTGCTGGAGCAGAAGCAGCCGCAGAAAAAATAAAAGAAAGGTGGAAAATAGGATTATGAAAGTAATTATCGGTTCAGACAAATCAGGTTTTACTCTGAAAGAGGCTGTAAAAGCCCATCTTGTGGAAAAAGGCTATGAAGTGGAAGACTGCGGAACGCAGGATCTGGATCATGTGAAGCCGTTCTTTGTCACTGCGGCGGCTCTGGCGCCGAGAATCCAGAACGGAGAATTTGAGAAGGGAGTCCTGATCTGCGGAACAGGAGCCGGTATGGCAATCGTAGCGAACAAATATAAGGGCGTATATGCCATGCCCTGTACGGACCTCTACGATGCCAGAATGTGCCGTGCCATCAACGACGCCAACGTTATTACCATGGGCGGCTGGAAGCTTGCTCCGGAAGTAGCCTGCGAGATGGTGGACACCTTCCTGGCAACAGATTTTACGGAAGGGCTTGAGGAGTGGCGCCAGGAGTTCTTAAAGGGCGCAAAGGAAAAAGTAAAGGCACTGGAAGATGAAATCTATGGCTAGCCGCCGGTAACAGGAAAGGAAAAGAAAAGATGCAGAATGTAAACGAAGTAAAAAGGTTTGCTGTTGAAATCCGGAAAGAGACAATCAAATGTATCGGAAAGCTGGGCGTAGGACATATAGGCGGAGCGCTTTCCATCGTGGATCTGCTGGCAGTGCTTTACAGCGGAGAGATGAACATCGATCCTGCAGATCCGAAGAAGGATGACAGGGATATGCTGGTGGTGTCCAAAGGACATTCAGGACCGGCGGTCTATGCTACGCTGGCTCTGAAGGGATATTTCCCCATAGAGATGCTGGAGACTCTGAACCAGCCTCACACGAATCTTCCCAGCCATTGCGATATGAACCGCACGCCGGGCATTGATATGACGACAGGCTCCCTGGGACAGGGGTCCAGCTCGGCGATGGGAATTGCCTGCGCCAACAGACTGAAGGGGTATGACAATTATACATATCTGATCCTGGGTGACGGCGAGATTGAGGAAGGCCAGGTATGGGAGGCTGCAATCTTTGCCAATGCCAAGAAGCTGACAAAAGTGATTGCTTTTGTGGATTACAATAAGTGCCAGATCGACGATTATGTACAGGATTTGTGCGCGCTGGGTGACATCGCGAAGAAATTTGAAAGCTTTGGCTGGTACGCGCAGAATGTGGAGGACGGCAATGACGTGGAGCAGATCGCCGCAGCCATCGCCAATGCGAAGGCTCAGAATGAGCGTCCGTCTGTCATCGTACTGAATACGGTGAAGGGCAAGGGCTACAGCAAGATTGAGGGAACTCTGGGCTCACACAATATGCCGGTGGACAGCAGCATGGTAGAAGAGGCTCTGGCTGAGCTGGACAAGCAGGCGCAGGAGATCGGGGAATAGGAGGAGACAGACCATGAATGTAAAAGTGGCAAAAGAACATCCGATGGGAAAAAAAGAACTTAGAAAGGAATTCTGCGAGACCCTGATTTCCATGGCAGAGCAGGATAACAGAGTGGTTGTGCTGGATGCTGACTTGATGAACGCGGCAGGGACGAAGCCATTCCGGGCAGCGTTCCCGGAGAGAACCTTTGACTGCGGCGTGCAGGAAGCGAATATGGTAGGTGTGGCAGCAGGCCTCTCCTCCAGAGGGTTCATTCCGTTTACCCATACATTCGGCCCCTTTGCGGCCCGCCGGGCATGCGACCAGATTTTTATGTCCTGCGCATACGCGAAGCAGAATGTAAAGGTGGTAGGTTCTGACCCTGGAATTACTGCCGCGTTAAATGGCGGAACCCATATGCCCTTCGAAGATATGGGAATTATGAGCACAATTCCGGAGATGACTGTGGTGGAGCCCTGTGACGCAGTGTCCGTCCGCGAGGTGACAAAGCTTGCCAAGGAAACCTATGGTACCTGGTATATACGCCTGCACCGGAAAGAGGCTCCTGTAATTTATGAGGACGGTACAGAATTTGAGGTGGGAAAAGCCCATCTGTTAAGAGAAGGTAAGGATGTGACGATCATTGCTATCGGTTATCTGGTGGCAGAGGCGCTGAAGGCTGCCGAGGAGCTGGAGAAGGAAGGAATTTCCGCCAGAGTTCTGGATATGTGGTGCTTAAAGCCCCTGGACGAGGAAGCCGTTCTGGCGGCTGCCAGCGAGACGGGAGCCATCGTGACTGCAGAAAATCATAATATCCGCAATGGCCTTGGCTCGGCAGTGGCCTCGGTTTTGGCTCTTCATCAGCCTGTGCCTGTAGAGATGGTAGGCGTACAGGATGAATTCGGCGAGGTAGGAAAGGTTCCTTATCTGGCAGAGAGATTCAAACTGACAGCAGAGGAGATAGTCAATAAGAGCAGAAAGGTCCTTGCCCGTAAATAGAGGATGGAGGCAGTTATGAAAAATCGAATGATGCGGATGCCGGAAAAAGGGCGTTTTGTGGAAGTAGAGGAAGAAATGCCGAAAGCTTCGGGAAGCAATGTGGTAGTGCGGATTGAATACTGTGGAATCTGCGGCTCGGATATGCATTTTTTCCAGAATGGAGCGATCGGGACAAGGAAGGCGCCGCCGAACTTCATCCTGGGACATGAGTGTGCCGGAACCGTAATCGAAGTGGGAGAGAGCGTAAAGAGCCTGAAGGTGGGAGACCGGGTGGCTCTGGAGCCCGGCGTACCCTGTGGTGAATGTGAGTTTTGCCGTACAGGAAAATACAATCTCTGCCCGGACGTACATTTCATGGCAGCCGCCATGCCGCCTACGGACGGAGCGCTTCGCCAGTATATGGCTTATCCGGAAAAATGGTGTTTTAAGCTTCCGGATCAGATGTCGACTCTTGAGGGCTGTATGATAGAGCCTCTGGCTGTGGGAATGCATGCAGCTATGAGGGGAGAAGCAGCGCTTGGAAAGACCGTGTGCATCATTGGAGTGGGAACCATCGGCTTTATGACCATGCTTTCCTGCAGGGCTATGGGAGTCAGCAGGATCATTGTTTCGGATGCTCTGGCTAACCGCCTGGAGATTGCGAAGCAGTTTGGCGCGGATGTGACCATCAATGCGAAGGAACAGGATACAGAGGCTGCGGTTCTGGAGGCGACGGATGGCATGGGCTGTGACATTGTGTTTGAAGCGGCAGGAAGTCCGTACACTCTGAAAGATACCTGGAAATATGTAAAACGGGGCGGCGTAATCGTAAATGTGGGAAATGCGGGCGGAGAAGTACCCTATCTGTTTGGTGAGCTGGCCCGCAAGGAGGCTGACATCCGCCATGTATGGCGGTACCGCCACATTTATCCAACGGCCATCGACGCAGTCAGCAGAGGCGTGATTAACCTGAAGGATATCAATCCAACGGTTTTCCCCTTCGAAAGATCTCAGGAAGCTTTTGAATTTGCCTTTGAACACAGAAGCGAAGTGCTGAAAACCGTAATAAAAATATTCTGAAAAATTTCTGATAAGGAGGAAATTCTGATTATGGTATGGGAATATTTGCAGCCTGTCACCATCCGCTTCGGAGAAGGTGTCGTAGGAGAGCTGAAACAGGTGGCAGGAGAGCTCGGCTGCCACAGAGGGCTTCTGGTCAGCGATCCGTTCTTTATGAAGAGCGGCCTGGCGGAAAAGATTGTGGAGTCCAGTGAGGGGGCTTTGATTGGGATATACAGCGAGGTATCGCCGAATCCGGAAGTTGCGGAAGTGGATGCCTGCGCGCAGAAGATTCGTGAGGAAAAGGCAGATTTTCTGGTGGCACTGGGCGGAGGAAGCGCGCTGGACTGCGCGAAAGCGGCAGGTTCCATCTGCTTTACAGAGGATACTATTCGAAAATATCATGGCACAGGGGAAGCGATGCCTCAAAAGCATCTGCCTCTGATTGCAATTCCTACAACGGCAGGAACAGGAAGCGAGGTAACCTGTGTGGCAGTTCTGAGCGACAAAGAGCTCGGGAAAAAAGGTCCCATCGTTTCCAATGGCTTCTATCCTGCAGTGGCATTGATCGATCCGGAGCTTACCTATACACTCCCACCTTATATGACGGCCAGCTGCGGCATCGATGTGCTCTGCCATGCAGTGGAGGGCTTCTGGAGCAAGGGTCATCAGCCTATCTGTGACGCTCTCGCACTGCATGCAAGCAAAATCGTCTTCCAGTACCTGAAAACGGCGTATCATGAGCCGGAAAATAAGGAAGCAAGGGCAAAGATGGCAGAAGCTTCTGTCATTGCCGGTTTGGCGTTTACTCTGCCTAAGACCACCAGTTCCCATGCCTGCTCTTTTCCGCTGACAAATCTTTTGCATATTCCTCACGGCGAGGCTTGCGGCCTGACTCTGGATTATTTTGCGAGAATCAATGCGGACGCCCAGGATGGCAGAATACATGCGTTTGCGAAGGAGCTCGGCTTCAAAGATATGTATGATATGGCGGATGCCATCCATCAGCTGAAAGTGGATCTGGGTCTGCGTACAGATCTGAAGGAATATAACCTAACCGATGAACAGGTAGCGGATCTGGTCCGCATCAGCCGTCATCCCAATCTGTATAATAATCCGGTAGAGATAACGGATGAGATGCTGGATAAGATGTATCAGTCCATGAGATAATTTCCGATAGATAGTTTTCATTTGCGCACATAAATAAAAGAAGAGACATGATTCCGAGGGGGTATGTCTCTTCTTTTTATAGATGCGCCTGGCGGCGCTCATTTCTCAAGAAGGGTAAGACTCAAAATGCCTGCTCAGTTACTCCGCGTCCTTTTCCTTCTCTTTTTCTTTGTGTTTTTTTTCGGAGTGCTTGTCTCTGTCCTGTCCGGGAAGCTGGTCGATGAGCTTTTCAATCACCTGTTTTTTCAGATAGACGTCGAAGCTCAGCATGCAGATGAAGGAGAACAGGCGGAGAAATTCCTGCTCTTCCTCCGGAGCCTCGGAAAAGGTGTTTTCCGAAGCGCTGTATTTCTGCCGCAGATCTTCCTTCATGGCTTCGATCTGGCTTTTTTCCAGGCTGAATACCTCCGAGTAGACCTGCTCCAGCGAGAGGGGGCGCTCCGTATGGAAATAGCGCTCCGTCAGCGGCGAGAGCAGACTCTGGATATCGTTGATGGAAAGCAGGCTTTTGAAATAATAGATGAAAATCAGGAGCAGCATGTGCTCTCTGGAATATTTCTTCTTTTCCGGAGGGGGAAGCAGGCGGTTCTTCGCGTAGTTATTAATCATGGTTTTCGTAAGAATCTTATCGTCCTCATAGCGTCTCGACGCGCTCAGATGGCTGTCCATGAAGGTGGTCACCTGATCCATATAAAGGTCGATGCCGGGAATCTCCTCCGGCCGGATATAGCTGACGCGGTCCAGACTCTGTAAAATACTCTCCAGAAGATTTTGACTGTCGATTGTCATAATAAATCACCCCCAGAATTTCATTATATAGTATTCAAAACTATATGACAAGATCCAAATGTTTAAAAGTTTTTGAAGAAGCAGTTTCTGAGGATACACTTCCTGTTTTTCGTTTTTCTGTTTCCCTCTTGTGCCGGAAGGCCGGGATGTACTATAATGAAGGTCAGAAAAGAAATGATTATTAAGGAAAGAGACTACGGATTATGGACAGCAATACCTTACAGCAGGTGAAATTAAACACAGAGCAGCAGGAAGCGGTGCTTCACACAGAAGGGCCGCTTCTGATTTTGGCGGGGGCGGGCTCCGGAAAGACCCGCGTGCTCACGCACCGGGCGGCGTATCTCATGGGGCAGGGCGTAAAGCCCTGGAATATTCTCGCCATTACCTTTACCAACAAGGCGGCGGGAGAGATGCGGGAGCGCATCGACCAGATCGCGGGCATGGGCAGCGAAAGCGTCTGGGTCAGCACCTTCCACTCCATGTGCGTGCGGATTCTGCGGCGCTTCATCGACAGGCTGGGCTTCGACACTTCCTTTTCGATCTATGACACGGACGACCAGAAGTCTGTCATGAAGGACGTCTGCAAAAAGCTGGAGATAGATACGAAGATTACGAAGGAGCGGACGCTGCTGGCGGCCATTTCCCGGGCGAAGGACGAGCTGGTAAGCCCGGCGGAGATGGCGCTGAACGCGGGAACTGATTTTTACGCCCGGCGGACGGCAGAGGCCTATCAGGAGTATCAGGCCCAGCTTCGCCGGAACAACGCGCTGGATTTCGACGATCTGATTATGAAGACCGTGGAGCTGTTCCAGAACTGCCCGGAGGTGCTGGACAATTATCAGGAGCGCTTCCGCTACATCATGGTGGACGAATATCAGGACACGAACACGGCCCAGTTCCGCCTGGTCAGCCTTCTGGCCTCCAAATACCGGAACCTCTGCGTGGTGGGCGACGACGACCAGTCCATTTACCGCTTCCGCGGGGCGAATATCCGGAACATCCTGGATTTTGAAAAGGTATTTCCGGACGCGAGGGTGATCAAGCTGGAGCAGAACTACCGCTCCACCGCGAATATCCTGAACGCGGCCAACGACGTGATCCGCAACAACGCGGGCCGCAAGGACAAGCGCCTCTGGACGGAAAACGGGGACGGCGCTCCGGTCCATTTCCGCCAGTTCCAGAACGGCTTCGAGGAAGCGGAGTACATCATCGGAAATATCCGCAGCCATATCGAAAAGGAGGAGGCGGAGTATAAGGACCACGCGATCCTCTACCGGACGAACGCCCAGTCCCGTCTTTTCGAGGAAAAGCTGATTTACGCAAATATTCCCTATAAGCTGATCGGCGGCGTGAATTTCTACGCCCGGAAGGAAATCAAGGATCTTCTGGCCTATCTGAAGACCATCGACAACGGCCGGGACGAGCTGGCGGTCCGCCGCATCATCAATGTGCCCAAGCGGGGGATCGGCGCCACGACCCTGGCCCGGGTCAGCGATTACGCGGCGTCCTATGGAATCGGTTTTTACGACGCCCTCCTGCAGGCGGACGAGATTCCCGGAATCGGCCGGGGAAGCGCCAAGGTCCTTCCCTTTACGGTCCTGATCCAGACGCTGCGGGCGAAGCAGGGGCAGATAAGCGTCAGCGGGCTTCTGGAGGCGGTGATCGAGGAGACCGGCTATGTGAAGGAGCTGGAGCTTGAGGCGACAGAAGAAGCCCGGGCCAGAATCGAAAACATCGACGAGCTCATCAGCAAGGTCCGGGATTACGACGACAATGCGGAGAACCCGTCCTTAAGCGGCTTCCTGGAGGAGGTGGCTCTGGTGGCGGATATCGACAATCTGGAGGAGGATAGCAACCGGGTGGTGCTGATGACCCTTCACAGCGCCAAGGGCCTGGAATTCCCCTACGTTTATATGGCGGGCATGGAGGAAGGCCTGTTTCCCAGCTATATGTCCATCATGGCAGACAATCCCCAGGAGGAAATCGAGGAGGAAAGACGCCTCTGCTACGTGGGCATCACCCGGGCGAAGAAGGAGCTGACGCTGACGGCGGCGAGACAGCGCATGGTCCGCGGCGAGGTCCAGTATAATCAGGTGTCCCGCTTTATCCGGGAGATTCCCGAGGAGTACCTGGACGCCAAGAGCGAATCGCCCGGCAGGCGCGCGAAGGAGGAATGGGAGACAAGGAAGGAAAAGCGCAGGGAGGCCTTTCTGGAGGCCCGGAAGGATTTCCGCGCCAAGCCCTTCGAGACGGCTCCCGTCACGGTCACAAAGGCCGACCATCTGGAATACGGCGTGGGCGACCGGGTCCGTCATCTGCGCTTCGGAGAGGGCACCGTGCTGGAAATCACAGAGGGCCGCAAGGACTACGAGGTCCGGGTGAGCTTCGACACGGCCGGCGTCAAGAAGCTGTTCGCCTCCTTCGCGAAGCTGAAAAAGATTTAGGAAATGATAGTAATTTCGGAATCGATGTGGTATAATATCTGTAATTAGCAGGCGTGGACGTTCCATGACGCAGAAAGGAAGTATGAGCCATGAACAAGATGGAAGAATTTCTGGCAGCGACCAGACTCAATGAGCTGATTCACAAAAAGGAAGAGGATGAGAAGAATAAGAACACATTGCTCTGGGTTCTTGCGATTATCGGCGCCGTAGCGGCTGTCGCGGGGATTGCGTACGCTGTGTACCGCTTCCTGACTCCGTCTTATCCGGAAGAGTTTGAAGATGATTTTGACGATGATTTCGATGATGACTTCTTTGAGGATGGAGAAGAAGAGTAGCACCTGACAAGAAAAGGGCGCCTCAAGACGTGAAGATGTTTTGAGGCGTCTTTTTGTGTGATAAGTCCGGCAAGCGGCCGTCGTGCCTGCATGAACGGCCATTTGCCAAAAGAAACAGAGAGGAAACAGGTATATTTATGAAAAAGGGAGAGATTTACGAGGGAATCGTAGAGAAAACGGAGTTCCCCAACCGTGGAATCATAAAGGCGGAGGACCGCCGCGTCACTGTGAAAAACGCGCTGCCAGGCCAGAAAATCCGTTACCGGCTGAAAAAGCTGCGCAAAGGCACCGGCGAGGGCCTGCTTCTGGAGGTGCTGGAGCCGTCGCCTGTGGAGACAAAGCCGGTCTGTCCGCATTTTGGTTCCTGCGGCGGCTGCATTTTCCAGAGCCTGCCCTACGGGGAGCAGCTGCGCTTGAAAGAAAGCCAGCTGCGGGAGCTTCTGGACGCGGCGGTCCAGGAGCCCTATGCGTTCGAGGGCGTAAAGGAGAGTCCGCACCGCCTGGCCTACCGCAACAAGATGGAGTTTTCCTTTGGAGATGCGTTCAAGGACGGACCGCTGGCCTTAGGGATGCACAAGAGGGGCGGCTTCTACGATATCGTGACGACGGACTGCTGTCAGATCGTGGACGAGGATTACCGGAGGATCCTTGCCTGCACTCTGGAGTATTTTCAGGAGCAGGGCCTGCCCTTCTACCACCGCCTGCGGCACACCGGATATCTGCGCCATCTGCTGGTGAGAAAGGGAGCGCGTACCGGGGAGATTTTGGTGGATCTGGTGACGACGACGCAGCTGGCGGAAGGACAGGAAGCAGGAGGAGCGTCGGAGCGGGAAATGGAGACAGCCTGGGCAGAGCGGCTCCGCGCCCTGGAGCTGGACGGCAGAATCGTCGGAATCCTGCACACCTATAACGACAGCCTGGCGGACGTGGTACAGAACGACCGGACAGAGATACTCTGGGGAAGAGATTACTTCTATGAGGAGCTCCTGGGGCTGCGCTTTAAGATTTCGCCCTTTTCCTTCTTCCAGACGAATTCCCTGGGCGCTGAGGTCCTCTACAGCACAGCCCGGGAATACATTGGCGAGACGAAGGACCGCGTGATTTTCGACCTGTACAGCGGCACCGGAACCATCGCGCAGATCCTGGCGCCGGTGGCGGCGAAGGTAGTTGGCGTGGAAATCGTGGAGGAGGCCGTGGAGGCCGCCCGCGTGAACGCGCAGCTGAACGGGCTTTCCAACTGCTCCTTCATCGCCGGAGACGTGCTGAAGGTGGTGGACGAGCTCCAGGAAAAGCCGGATCTGATCGTCCTGGACCC
>CALWQJ010000103.1 GCA_944383645.1 uncultured Merdimonas sp.
TATGATTTGCTCATGCTTTTTCTGTGCCGGCATGGCAGGAAGGCGGCGCGGCCCTCCTGCACGCCGATAAAAAAAACATACCACATTTTCCGCTCCGATACAAGACAGACCTGCTGGAACGCTGTCAGAAGGGGCTGCGGCCGCCTCCAGAAATGGCCTATTTTCCCTTGCGCTTTGCCGCAAAAACTGCTATAATGTGTTTTACGTGAAATACTGAGGAGGAATCTGAATCATATGACTACATCAACGATTGTCTTTCTTGTGATTATCGTCGTACTCATCGCCGCTCTGGTCGCCCTCTATTTCTTCGGAAAGAAGGCGCAGCGCCGCCAGGCAGCCCAGCAGGAGCAGATGGCAGCCATCGCCCAGACGGTCAGCATGCTGATTATCGATAAAAAGAAGCTGAAGATTTCCCAGTCAGGCCTGCCTGCCCAGGTGATTGAGCAGACGCCGAAGTGGCTGCGCTGGAACAAGCTTCCTATCGTAAAGGCCAAGGTCGGTCCGAGAATCATGACCCTCGCCTGCGACGCGAACGTTTTCGAGGTGCTTCCGGTGAAGAAGGAAGTAAAGGTCGTGGTCAGCGGTATCTACATTACCGAGGTCAAGAGCGCCAGAGGCGGTCTTGAGGTGCCGGTGAAGAAGAAGGGCTTCTTCAAAAGGATTTTCGGAAAGAAAGAGAAATAAAACAAGGATACGTAAAAGAAAGATACGCAAAACAAAAGAGTCATCACAGAAGCTGCTTCATGTGATGGCTCTTCTTTTATATTCTATATTCTTCTTTATATTCTTTTTTGCGCCATACGCCTGTTTTCATGCCGTATCTGCGGTGGATTTTCAGCCCCTCAGATCCAGGTTCCCGGCTTCTCTGGGCCGGATATTCATCTCGATCGTACACTCCGCCAGGTTTTCCTCATTGATTTCCAGGACGTACTCCGCGCGGATATCGATGCTTTTTTCCGTCTCTGTGACCTCCAGGTTCTGGCCGGTCAGGGCAAGCTCGATGCCGCCGAAGGGCGTCTGGTAGACCGTCCGGTGGCGTTTTCCCTTTTCCACCACCAGGCGGGCGTTCGTCAGCCCCCGTTTCGTGATCTCCAAGGAATTCTCCCCGACCTTGATGACGTTGCTGGTGTGGCCGCTCATGCCCTCCGTCACCTCGTCATAAAGAATATAGTGCTTCCCGCCGCGGCTGTAATAGTCGCCTGCGGTCACCACTTCGATGTTTCCGTTCTCCCCATCTGTCAGATGGAGGCCTGCGATGCTCAGCAGGATCTCTTTTGTCATAGGTATCAATACTCCTCTATCTGTATCTGACGGGCTGTCGTAATGTCCACCGGCAGAATGGAATCTGCAAAGGCCCGGAAACGCTCCGCCTCGTCGCTCACAAAAAATTCATAGGGATTTTCGTCCGTCTTGTTGTGGCCCTGGTTTTCCATCCCCTCGCGCTTCAGAAGCTCCCTAAGCTCGATGGCCGTCTCGTATGCAGGGTTGATCAGGATGACGTCGTCGCCCATGATTTTCCGGACGGTGGAGCGGAGCAGCGGGTAATGGGTGCAGCCCAGAATCAGGGTGTCCACCTTCCGCTCAATCATTTCCTCCAGGTAGCGCCTGGCTACGATCTCCGTCACCGGATCCTTTCTCCAGCCCTCCTCCACCAGGGGGACAAAGAGCGGACAGGCCTTCTCGAACACCTTCGCGTCCGGACGGAGGCTCTGTATGTAATCCCGGTAAATATGGCTCCCCACGGTGCCCGCGGTGCCGATGACGCCGATATTTCCACCCGGGCTTGCCTTGGCGGCCATCCGCGCTCCCGGCTTCACGACGCCAATGATCGGGATGTCCGACTCCTGCTGCAGAGTATCCAGAGCGTAGGCGCTGGCCGTATTGCAGGCCACGACGATGGCCTTCACCTGCCGCGTCCTTAGGAAACGGACAATCTGCCGGGAATACCGGATAATCGTATTGCGGCTCTTGCTGCCGTAGGGCAGGCGGGCCGTGTCTCCGAAATATACGATCCGCTCCTGCGGAATCTGGCGCATGATCTCACGCGCCACAGTCAGGCCGCCGATGCCGGAATCAAATACCCCGATGGGGGCCTCTCTTGGCTTATTCATCTATTCCTCCAGCTTTTCATTTAAAAATGTCAGATATTTAAAACGGATTTTCACCCGGCAGGCCCCGGCGCCATCCGCGCCGGACGTCTCTCCCGGGCTCCCCTGGTTTGAAACGCCAGACGCCTCCGGCGTCCCGTCCCGCTCCGGTTCCACGGCCTCCATGGCCCCGGGCAGACAATAGTCCGGATAGAGGCCGCCCCACCAGGCCGCCTGCTCCCGCCGGAGCGGCGCGTACGCTTCCGCGCCGGTCACCGCAGCCCCGGCTATGCCTGTATCTGTATCTGTACCCGTACCTATGCCTGCGTGCCCTGCGTAAAGGCAGGTTCCCGCAAATCCCAGCAGCAGGGAAAGAATCCATACCGCAAGCTCCGAACGTTTTCTCAATCTCATGGCTGTCCTCCTGGGCTCTTCCGCCTGTTCCGGAGCGTTCCGCTCCGAAAGCCATCCGGCCGGAAGGCATCTTTTATTTTCCAGAGGATTGCCCGTTCCGCCTGCTTTTATTCAGCTTTTACTGCGTATTGATTCAGCTTTTACTCCCCTTCTATTCCGCTTTCATCTGGCCCTTTCCGTTCTCCCGGATAGCCGCCAGAATGGCGTCCCGCTGGTTGTCGATATGCACGCCGATGGCCGCGCTCACCGCAGCCTTGTCGCCTCTTTTGATTCCCTCATAAATTTCATGATGCTCGCAGTTCAGGCGTTCATGGCTTCCCGTATCCTTCAGGTACTCCAGCCGGTAACGGTACATCTGCTCCCGCAGATTATTCAGGATCGTGATCAGGCGCTGGTTGTCTGTGGCGGCGTAGATGGTGTCGTGAAACTTTACGTCCACCTCCGCCAGGCTCGTGAAATCATTCGTATCCTTCAGCTTCATGAACTCCCGGCCCGCCTCCTCCAGCTGCTTCAAAAGCTCCGGCGTAATCCGCTCGCAGGCCATCTCGCCCGCCATGATTTCCAGGGTCCGCCGTACCTCCAGCACATCCTTCAGGTCCTTTTCCGTGATGCTGGCCACAATGGCGCCCCGGCGGGGAATCATCACCACCAGCCCCTCCAGCTCCAGCTTGCGGATGGCCTCCCGGATCGGCGTGCGGCTCACGCCCAGACGGTTCGCCAGATGAATCTCCATCAGACGCTCGCCCGGCTCCAGCTCGCCGCGCAGGATAGCCTGACGCAGCGTCTGGAACACCACGTCCCGCAGTGGCAGATATTCATTCATAACCGCGTTGATCTCCTGACTCATGGCGTCCCCCTCCTGTTGTTATACGGAGTCGTCAGAAACAGCTGTTTCGCCAGACGGTTCTTGCGCAGAACCGACATGGCCCGTCTCGCCTTATTTCGGTCTTCAAAAATACCGAATACCGTCGGGCCGCTTCCGCTCATCAGCGCGGCGAGCGCCCCCTGCTCCTCCATCGTGTCTTTGATCTTCTGAATCACCGGATGCGCCGGCACCGTCACGGTCTCCAGCACGTTTCCGTCCTTCATGCATTCTGTCATGCACTTCAAATCCTGGCGGCGCAGGGCCTCCAGAATCCCATCGATGTCCGGATGCTGATCCGCCCTCAGCTCGTTGGCGTGAAGATTCTCATAGACGAATTTCGTCGATACGCTGATGCCCGGCTTCGCCACCAGAATATTGCAAGGCGGCATGGGCGGCAGCGGGCTTAAGACCTCGCCGATGCCCTCCGCCAGAGCCGTGCCGCGCATCAGGCAGTAGGGCACGTCGGCGCCGATACGGACGCCGCGCTTCATGAGCTCCTCCTGGGAAAGTCCCAGGCCATACATCCGGTTCACGCCGTACAGCACGGCCGCCGCGTCGGAGCTGCCTCCGGCCATGCCCGCCGCCACCGGGATATACTTTTTCAAATCGATGGAAAGGCCTCCTGGAAGGCCAAACTCCTCAAACAGAAGCTTCGCGGCCTTATATACCAGATTATTTTCGTTAGCCGGAAGATAGTACAGATTCGTCCGCACCCGGATTCCGGGCCGCTCCTGCTTCATCAGCTGGAGCCTGTCAAAAATACGCACGGTCTGCATGATCATCCGCACCTCATGGTAGCCGTCCTCCCGCCGCCGGAGCACGTCCAGTCCCAGATTGATTTTCGCCAGCGCCTTTAACTGCATCTTATCCATAATATTGTACTTCCTGTATTTGTATTGTACTTCCTGTGTTTTTTGTATACATATATAGTGAAGTATAGCAGAGAGGGCCGGAAAATGCAACCGGAGAGCAAAGAAAACGCCTCTCTTCCGGGAAATATTTCTTGACGTATTTTTACATATCTGCTATTCTCTAATCATCCAATATCTGCAGGTTCACAGGAGAGCTCTCTCCGGAATTTCCAGACAGAATTGAACACAAAAGCAAAAATCATATACGCAGGCGGAAATGTATCCAAACATACCAAAGATGATTTTCCGAAGCCGGAAAGGTTGCAGAATACAGGATTTCTGGGTAAAATGAAGGAGGACATCGATGGGTAAAAAAGAGAATCCGCTTCTGGACTATTACAGCCAGAACGAACGGTTTGCGCAGCTTTTGAACGGCTGGCTCTTCCAGGGCGAACCGCATTGGAAAGCCGGCGATATTTGCGACGCGGACCGAAGACAGGACGGAAAAAGCAGAAAAGGCAGAGCATACCGGCACAAATACCGGGATTTGTACAAGGAACTGGACGACGCCCTGGTACATCTTTTTATCGGAGCGGAGCTCCAGGAACATGTGGATTACGCCATGCCCCTGCGGATCATGGACAGCGATGTGCTGTCATACCTACACCAGAAAAAGACGGTCGGTAAAAACCATACAAATGATAAAGATGACAAAGAGGATGCAGCGAACACAAACGCGAAGGAGACTTCGGACAGCGCAGGAAGGCAGTCCCTTACAGCCGATGAATATTTGTCGCGATTTTCCAAGGCGGACCGTCTGCAGCCAGTGATTACGCTGGTCCTGTACTGCGGGGAGAAGGAGTGGGACGGGGCCAGGCGGCTGCACGAGCTGCTGGATCTGGATAAGCTTCCAAGCAGCATAAGGGGCTATGTGGCAGATTACCCAATCCACATCCTGGACGTCTGTCACACGCCAGATGAGCGGCTGCGGCAGTTCCCGCCAGACATCTGTTTCCTGCTGATGTGCATCAAATACGCAAAGGATAAAGAGGCGTTTTCACGCCTTAGAGAACTGACAGGGACAGCCGTCGTCTCGGCAGATACCTGTGAGACGATAGCGGAATATCTTGGGGAACCAGAGCTTCTGCATGGGGAAGCCGGAACAGAAGGAGGAAGAAATATGTGCAAAGCAATCCGAGACTTGGTTGAAGATGGACGGAACGAGGGCATTCAGCTGGCGAAAAATGTGCTACGCATGGCTGGCGAGCAGATCCCGACAGAGGAAATCGCCCGGGAGCTCTCCATTACAAAAGAGGAAGTGGAAAAGATACTGGAATAATACCCAAAATAAGAAAGACGCCTGGCTTTTCCAGGGCGAGCCGCACTGGAAGGCCGGCGACCTCCGCGACGCGGACCGCAGACAGGACGGGAGAAGCGAAAAAGGTAGGACGTACCGGCATAAATACCGAGACTTGTACAAGGAACTGGACGACACCCTGGTACACCTGTTTATCGGGAACATCCTGGACGTCTGTCATACGCCGGACGAGCGGCTGCGGCAGTTTCCGCCAGACATCTGTTTCCTGCTGATGTGCATCAAATACGCAAAAGATAAAGAGGCATTTTCACGCCTTAGAGAACTGACAGGGACGGCCGTCGTCTCGGCGGATACCTGCGAGACGATAGCGGAATATCTTGGGGAACCGGAGCTTCTGGAACGTGGAGCCGAGACAGAAGGAGGAAGGAATATGTGTAAAGCGATCCGAGATTTGGTGGAAGATGGACGAAATGAAGGCAGAAACGAAGGAATCCAGCTGGCAAAAAACGTGCTGCGCATGGCTGGCGAGCAGATCCCGGCGGAGGAAATCGCCCGGGAGCTCTCTATTACAAAAGAGGAAGTGGAAAAGATACTGGAATAACTGCAGTTACACCAAGACGCCCTGCGGCTTTCGTGAACCCTGGATTCACGAAAGCCGCAGGGCGCTTTTTTTATAATCCCCTCTTACATTGTTCCGGTTCGCTCCTGCTCCCGCTCCACCTCCTTTACCAGGATCAGCTTCTGGCCGCTTCTCAGTTCCTCCGAGGCCAGGCCGTTCAGCTCGCGGATCCGGTCTGTCGTGGTCCGGTAGGCCTTGGCCACGTCCCAGAGGGTGTCTGCGGGCTGGGCCACGTAGAGCAGGAAGCCGGGCAGGGCGCGTAAGGCTTCCGGATCGGGAGGATTTTCAGAGACTCCCGTGATGCAGTCTATGGTCTGGCTGGCGAAGACCAGGGCGTTCACCAGGACGACGGCCTTGACCTCCACCTCCGCGCTGCTCACCATATCCACGCCCAGCTGCTCCAGGGAGGTATGGATGTACCAGACGCTGTCCTTTTTGATTCCGGGAACCTCGACCCGGTGCTCAAAGGGAATGTCTCCCTTGAGGCAGAGCATGGGATGACTGTCGTCGGCCGTCACATAGAGAATCCGCACCTGCACGGCGCCCTCCACGAGAATGCCGTCCTCTGCGGCAGAGCAGCTGTCGATCCGGATCTCGCCGCTTCCATGGCAGAGCTGGAGAATCGAAGGCTCCTGGGCGCCCGTCTTCAGCCGGTCCGACACGCGGCATTTGGAGGCGTTGCTCAGAAGAAGGCTCTCGCAGACTGCCGGGGAGACCTCCGGCGCAAGATCCAGGGCCGGATGGTAGAGATCGCAGATCATATCCAGCTTTTCCTCCTGGTAGACCCGGATATCCAGCTCCAGCAGGGCGTCGATATTGATCACCCGAAGCTCCCCGTCGTAATCCGGCTTAATCTCCAGATCGGCGTTCGCAAGCGCCAGCTTTAAGCTTCCCAGCATCCCCTCCCCGCAGCCCGCGGCGTCCACCCGGCTGTTAAAGGGCAGGATCTGCTCCAGCCAGCCGGCCTTTCCGAAATCCTCCTCGCTTTCATACAGAAGAAAGACCACCAGCTCGCCCTTGACGGAGATCTCCCCGTCCCCCAGGCGCAGCTCCGTTCCCTGCAGCGCCACGTCCTGCCAGATGACCTTCCGAATGTTCGGCTTGTTGGCTGGCAGGATAATCTCGTCCTTGACCCGGCAGGTGTCCCGTTTCCGGACTGCCAGGGCGGCGGCGGACAATGGGCAGGTCTTCACCTGCAGGCCGCCGATTCCCTCCGCAGTCACAGGCACCTCCTGATCTTTTAATTCCTCCACGGCCAGCTCCAGCGTCACCACCGCCTTGATCCCGAATTTCCGGGAATTGATCAGGACGGCGGACACATCCTCCAGCATCCAGTCCAGCTTCAGGCTGTCGCCCTCCTGCACCGCTTCCACGTTCATGTTCTCCTCAAAGGGGATCTGACCCTTCACACTGTACAGGCCGCTTTCCTCCGCGTCCTCCATGTAGAGAATGAAAAACTGCAGGCTTCCCTGGACGAGCACGCGCCCGTTCTCCGTCCGGATATCCCCGATTTCCAGCTTTCCTTTCTCCTGTACGATCATTCCGGCGTCCGGCATGGCCTCCGGTATATTGTAATCGTCGTCCAGCGTCATCTGGCTGACGGCCCTTCCCTTCTGCCGCATCATATGTATCGTTTTGCGGACAAGCTCCACAACACACACCTGCTTTCCTTTTCCTTTTCTACCAGTCTATGCGCGCCCTCACTGAAATACCACCGGTTTATCCAGATACGCCGTCTTTACGGCCAGGTAGGGATAGCTGGCCGCCTCCGCCGCAGGCTCGGAAGGCTCCGGGCCGATGAGGTTCGTGTCGAAATAGATGGCGTTCTCGGACAGGTACAGCTCGTTTACGGAAATGCTGTAGCCGCCGGTGGCCTGCTCCCCGTAGCCCACGCACAGGTACAGGCTGTCCTCCGCCTCGTAGGTGAGCTTAAAGCTCTCCTTCTTCTTTTCCTCCAGAATCGTCCGAAGCTCCTCCGGAAGATCCGCCTCCTCCACAATCGTATACTCCAGATCCTGGAGCTTTTCTGTCTGGTTGGTCTGCATGCTGCACCCCGAGAGGAAAATCAGGATGAGGCCCACCAGGAATACGCGTTTCCACATCTAGGATCCTTTCTGTCTCCTTTATCCCATTTAATCTATATTTATGGGGGCTGTTTTCGGAAAATGCCCCGCTGAACCTTGTTTTTTGCATCTGACTTTATTATAATAACCTAAGGCGGAAATTTCAGGCCCGGAAGGGCTTTCCTACATACAAAATCCGCCCCGAGGAGGAGCGTTATGCGTTTAAAGACATCATCCGCTGATGATTCTGTGAACTACAGATACAGCGGCATCCTGGTACACCCCACTTCCTTCCCCTCGCCCTACGGCATCGGGGATTTCGGAAAGGGGGCCTATGATTTTATAGATTTTCTGGAGGCGTCCGGACAGCATCTGTGGCAGATCCTGCCGCTGAACCCCATCACCTCCTATGGAAATTCCCCCTATCAGGGCTTTTCCGTCTTCGCGGGGGAACCGCTTCTTTTAAGCCCCCAGCTTCTAAAGGAGCAGGGACTGCTGGCCGAGGAGGATTTAAGGGTGATCCCGGACTTTGATCCGGTCCGCGTGGACTACGAGGCGGTGCGGGCGTACAAGTATCCCCTGTACCGCAAGGCCTACCAGAATTTCCTGGAGGGAGGCGGCACGGCGCTTCAGGAGGTTTACGACGATTTCTGCGCCCGCAATGAGGACTGGCTTTCGGACTACTGCCTTTATATGGCCATCAAGGATGAGCAGGAGGGGCTTCCCTGGACGAAGTGGCCGGAAGCACTGCGCAATCTGTCCGAAAAGGACCGCGCCTTCTGGACGCAGAAGCTGGAAAAGGAGATCGGCTATTACGCCTTCCTGCAGTTCTGCTTCCGTTTCCAGTGGGCCAGCCTGAAGGAATACGCCAACGACCGGGGCATCGCCATCATCGGCGACATTCCCATCTTCGTCTCCCCGGACGGGGCGGACGTCTGGGCCAACCGGGAGCTGTTCCAGGTGGATACGAAGGGCTATCCCTCTGTGGTGGCGGGGGTTCCGCCCGACTATTTCAGCGCCACCGGCCAGATGTGGGGCAATCCCCTCTATGACTGGGCGGCCCACAAAAAGGACGGCTACCGCTGGTGGATCGCCCGGGTGCGCCATCTGCTGGAGCAGGCGGATTACGTGCGGATCGATCACTTCCGGGGCTTTGAGTCCTACTGGGAGATCCCGGCGGACGCCGAGAACGCCATCACCGGCGTCTGGCGGAAGGGCCCGGGCGAGGAGCTGTTCCGCGCCATCCACAAGGCTCTCGGAGAGGATCTGCCTATCTTCGCGGAGGATCTGGGACTGATTACTCCGGAGGTCGTGCGCTTGCGGAATACCTTGGGCTTTCCGGGTATGCGCGTGCTGCAGTTCGCCTACGACGGCGGCGAGAGCACCTTCCTCCCCCATCAGTTTGACACCCGCAACTGCATCTGCTACACCGGCACCCATGACAACAATACGACCGTGGGCTGGTATAACAGCGCCCCCGAATATTCCCGGGACAAGGTGCGCCGCTATATGAACACGGACGCCTCCAGCATCAGCTGGGACTTCATCCGCATCTGCCTGGGAACCATCGCCCGCTACGCGATCTTCCCGCTCCAGGACGTGCTCAAGCTTGGGGAGGAGGCCCGCATGAACGTGCCCGGCGTGGCGGAGGGCAACTGGGCGTGGCGCTACCGGGACGGCGATCTGAATTCCGGCATGGCGGG
>CALWQJ010000104.1 GCA_944383645.1 uncultured Merdimonas sp.
CGACCCGAATGGGACTCGAACCCACGACCTCCGCCGTGACAGGGCGGCGCTCTAACCAACTGAGCCATCGGGCCAAAAAATATGTGATATGTCAGAAAGTGGACCCACGGGGACTCGAACCCAGGACCGACCGGTTATGAGCCGGTTGCTCTAACCAACTGAGCTATGGGTCCAGAATGACTCCTACGGGAATCGAACCCGTGTTACCGCCGTGAAAGGGCGATGTCTTAACCGCTTGACCAAGGAGCCCTGTTCCTGTACAGCCCCTTGGGGCCATCATCCCTGCCGGGATAACCTGAACAGTAGTATGCTACCACATTTCAATCCTTTTTGCAAGAGGGGAATTTTATTTTTTAGCCACAAATAGATGCAAAAATAGATGCAAAAAACGGACGCGAAAATCTGCCGCAGGTTCACGCCGCGCCGATGCCGGCATGAACCACAGCCGATTTTCCTTACAGCTTTCCTTTACAGTCTTCCCCGCCGATTTCCTGCTGCCGCCCTCACTGTCCTCTCATGCATCGCGGTCATCAGCGCCAGCACCAGCAGCATATAAACCGGAAACAGGCCGATGGCCACATGCTCCGCGATCAGGCCGAAGAGCGGCGGCATCAGGTAGCTTCCCACGTAGGCGCTGGCCATCTGCACCCCGAAGACAGCCTGGGAGTTCTCCTCCCCGAAGCGCTCCGGCGTGGAGTGGAGAAGACAGGGATAAATGGGCGCGCAGCCCAGGCCGATCAGCGCCAGCCCGAAGGGAGCGGCCGCCCCGGTCCCGGCCGCCAGCAGCACCGCGATGCCAAGCGCGGCGATACCCTGGCCCAGGCGCACCATCCGCGTGTCATTGAGCGCCAGCGTCAGAAAACCGCTCAAGAACCTGCCCGCCGTCACTCCCAGGAAAAGCCAGCTGGTAAACCGGGCCGCCTCCTCCGCCGGAACGCCGCAGTGCAGGGACAGATAGCTGCTTCCCCAAAGCCCCGCCGTCTGCTCCAGGGCGCAGTAGCAGAAAAAAGCCACCATGGCGCTCTTGGCGCCGGGAAGGCGCAGAATCTGCGGGAGAGTGAGGGCCTTCGCCCTTTCCCGGCTCTCTTCCTTCGGAACGCCGTCCGCATCCTTTTCGTCCTCCCCGGACGGCTCCTTTCGCCTCCCGTTTTTCCAGAGCGGAAGGCTTACCAGCAGGATGGCAGTCAACGCCGTCTGCAGAAAACCGATATAGCGGTAGCCCATATTCCAGCCCTGCCCGGAAGTCATGGCGTAGGTCAGGATATAGGGCCCCACAGAGGCTCCGATTCCCCACATGCAGTGCAGCCAGCTCATGTGCCGGCTTGTATAGTGAACCGCCACATAATTGTTCAGCGACGCGTCCACGCTCCCGGCTCCCAGGCCGTAGGGAACGGCCCACAGACAGAGCGTCCAAAAGGAGCTGCTGAAGGAAAATCCAAACAGGGCCGCCGCGGTCATGGCCACGCTGAGGGCCGTGACCTTCCCCGTTCCCAGGCGTCTGGTGAGCCGGTCGCTCTGCAGGCTGGACACGATGGTTCCCGCCGAGATGATCATAAATACCGCGCTGGCATAGGAGACCGGAACCCCGAATTCCCCATACATGGAGGGCCAGGCCGCCCCCAGCAGGGAATC
This sequence comes from uncultured Merdimonas sp., assembly GCA_944383645.1. GTDB lineage: Bacteria > Bacillota > Clostridia > Lachnospirales > Lachnospiraceae > Laedolimicola. The sequence continues at coordinate 1,633 of CALWQJ010000104.1, forward strand.
CGGCAGGCCCAGGCTGATAAAAGAAAGGTAAATAACAGCTAAAAGCAAATGAAACATTCTGGTAATCCTCCTCGTAAGCTGTTATAATTATATCAGCATAAAACCAAGATAGTTAGGACAAATACGCCATATTTCTATAATATTTCCGCCAAAATAGGAAACCAAAAAAGGAGGGTTTTTATGGCAGTCTTCCCTTTCTGCAGCCTGCAGACCGATGCCAGAGGAATGGAGCTGGCCGAACACGGCTCCGCCCTTTTCCCAGTCTCCTGCTACGATGAGGATCTGGTCCAGACGCCTGTGGCCTGGCACTGGCACGAGGATCTGGAAATTCTGGTCATCACAGAAGGAACCGCCCGAATCGACACCGGCACGGAGCGCCTGCTTCTCCCCCGGAGCCAGGGTCTTTTTATCAACGCCGGAATGCTCCATTCCATCCACAGCTCTGAGGACGGGCCCTGCGCCCTGCGCTCCCTGGTCTTTCACCCCAGGCTCGCCGGCGGCAGCGCGGACAGCATTTTCTGGCAGAATTACATCCAGCCGCTTGTCCAGAACGAAGGCCTGAAATACGTCCTTTTGGACGGCTCCCTTCCCTGGCATCCGGAGGCATTTCAGAGCTTCTGGACGGCCTGGGACGCCTGCGCCCGCGAGACTTTTGGTTATGAATTCCAGGTGCGCTCCTCCCTCTCCTGGCTTCTCTTTCTGCTCTTCTCCCACCGTCCGGCAGACGCCTCGCCTCCCTCGGAGCGGATCCGGCGCAGCACGGAACGGACGAAACAGATGATCCAGTATATCCAGGAGCATTTTTCCGAAGAACCCACGACGGCAGAGATCGCCGCCAGCGCCGGGATCAGCGAAAGCGAAGCGCTCCGGTGCTTTCGCAGCACCATCGGCATGCCGCCTGCGCGCTATCTGAAGCAGTACCGCGTGGAGCGGGCCGCCGCCCTTCTGTCCTCCAGCCAGTACAAAATCTCGGAAATCGGGAGCATGTGCGGCTTCGGGGACGCCAGCTACTTTACGAAGCTTTTCCGGGAACAAAAAGGCTGCACGCCCACCCAGTACCGGCAGAAAAATTTACCAGACCTTCGTTGACACCCCTGCCGCGAAAATGTTAAAATATTTCCAGGACGTGAACCACGGTTCACAAACAAGCTTTCCATTTACAGCCCGGACCGCCGGCCGGCGCATCCCGGCTCCCGGCTTTCTTATGGGCACTTATCAAATGGGCATTTGGCAAAAAAGGAGGAAACGATTATGGCGTACAATGGATTTGCAATCGACAAATACCTGAACGCGGCAGAGGTCACCCGGCAGCTCGACGAGCTGATCAAAAAACCCGTATACTCTGTGCGTCCGGACAGGCTGAAGCTGTACGAGGAGGAGTATTTCGAGAAAAAGTGCAGCAAGTCCAAGGAAATGATCACAGAAGCGAAAACGGTCATTCCCGGAGGCGTGCAGCACAATCTCGCCTTCAACTATCCCTTCCCCATCGTCATCGAAAAGGCGGAGGGCGCGAAGCTGTACGACATCGACGGCAACTGGTACTACGATCTCCTGCAGGCGGGCGGCCCCACCATCCTCGGCAGCAATCCGCCCTATGTGCGCGAAAAGGTCATCGAGCTTCTGAACACCTGCGGCCCCTCCACCGGCCTCTTCCATGAATACGAGTACAAGCTGGCGAAGAAGATCACCGAGATGGTGCCCTCCGTCCAGAAATTCCGTATGTTAGGCTCCGGCACGGAAGCCTGCATGTGCGCAGCCAGGATCGCCCGCCTGAAGACAAAGAAGAAAAACATCCTGAAAATGGGCGGCGCCTACCATGGCTGGTCCGACCAGCTGGCCTACGGCATCCGCGTCCCCGGCACCAAGGGCCTCATGTCCAAGGGCGTGCCGAATTTCGTCTTCAAGCACACCAATGAATTTTTCCCAAATGATCTGGACGACCTGGAGCGCAAGCTGAAACTCAATGAGCTTTCCGGCGGCACGGCAGCCATCTATATCGAACCTGTAGGACCGGAGAGCGGCACCCGCCCCGTGTCCAAAAAGTTTATCAAGGGGGCGGAATGGCTGGCTCGCAAATACGGCGCCCTTCTGATCTTTGACGAGGTGGTGACTGGCTTCCGCATCGGACCGGGCGGCGCCCAGAGCTATTTCGGCGTGGATCCGGATCTGACTATCTTCGGCAAAATCATCGCGGGCGGCTATCCGGGCGCGGGCGGCGTCGGCGGACACGAGGACTGCATGGCATACCTGGGAGCAGGCCTTGACTCCTCCGGAAAGAAGATTTCCAAGGCCATGTGCGGCGGCACCCTGGCCGCGACCCCCATTTCCTGCGTGGCCGGCTACTACACCCTCTGCGAGATCGAGCGCACAAACGCCTGCGAGAAGGCCGGACGCATGGGCGACCGCCTGACAGAGGGCCTGAAAAAGCTGATCAAGAAATACGATCTGCCCTTCGTCGCCTTCAACCAGGGTTCCATCTGCCACCTGGACAGCGTGGGAACCATGCATTTTGTCGTGGACTGGACAAAGCCCTGGACCATCCCCCATGTGCTGAAGGAGACCGGCATCCGCCAGAAGGAGATGGAGCACATCGGAGCCGCTTACATGGCGGAAGGCATCGTCACTCTGGCTGGCTCCCGGCTGTACACCAGCGCCGCCTACACCGAAGAGATGATCGACGACGTTCTCTCCCGTTTCGACCGCGTATTCGCCAACTGCGGCAGGATCGACGTCTGATGCCGCAGGTTCTCATTTCATAGACAAGCCTGCTCTTTCATCCGCCCTGCGGCGTCAAAGAGCAGGCATTTCCCAAATTTTCAGGAGGTGTATTTTTCAGATGGCATATACAGAAGCAGAAGCCCGAAAACTGGTGATTTTGGCCGCCCATCGGCTTGTGGACGCCGGACTGACCGCCCGGACCTGGGGCAACTTAAGCGCCCGGATTTCCGACGAGCAGTTCGTCATCACGCCCAGCGGTCTAGGCTACGATATCCTGGAACCGGAGGATCTGGTGATTGTAAATATTTCGGATCTGAGCTATGAGGGAAACCGTAAGCCCTCCAGCGAAAAGGGCATCCACGCGGACGCCTACCGGCTGCGCCCGGAGGTAAATTTCGTCATCCACACTCATCAGGACAAGGCTTCCGTCTACGGCATCCGCGGCTGGGATCTGAGCGGCCTTACAGCTTCCATCCTGGGAAAACGGGTTCCCTGCGCGGCCTACGGCCTTCCCGGCACGGAAAAGCTGCGCCAGGCAGTGGCAGACGCCCTGTCCGCCAATCCCTCTTCCCAGGCCGTCCTCATGAAGGCCCACGGCGCGCTCTGCCTGGGCGCGGACTGTGAGTCCGCCTTCCAGGCGGCGGAAGAGCTGGAAAAGGTCTGCGCCGGCCGCGTCGGCGAGGTCCTGGACGAGGAGCTTTCGATGTACCGGGAACAGCGCGCCCTCTGGCCCATGCCGGATTACGGAAGGAGCCAGCGAAAAGGCCATTTCTTCAAATTAAAATACGGTTCCGTCACCCGGATCTACGATCTCAGGAACGTCCCGGCTGACGGCAGCAGCCCGGCTGCCATCCACGCTGCCATCTATCGCAGCACCAAAGCCTGCTACATCATCCATGTGCGCTCCGCCTCCACAGTGGCCCTGAGCATCCTTGGCAAAACCGTCCATCCCTACCTGGACGACCTCGCCCAGATCGCCGGGCCGGATGTCCGCTGCGCCAGGTTTTTCGACGACAGGCGGCTGCCCCGGGCGGTCAGCCGCGCTCTGCTGGGCCGAAACGCCGCCCTTCTGGAGGACTGCGGCGGCTTCTGCATCGGAAAGACTGCCGACGACGTGACGGCAGCCGCCTCCCTGCTGGAAAAGGGCTGCGAAGCCGCCCTCTACGCAAAGCTTCTGGGGGACTGCGAGCCCTTAAGCCCTGTGGACGCCCGGCTGCAGCGGCTGGTCTACCAGGCCGGCTATTCCCGCAAAAAGGGGAAAAAAGCAGACGCCCAGGCACAGCCGGAGACGGCAGCGGTTCCGAAAGCGGCGGCGGAGACAGCGTCGGAAGCTCTGCGGGAGGGAGAACCGGCGTGCTCCGGCGGCTGACCAAAGAAAAGCTGGAGGAAATCCTGGAAGCCGGCATCGCGGAATTCGGCGAGCAGGGCCTGGAGCGCACAAGCATGAGCCGTATCGCGGCTCGGGTCGGCACCAGCGTGGGCGTCCTCTACAAATACTATAAGGACAAGGATGATTTTTTCCTGGCCTGCGTCCGAAAAAGCCTCCGGGAGCTGGACGAGGCTCTCTCGGAAACCATCTGCAGGGAAGAAAAGCTCCGGCAGTACGCGGAGCGCCTCATCGAGGCGCTCCAGAGGCACTGCCGGGAGCATCCCAGCCATATCCGCATGTACCACGAGCTTACAAGCGCCGGGGCGGGACGTTTCGGCACTCTTCTGGCCCAGGAAATCGAAGGTGTGTCATCCCGCCTCTATTCCCGTATGCTTGAGCAGGCCCAGCGCGAAGGAAACATGCGCCGCGACGCCGACCCGAAGCTCTTCGCCTTTTTCTTTGACAATCTTTTGATGATGCTGCAGTTCAGCTGCTGCTGCGGCTATTACCGGGAGCGCTTCCGGCTTTACTGCGGTTCCGATCCGGAGGCTTCTGAGGAGCATATCCGGCAGGAGCTGCTGAAATTCCTGGAATCTGCCTTTACACTGGAAGAAACTGAGATCTCACATCAGGGTTAAAATACCGCATCTATTGGGGGGGAATGAAATATGACCTATGTGCTTGCTTACGACATTGGTACGACAGGCGTGAAGACCTGCCTTTTTGAGATTGGCAGCACTATTACTCTTTTGGCCGGAGACAGCGAGGGCTACGGCCTTTATATTATGGAAGACGGCGGCGCGGAACAGGACGCCGATGAATGGTGGGCCGCCATGTGCCATACGACCGCACGGCTCCTTGCAAAGACCGGAACCGCCCCGGAACAGATCTCCGGCATCTCCTTCTGCTCGCAGATGCAGGGCCTGGTTCTGACCGACCGGGACGGCGTCCCCGTCCACCGGCCCATGAGCTACATGGATCAGCGGGCCACAGAAGAAATCCGCAAAGGCATCGCCCACGGTCCCCAGATCGCGGGCGCCAACGTGTTCAAGCTTCTGAAAAGCCTGCGCATCACTGGGGCCGTCTCCACCAGCGTCAAGGATCCCATGTGGAAATATAAGTGGATCGAAGCCCACGAGCCGGAAAATTTTTCCCGGGCCTGTAAATGGCTGGATGTGAAGGAGTATCTCATCCACCGCTGCACTGGCCGCTTTGTGATGACTGAGGATTCCGCTTTTGCCACCCTGCTTTATGACACCAGGAAGAAGGCGTGGAGCCAAAGCCTCTGCCGGACCTTCGACGTCCGTACAGAGCATCTGCCGGACATCATCGCCTCCTCCGATCAGGCTGGGTCTCTGACGGAAAAGGCTGCCGCCGAGCTGGGGCTCGCGCCAGGAACGCCGGTCTTCGGAGGCGGCGGGGACGCTTCCCTCATCGGCGTAGGCGCCGGCTGTACCTCCGTAGGTGACACCCATATTTACTGCGGAACCTCCGGCTGGGTCAGCACCGTCACCGACCGCCAGCTCGTAGACGTATCCGCCATGATCGCGGCCATCGTCGGCGCCCAGAGCGGACGCTACAATTACTTCGCTGAAATGGAAACCGCCGGAAAATGTCTGGAATGGGTGCGGGATCATCTGGCTCTGGACGAAATCGGCATTTATCTGGAGAAGAAAGACATCACCGAAGGCCGGGAAGCCATTGCCCGCAGCCTTTACGATTACATGACTGAGACGGTGGCTAAGGCCCCAGCCGGCTCCGGCGGCGTCCTCTTCACCCCCTGGCTCCACGGCAACCGCTGTCCCTTCGAGGATCCCACAGCCGCCGGCATGTTCTTCGGTATCCGCCTGGAGACCGGAAAGACCGAGCTCATCCGCGCTGTCCTCGAAGGCATCTGCTACCATCTGCGCTGGATGCTGGAATGTGAAGCCCGGAAAGTCAAAATCTCCGATACCATCCGTTTCGTAGGCGGAGGCGCCCTCTCCCCCGTGACCTCCCAGATCCTGGCCGACATTACCGGACATACCATTGAGGTGGTGGAAAGCCCCCAGAACGTCGGCTCCGTAGGCGCGGCTGCCATCGCCGCCGTCGGCCTCGGTCTCATTCCCGATCTGGACCGCGTCCGCAGCTTCATTCCCGTCCAAAGCAGCTACGTCCCGGACAGGAAGGCGCACGCCGTCTATAACCATTACTACGAGACCTTCAAAAAGCTCTACGCAGCCAATAAGAAACTGTTCCGGAGCCTAAGCTCCAGCCTGGATTCCAGCTCAGGTTCCAGAAGGGAGGCCCAATCATGAAACACAAAGAACTGCTGCGCACCCTGAAATTCGTGCTCTTCTCCATCTCAGCAGGCGTCATCGAGCTCCTTGCCTTTTCCCTGCTGAATGAGCTCACCCGCTGGAGCTACTGGCCCTGTTATCTCATAGCCCTCATCCTGTCGGTTCTGTGGAATTTCACCCTGAACCGCCGGTACACCTTCCAGTCCGCCAGCAACGTGCCTGTGGCCATGCTGAAGGTCTTCGCCTTCTACTGCGTGTTCACCCCGGTCTCCACCATCGGAGGCAGCTACCTGGCCGACACGCTTCACTGGAACGAGTATCTGGTGACAGCCCTTAATATGGTCTGCAACCTGACGCTGGAGTTCCTGTACGACCGTTTCTACGTATTCCGGGATTCCATTGATACAAGAGAAATGAAGAACTAAAAATAGATGTCTCAGAAATTCCGGTATCCTCCGGATGGCTTTCTTCCAGCTCCCGCCCGACAGACTTACTTCCGGCGGCTTTTGGAAGAAAGCTCCTGAGACAGATGACACAAATGACTCCGAAGGCTTCCCGCGTCCTTACCCCTTCAGGTATTCCAGCAGGGGCTCAATATACTTCCTGTCCGAAATGTCATAAGAAGAGGAAATCCATCTGATCATCTCTTCCTCAGCTTCTGTCTTCTCCTTCTTTGCCTGCAGGGCTTTCATAAATACCTTCATCATAAGCTTCGACTTCATACCCATCTTCTCATAGCAAAAGCCTCCCGGGCAGTAAAATACCCCGGCTCCTGCAAATTCCGGCCCTCCAAAATTCCGCTTCAGGAAATCCGGAACCTCCGGATTATCCGCCGGACTGGCCCCGACGCAAAAGATCGCAAGCTTCTTATCCTTCCACTTTTCCATATTGCCTTTAAACCAGCTAAGTTTGCTGACGCTTCCGGCGCACACCCAGCTCCCAAACACAATTGCTTCATACCCGGACAGCTCTTTCCCTCTGACTTCTGACACTTCAAAACAGTCCGCCTTTGCCGCCTCCGCTATCCACCGAGCATAGCGTTTCGTAAAGCCTGTCTGTGAATGATAAACGACTGCCGTTTTCATTTACTTTTCCTTCTCCTTTTCCATTGTTATGCTCCTCTGCAGATTTTCTATTCCTGCGTAGAGTCTCATCAAAAGCTGAAAAAGCTGTTCCAGCTCTTCTTCCGTATACACCTCAAAAAGATACTTCAATTCTTTCTGATGCGCAGAAAACTCCTTTTGAAAATATTCCTCTGCCCGCTTCGCAGGACAGATATACATAGCCCGTGCGTCAGCGGGACTCTGCTGAATTGTAATAAATCCCTTTTTCTCCAGCACGTCCGCCAACTTTTTTACATTCTGACGGGAACAGCCCAGGATATCTCCCAGCTGCGTAAACGTCAGCTGTTCCGACGACTGCCTGACTATCGACAGCAGCATAAACTGCTTCAAGGATATCTCCGGAATATGATTATCAAAAACTGTCTGCAGTCTGTTCCCGGCAATAAACAAAGTGCTGAATATTGCTTTCTGCTGATTTTCCCTGGTGTCAGAAAACCGCGTAATCAGCTCCTGTATTCTCATGTCTTTCATATCTGTCTTTTGAATTCCTGCTTTCTCCTGCCCGTCTTTCTTCTCATACTGTTTCTCTTCCTAAACAGACAGCTCTGAGTGTTTGGCAATTAATTAGGTAACTAGTTTCCTATTTTAGAATAGCAACATTATTTTAGTCTGTCAATAGAAAAGATTATTTTACTATATTTTGTATTTAAGAAATGTGCGCTGCAGCTGTATAAAAAAAGACCCGCAAGCGATGATGCTT
>CALWQJ010000105.1 GCA_944383645.1 uncultured Merdimonas sp.
CTTGCGCGTCCATTTGGCGAACGCCGCGAGGGTAAGTGCCCTTTGGGTGCAAATACCCCGATGCTTGCATCGTTTCTAGTTTGATGCCCCGTATGCTTGCATCGGGGTCTTTGACTTTAGCTCTCAATCCTGCGGAAGGCTTTCCGGAAGCTTGGGCTCCGCCGTTCCCGAGGTGCGCCCGGTGGGCTGAAACACGCCGTTTTCATCCGGAGCGAACTCACTGTAAATATAGCTGTTCAGCGTCCCATAGCCGCTCTGGGCCGACCAGGTATAATCCGTCAGCTGATTGCCGTATTCATCGTAGGTGTATTCCGTAACCTTAAGGCCTACCTGGCCCTGGGGATCCGTATAGGTCTCCAGCATGCTGCCCGCGCGCCCGTCCCCATCCGGCTGGAAGCTGTACTCATAAGAGGCCGTCTCCTTGGAGCCGTCGCCGTAGAACAGTTCCATCGTCCTTTTCGTCAGCGAGCCCTTCGCAGTATAATACGAGGTCGTCACCCCGTAAAACGTCTCTTTCTCATAGCTGGTCGTCACCGTCTCCACCTGGCTTCCGTCCTCCAGGTACTCCATCTCTGTATACTCCATGACGTTCTGCCCAAGCTCCGGCGCATAAGCTTCGTAATCGCAGGAAACCAGACGCCCGTCCTTGTACTGCAGCTCCTCGGTGGCGGTCACATTTCCCGCTTCATCGTAGGTCCGGCTGACACCTGTATCGCCCTGGTATTCGAATTCCTGCCGCTCTCCAGCCTGTTCTCCTAAGACCTTGCGCCCTTCCGTGTCATAAATCCAGAAACTGGAGAAGGTTCCATCGGTTCCATCGTAGGTGGTGGAAACGGTGATCTCTTCCGCCGAAAAGGTATACTCGGAGGACACCTCTGCCTCTGCCGCCCAGTCAAGGGATCCGGAAGCGTCCGGAGTGCTTTGATAGGTCTGCACCGTCGTATTGATCCAGGTAGTCCCATCCTCCTGCACACTGCCATAAATCAGAGGCAGGGGCTCCTGCTTCCCGGTCTCTTCTGTCTCATCAGAGTTCTGTCCGGCGGCTGGCGGCTCCTCTGCCGTCCCGGAAGCCTGCGCGTCCTGCGTATTCTCTCCGGCCTGCGTGTCTGCGTCCTCCGCCGCCTCTGCGCCTGCCTCCTCCGGCTGTCCGGCAGAAGCCTCAGAGGCTTCTGCCTGTGTCTGCGCTGTTTCCAGAGCGCCGTCCGTCTTCCAAAGGCCGAACCAGTCAAGCCCGAAGGCCAGCGCCAGGAGAAGGAGCACGGTTGCTCCCGCAGCGATGGGAACAAATGGGAAATGCCTTTTTTCGGAGGAAGTCCCTCCGGCAGAAGTCTCTCCAGCAGAAGTCTCTCCAGCAGAAGCTTCTTCGGCGGAAGTCATTCCGGCAGGCGGCTGTGGCTGTGATTCTTTTCCGGGTTCCGGCTGAGGCGCAGGTTCCGGTTCAGATGCAGGCTCCGGTCCGAGCTCTGACTCCGGTTCTGGCTCCGGCTCAGCTTCTGCTTCCGGCTGGGCTTCTGCTTCCGGCTGGGCTTCCAGCTCTATCTCTGGCCCGGCTCCGACCTTCTCTTCTGGCACGCAGACCTCTTCCTCCCCCGGATACAGATCCCGCATCAGCTCCCGAATCGACGGATACCGGTCAGCCGCAGAAATCGTCATACCCTTCGCCACCGCGTCCGAAAATTCTTCCGTTACCTGCAGGCCGCCCAGATCTTTTAGAGGCACCAGTTCATCCGTTTCCCGCCGTCCGGCGGCGTCCTGAGGCAGAATCCCGCTGACCAGCTGGTACAGTACCGCGCAGCAGGCATAAAGATCCGTCCAGGGGCCCTGGCGGCTCCCGGAATGATACTGCTCCTCCGGCGCGTAGCCACGCTTCACTATGATGGTCAGGTTTTCCTGTTCCGTAAAGGAAAATTCCCGGGCCGCACCAAAGTCAATGAGCGTCAGCGTCCCGTCCGGCTTCCGGATCAGGTTCTCCGGGCTGATATCCCGGTGGATCACCCATTTCCGGTGCATGGCGTCCACCGCCAGGAGAATCGGCTTCATCAGCTCCAGGCCCTCCTCCTGGGTAAAGGGCCTGCCTCTCTCCCGCAGCGTCTGCTTCAGATTCAGCCCCTCCACATAGTCCATCACCAGGTAGGCCGTCCCGTTCTCCTCCAGGTAATCCCGGTATGTCACGATTCCCTCTGTGCCCGCAAAGCGCGCCAGCAGCTCCGCTTCCCGGCGGAAGCTCTCCCTGGCCCTCTGATAATCCTCTTCGTCCGCGTCCTCCTCCGGAACGACCTCCGCCCCCTTGCGCTGCGCCATCCCAGCCGGAAAAAATTCCTTGACCGCCAGAAGGCCCTCCTCCGTAAGATCCAGCGCGATATAGGAAATGCCAAAGCCCCCCGCGCCGATCCTCTTTCCCAGAAGATAGCGTCCTCCAAGCACCGTAAACGGCGGCAGCTACTTCCCGCCCGGTTCACCTGTCTCCCAGGAAAACCCGCAGCGGGGACAGGGCTTTTTCGTATCCTCCCACCGGCTCATGCAGCCGGGGCAGAGATGTCTGGTATCAAGCATTCCAATACTCCCTCCTCTTCTCAACCGGCCTGGAACAATACCTGGCCAGTCTGTCCCTCCAGGAACAGGCTGCCCGGCTTCACCTCGACGCTGCTGTTGCCCGGAAGGGGCCGTCCGTCCTCATAGAGAAGCCCCGAAAATACATAGCTGGTGACCAGATAGGTATTGCGCGCGCCCAGCCAGCGCACACCGCAGAGGCAGGGCTGCCTGCCGGGCAGTTCCAGTATCAGGTGGCAGTAAGCGGCGTCACTTCCCAGACGCAGCTCCTCCCCGTCGGGAAGGCTGATCTGCTGGCCCACATAGGGCTCCGCCAGCAAAATCAGGCTGCCGGATGGCTCCGGTTCCTCTGCTTCCTGTGTGTCCCCTGCTTCCTGCGGAGCCTCCGCAGGCGCTTCCGTACTTTCTTCCGTCCTGGCTGCCTGCCAGGCTTTTCTTTTCGCCGACACAAGTCCCATTCCGGAGAGGAACAGCACGAGTCCATAGGCGGCATATGCCGCCGGGGTCGTCCAGCTGAACCGGAAGCCAAAGGCCGACCGCAGCAGCACGCTGCACCCGCCCAGAAGCCCCGCCGCAAAGGCCAGGGCAAAGCTCCTCCTCACCGGACGAAAGGCACAGACAGAAGCGGCAGCCGCTCCAAAAAGCGCCGGTACAGCGATAAAGATAAGCACGCTCATCCAAAGGCTGCGAGCAGCCCCGTCCTTCCAGATCAGGAGCAAAACCAGCGTAAGCAGCAGGGCCAGCGGCGTCCCATAGCCGGAAAGAAGCCCCGCGAAAGCAGCCCTCCGGCCCAGAATCATTCCCGCGGCCGCCCCGGCGGCCAGCAGTATGACACCAGCGCAGGTTACGATAAGTTCAAACAAAGCCATGTCTGTCATCCACCTTTTCGTTTTTATTCATTCTTCGACGCCGTTTCTCCGGTATCCGGGTTGGTGATGGACCAGTCCTTTCCGGTCCGTTCCCCCCAGTATTCCAGATACTGTGCATAGATCTCAATCCGGAGCGGATCATTTTCCCGATAAATAATGCCACTTCCTTCCACGTCCGCGCCCGTGCCGCTCAGCTGGCCAAAAAATCCCCAGGCCTTTCCCCCTTCGGTATAATATCCTTCCTCCAGCAGGGCTTCTGAAATCTCCCAGCAGGTACGCATGTCCGCCGTGAGAATCGTCCAGGCCTCCGTACCGTCATCCAGAAACCAGTCCTCCGGCGGCAGAACCGCGTATATACCCGGTGCCAGCCCCTCCAGCGTCGTAAGCCTGCAGCCCACCAGACTCGTGATCTCTCCTGTCCGCATAGCCGTCGCGATGTATCCCTCTGCATCGTCCGGGTACTCCTCTTTTACTTCGTCCACCGTCATATAGCTAATTCCATAGCGTTCCAGCAGCTCCAGGACCTGCTCCTGCTTTCCTGTGTCCGCGAAGGAGACTTCATTTTCAGAATTGTCTCCCTGCATCTCTCCAGCCATCTCCGGCAGCGTCCCGGAGGTCCGGCCTGTGGGCGTGTAGATGCCGTCCTTTATCTCATATTCGGCATAGCTGTAAGTCATTCCGTTATGCTCCAGGACATTTCCGTACTCGTCCTTTTCGCCGCTGGAATCCGGGGAAAGCGTTCTGTAGTATTCTTTTACCAGGCTGACAGTCATTTCCGCACTGCTCACCTCTTCCTCCGAATATGTTTCCGCATAGACGCTGCCGCCTCCTGTATCATTCAGTTCCCATGATGACAATTTCCCATCCTCCGACAGCTCATAATTTACTCCATAAAACTCCATATCCGAACTATGACCTCTGCTGAGGGTCTGCCCCTTGGGCACTTCTGTACGCTCTGCATTACCTCTCAGTAATGGTTACTCCTTTCGGAGCGTTTCGTACAGATCTCCCTGGGTACCACACGTTTCTTTCCCTCCATCTATCTGCCGCATTTACTGCACAGGATTCCGTGTAGCTATTGGGCTTCATCTTGTCTTGCAGACTTACCCTCATGTACAGCCTTCTATGCGGTTTCTGTTCGTCAGACCAGAGATTTGCCCGTGGGTTAGTAGGTTCCCCACATCCAGCTTCCTTCAGATTTGCAGTCACCTGCAACACCCTTGCTTTCGGCTATATCCTTCCCGCTACCGGGCGGATTCGGGACTTGCACCCTTTAGAAACGTGCGCCGCCAGGCGCACAAGAAAAACGCCCGTAAAGCAGGTCCTGCAGGACTGCTGAGGGCGTTTTTCTCATACTATCTTATCAATTTCCAATAACCTCAAAAGCTTCTGCTCCTTATCAGTCACCTTATCAGTCACCCTATCAGTCACCCGAATAACCCTTTCTTCCGGTGCCGTAAACTTTATCATGATATCGTCTGGATGGATCCTGCCTGTAAATCAATTACAGCACCCGGAACACCTGCTGCGGATTTCCGAAGCTGACTTCTGTCCCCGCCGGAATCTCCGAGATCTCCTCCCGGACCGGCCGCAGATTCGGCAGGAATACCGGACATTCCTTTCTGTGCGCCAGCAGATAATTCCCCCGCTCCTTCTGATAGGTGATTTCCATGTGGAGCGGAGCGGCCAGCTCAGGCCCGAAGATCAGATGGGCCAGCTTCGGATCCGAGCCAAAGCAAAGGACCTCGCCGTCTTTCAGCGGGAATTCCGCCCCGGCGTACTGGCCGGAAATACAGCGGATTCTCCCAATCGCCCGCCGGGCCGCCGGCGCTGGCCCGGGAGCGGCCGGCCGGGACTCCTGTCCCGGTCTGTCCGCCTGCCTGGTCTGAACTGTCTGCACAGAAGTAAATATCTGATACCAGATATAAAGTCCGCCTGCAAACAGCAGGATAAAAACAGCAAAGCGCCAGAAAGCGCCGTATCTTCCGGCAGAGTTGATTCCATAGCTCATCAGGAAGGGCAGGGCCATGTACCAGCCCCAGAAGCCCTTTCCGCTCCGGAAGGCACACAGCAGCGTCACCAGGCCGAGCACGCAGATATAACCGCTTCCAATCAGTCCATTTGCAATGATATTCATATAAAATCCGGCAAACGGATTTCCGCTCACGTCCGAAATCGACCGCGCCGCCAGCGCCAGCATGATGACGCCCAGACCAAGCAGCAGGATTCCCAGAATTCTTCCCACATTCCGGAAGGCAGCCGTCTCTTCTCTTTCCTGAAAGGAAACACGTTTCGCCGCCATCACCACGGCAATGATCCATGGAATGTACAAAAAGGTTCCCAAAAGCCCCAGCGCAAGACAGCCTGCTCCCGTTCCCTTCTCTCCCGCCCGGAAGCACACAGCCGCAGGCAGACACGCGCCCAGGACGATTCCTATCAGCAGAGCTATGGCGATCAGCGCATCGCCTGACCAGAAAGGCTCACTGGAATATAAAATCATACACATCTGTATTTTCCCCCTTTTTACGGCCGCAGACGGCCGACTGTTTCTGCATATTTGTTTCTGCGTTTTTATTTTCTGTATTTATCTTACCGCCTGCGGCCCGGACTTTCGTAAAAATGTAAGAAATAACATTTTTCCGGTCATAAATGACATTTTTATTCCTCGCTCAGGTTTCCTGCTATAATGAAAGACAAAAAGGAGGGGGAACGCTTGCTGTTTGGAAAACGGAAACCGAAGCTTCCGGCTGCAGAGGACTGCGAACCGAAACCGCCTGTCCTGCAGCCTGATATACAGAAATATATTCCTTCCACGCCCGGCCTCCTGGCCACTTCCATCTCTCTGATCGGAGGGCGTAAAAGCCAGCAGGACGCGCTGGACTACCGGGTCCTTCCCGGCGGCCAGTTCGCCGCCTCCGTGTGCGACGGCATGGGCGGGCTGAACGGCGGAGCCCGGGCCTCCCAGGAAGCCTGCTCAGGCTTTTTCGAGGAATACGAAGCGGCCATTCTCCGAAGCCGGGGCGCGAAAGGGCTGCCGGATCTGCCGCAGCTTGCAAGGCGGCTTGACCGGCGGATTCAGGGACTGAGAGACTCAGACGGCCTTCCTCTCGACGGCGGGAGCACGCTCACGGCGGTGGTGATCGAGAATGGCTTTTTTCACTGGCTTTCCGTGGGCGACAGCCGCATCGGCCTTCTGCGGGAGGGGAAGCTGCACTGGCTGAACCGGCTTCACAATTACCGGCTGGAGCTGGACGAAGCCCTGCGAAACGGCGACATTTCCCCGGATGAGTACCAGGCCGAGCTTCCCAGAGGGCCTGCTCTTCTAAGCTACCTGGGCTGCGGAGAGCTGAAATATATCGACTGCCGGACCCGGCAGCCCTTCCTGCCGTCTGATATCCTGCTGCTGTGCAGCGACGGCTTCTGCGAGCTTCTTCCGGATGACGCCATGGCCCGCACGCTGAATTCTCTGGATGATTCCATGACCAATCTTCCGGATCTTACAGCGCCCTTCCTCGACCGGATGGGACGGGGACAGGATAACGCTTCCGCGGTCATCATCCGCTGCCGCACCATTCAGCAATGCAAATGAAGCACAAAATCAAGTATTTATAACATGATAGAGGAGGTAACGATATATGAATCTCGTTCGATGTGAGAAAGGACATTTTTACGACAAGGATAAGAACGGGGACCATTGCCCGTACTGCGCGCAGATGGCTTCCGCCGCTTCGAGCGCTCCGTCCCCGGCTCCTGCGGCTCCCGCGCCGGGCGCGTCCGCTGCCGCTCCGGTACAGACAGCAGCGCCGCAGACCGGACAGACGGCTGCCGCAGACAGCATGATGGATACAGAGGATAACTGCACCATCGGCTACTATTCCCGCGTCATCGGCGTAGAACCCGTGGTCGGCTGGCTCGTCTGCACCGAGGGCGAATACAAGGGCGAGAGCTTCAAGCTGAAATCCGGACGCAACTTCATCGGCCGCGCGGCCAACATGGACGTAGTCTTAAGCGCCGACCACAGCATTTCCCGCTTCAAGCACGCGGCCGTCATCTACGAGCCCAGGAGCCGCCAGTTCATCGTCACTGCCGGGGAATCCCGGGAGCTCTGCTACCTGAACGGCGACGTGGTCCTCTCCAATATGAAAATGGAAGCCTACGACGTCTTAAACCTGGGCAATACCAGCCTGATGCTGGTTCCCTGCTGCGGAAAGCGCTTTTCCTGGGAAAACGGCCTGGAAAAAGAACCGGAAGACAACGAATAAATTCCACATAGCGGTAAACGCAGGAGATTACGCAAATCTCCGTTTATGCAGGTCTGGCGGCCGCCTGCCAGGCGTATCGCGCAAAAGAGCCGGAGCTGTCCCATTTTCAAAGGGACTGTCCCGGCTCTTTCATTTTCGATTTTTTATTTTCTGTTTTCCATTCTCGTTTTTTGTTTTCTGCTTTTCCTCTTTTCACGACTCCGGCGGGTACTGTCCGATTAACTCCCGCACCTCGGTTTTATTCCGCTCAGGATCCGCACACCGGAGGATAAAAGCCCTGCGCCTGGCGCAGATCCTCTCTCCTTCTTCGGAAAGCTCATATTCCTCCAGGGTATAACCTGTCACCACCCCGTATTCATTCAGGATATATTCTTCCATGGCCCCGGCGTCAGCAGGGTTCTCCTTTCCTTCGACACCCTCCTGAAAGGTCTCATAATCCCTGCCATACTCTACCGTGTATACCGTCTGCCCGCCTCTGGTTTCTTCCGTAATCTGCTCAATGGCTTCTGTCTGAAGACTCAGCATTCCTGCATAAGGCTGCAGCGTAGAGCCCATGCTGTGGTCTGTCTCCTGCGTCCAGCTTCCGTCCACCATTACATGCCACTCCAGTTCCGCGTCCCGCCAGCCCTCCCGGCAGACGTCTCCCGTCACCGGATCGAGAACCGATGTATACAGATAATCCGGCGTAACCCAGTAATAGCAATGGGCAATTCCACCGTTCTGATAGGGCTCATTTTCGTCCTCCCCGATTTCCCGGTAGAAGCACTCCAGCTTCACGCTTTCCAGCTCTCCATATCTGTCCCGGCCCTCCTTTATCGCTACCACAGCTTCCCTCTCCTCCTCTGTCAGGCTGCCGTTAAAAACAATGGCGTTTCCCGAGAAGGTACGAAAAATCCCATAGCCTGCAAAGAGAGCAAAGACTGTAAGCAAAACTGCACAGATACCTGCAATCACCTTTCCGTACCGCACAGCCGTTTTTTCCGTCTCCTCCTCCAGGGACCAGGCATAGGGAAGATATGCCAGATGACAGAGGAACCAATAAAACAAAGCCGCCAAAACCGCCGCAATAAAGGCCCGGATATCTCGAATGCCCCAGTATCCCCAGGCGCCAAGCAGCATCCAGAATCCGGCCAGTATCCCATTGCTGATAAACATTCTCCTGCCGCTCTTAGACCCGGCGCATTCCTGGGTTCCATGGTAGCAGCTGTAAAGGAAGCGCCCCAGCTCAATGACAGCTATGATTCCCAAAACCAAGCCCGTCAGCAGCTGAAAGGGAACCGCCACAGCCGGACTGTCTGTCAGATAAATATTCCAGAGATACAGAACCGCCACGAACGCATACAGAATGCCCGACAAAATCCGGTAACTCCAGTAATATCCTTTCCTCTCAATCTCCTTCATCCTCTCATCGCCCGCAATCCACTCCGGAGCACAGAGGACGTTCCACAAAATCCATTCCCGTTTCATCCCGTCCCTCCTCCCGTTTTCTAATCTTCCCAGAACAGTTCATCCAGTGTCTTTCCCAGCACATGGCAGATGCTCAGGCAGAGATTCAGCGAAGGATTATAATCGCCCCGCTCAATCATGTTGATGGTCTGCCTGGATACCCCAGCCCTGTGCGCCAGTTCCTCCTGGGACAGGTCAAGCTCTGCCCGGGCAGCCTTCAGCCTCAGGTTCTTTTTCAATGCTTCCACCTCAGTTTTCCTCTTTCTACTTTCATAGTACTGTTTATCCGATGTTTTGTCAATTATATTTTACATACACAATTTTTTTCCGCTCTGATATACAAAAACCTGTGCTGATAGGCCAAAAACACCTCTTTTTCCGGAAAATCATATCAGAATTGTACATATGGAAAATTTTCAGTCTGCCATGTACAAAATTTAGCAGATCCTTGGATATACACAGCAATTTTTTCTGTATATGGAAAATATGCGAATGAAGTCAGCTGTTTTTCGCAGGAAAACGCCAGTTTTTCAACAGAATTGTATAGTACGGGCAGATTTTTTCCCATATGTCCAAACGCAGAACGCGGGAGTGCTTATGGGAGCGCGGTACGTACCTCGCGGCCCTGAATCTGAATGTTCCGCGCATAGTCCTGAATATACGTCTCATATATTTATCAAAAACGGAACTCA
>CALWQJ010000106.1 GCA_944383645.1 uncultured Merdimonas sp.
TTCTGTTATTTTTTATTCTCGCTGCAGCTCTTTCGAGCTTCTGCGCTTTCCGCAATCCCATACACGTCATTGCGGATCAGCCGGTACGCAGCCGCCGTAAGCGGCACGCCCAGCAGCATCCCCGGAATCCCCAGCACGCCGCCGCCCACGGTGACGGCCGCCAGCACCCAGATGGCCGGAAGCCCCAGGGAGGAACCCACCACTCTGGGATAAATCAGATTGCCCTCCAGCTGCTGGAGAACCACGATGAATACCAGAAAAACCAGCGCTTTGACCGGCGATACCGT
Source organism: uncultured Merdimonas sp. (assembly GCA_944383645.1). Classification (GTDB taxonomy): domain Bacteria; phylum Bacillota; class Clostridia; order Lachnospirales; family Lachnospiraceae; genus Laedolimicola. The sequence continues at coordinate 288 of CALWQJ010000106.1, forward strand.
CACTATCATAAACGCGCCCACAAAGGCCCCGATATAGGCTCCGGCCACCGGGATCAGGGCGGTAAAGCCCACCAGCGCCCCGATCATGGTCGCGTAGGGCAGGCGGATCAGCAGCATGCCCAGCATACACAGCACGCCCAGAATCACCGCCTCCGTGCACTGCCCCACAATATATCTGTGGAAGCAGTCGTTGACGATTCCCACCACATAGCGGACCCTTCTCTCCACCGGCTTCTTCAGGTATTTCTCCATAAGCTTATTCAGCTGTCCGCCCAGCTTCTCCTTTCCCAGAAGCAGATAGATAGAAAAAATAAGCGCCATAAAAAAGGTCACCACGCCGGAAACCACCGACGATACCGCGCTCACGATGACATTCACGGCGCCGCCCACGCCCTGGGTCAGCACGCCCGCGATCTCGCTGACGCGGCTCTTCCAGTCGATCTGATTCAGAGCCTCCGCCACCGTCTCCGGCAGAACGCCCTGCTTTTCAAACCACGCCGTCAGATCCGCAGCTACCGCCGGCACCCCGGCGGCAATCACCCGGATACAGGAGATCAGCTCCGGAATCACCAGGACCAGCAGCAGGACCACAATGATGAGCAGCGTCGCGAAAGCCAGCGTCATGCACAGAGGCTTCCGGGCCCTCCCCCCGGCTTTGCCCTCCGCGCCGCCAGGCAGATGCCTCTCGTAAAAGGTCATCAGAATATTTACGAAATACGCCATCGCCGCGCCCAGCACCAGAGGCATGGCCGCTGAAAAAAGCAGGCTTGCCGCCCCGGCAGCCACAGGCCAGTAATGGATGCACAGATAGAGCAAAAATATCGTCACTCCCGCCCGCAGGCAGGTCTTCAAGTCAAGCTTCATACAGGTAATTGCTCCTTCCTCCGGCAGAGTTTTCTCTTCCGCCTTTTACAGACATCTTAGCATACCCTCCCACTCCATTTCAACATTCGTTTTCTACTTCAAGAAAATCCATATGCAGGCTCCTTCCCCAGGGCGCGTCTTCCTGGCTGTCCACGAGGACCCAGAGCACAGGAATCCCCATTGCCTCCTCCTCGGGAGGCCACTGCGCGTATCCGTCCGTAAGAATGATTACAGCGTCAGGAAGATCAGCGGCGGCACACTCCTTCAGATACTCAAAAATGCAGTAAAAGCTGGTTCCGCCTCCGCCCTCCGGCACAGCATCCTTCAGATCGTCCGCCGTGCGCAGCTCCAGCGGTTCCGTCACCTCCGTGTCGAAGAAGGACAGTCTGCCCTCCACCCCTGCCAGCTGCTCCAGACAGGCCCTGATTTCCAGAACCACAGCCGTCAGAGTCCTGTCATCGACGCTTCCGGACGCGTCCGCCATAAACCAGAGCTTTCCCGTCTCCTCACTCGCTGTTTCCCAGAATGCAGGCAGCAGAAAATCTGTCTCCGCAAACCGCCTGTCGGCAGGGGAAAAGGTATAATCAAACCGCTCAAAGCTGCGGCGGAGGAAATCCTGAAGCGCCTCCCTCCAGTTTATGGAGGCTTCATAATCAACCTCATCCAGGATACGGCGGGCCAGCGGAGGAAGCTGGTCCCTGCCGGCTATCCGCGCGGCCTCCCGGATATACCGCTTCCACTCCTGCTCAGAGAGAAAGGGCGCCGGCATTTCCTGCCAGATGTCATGTACATCCAGAGCCGCTCCATCCGTTTCAGAACGCAGCGCAGCGGAAAGTTCCGCCGCATTCATCCCGCCCTCCATCCTGTCTCTGTATTTGTCCAGCAGCATCTCATAGATTTCCTCCGCCGTACAGAGGTGTCCGGAGCGGCCGTCAGGCGCCCGCCACGCCACCTGCTGTCCGTCTACCTCATACTCTTCCAGCCATCTCATATTCATAATTTCCGCGTTTACGACGATATCCGCCGCCAGATTGTAAAGCAGCGGGATCTTCCCGCGTCCTCTTACCGGATGGAGCAGAACACAGTGGAGCGCCTCGTGAAGCATTACAAATTCCAGCTCCTCCGGCCTCTCCTCCAGACGGAGGACGAACTCCGGATCAAAAAGCAGGCGCTTCATATCTGTACACGCCGTGCCGCAGGGAGCCGTCCCCAGCTTCAGACGCAGCAGAATACTGCCGTAAAAGGGAGCCTGCAGCAGAAGCGAAGCCCTGGCTTTCGTCAGAATCTGCTGTACCCTTCTTTTTTTCAGCGTCGTCTCATCCATAATCTGAACCCCGGTATTCTCATCAGCTTCCGCCTCACACCCTCTATCCTCCAGAGCTGCCTGTACAGACAGGCCTGGTAGTCCGCCGGAAATCTGGCGGCATAAGCTGACATATTATCAAGCTCCGTCTCCGTAATCTCCTCTCTGCTCCCGCACCCCGATCGGGCCTCCACGTATTTCGCCATAGAGGCTGTCAGAGCGTACAGGGCGTCCGGACTGGAAGGATATTTGGAACACTTCCCCTGGAAAATCTCTTCCGTACAGGGCAGTTCGGAATGGTTTCTGCACCAGGCAAGGAAGGACAGCGCCGTATCCGTCCCCACGCAGGCGCTGATCTGATTGAAAAGGGCATCCGGTTCCGCCCGCTCCCCCATAATATTCAAAATATCGCTCACAAACATCCAGCTTCGCGGACTCGCGAAAGCTGTCTGATCTTCCCGCACTTCCTCATCGTAAAGCCTGCTGTTGTCAAAAGCCAGGTATCCAAGCACCTGCGGGTGGACGTCGTTCCGGATCGCCCATTCCTGCCAGGAAGGAAAGTCCACGGCAATCTCATAGTGCTGCATCCGGTTTGCCAGGGCGTTCGGCATACGGTACGCCGCCGATCTGTCGGACGTCCGGTTTCCCGCTCCGATGACAATGCAGTTATCGGGGAGCCGGTGTTCCCCGATTCTCCGGTCAAGAGTCAGCTGGTACGCCGCCGCCTGGACCGCAGGAGGCGCGGCGGAAAGCTCGTCCAAAAACAGGAGATTCACGCATTCTTCCGAGGGATCCATATCAAAAACCGCCGGCTTCAGCCATTCCGCCAGCGTCTTATCCCGGTTCGCCACGGGAATTCCTCTCAGATCAATCGGAGAGAACAGCAGAAGCCGCACCTCCGTCACCGCTGCCCGCTTTCCAGTCCCTGTTTCAATCGCGGCCGCCAGTTGTTCTGCTCCCGCGCTCTTTCCCACTCCCGGCGGCCCCCACAGCATCGGCGTGGGAATCCTCTTTAAAGGCCAGCCGCTCTTTACCGCAGCAGTGTATATGCCGCCAAGCTCCCGGACCAGGGTGTTCACCGTTACCCTGGGAATCAATTTCATATCCTTCATTCTGTGTTTCCTCCCTTCAGTTCTTCATCTATCAACCGCAGCTTTTCCGAAAGGGTTCTGACCTCTTCTTCATAGCTGTTTCCCAGCTCCAGATCTGATTCTGCCTGCTTCTGCTGACTTAAGAGCTCCTGATATTTCTTCTGATGTCTCTCCAGCACCTTTCCCAGGTTGTCCAGACAATATTCCAGCCTCTGGCAGCAGCCCATGACCTTGTCCATACTCATGCGGACCGCATAGGCGCTGCCCTCCTTCCTCCGGAGCCGGACATAGGGTTTATCCATCTCCATCCTTCCAGGAAGCAGAACCTCAAAGCCCTGGTATGTGGCAAACAGTCTCTCCTTCTCCCGCATCACGTTATTTCTGAGCGCAGAAATCAATTCCTCACCGAATTCCTTTCTTTCTTCTCGGCTGACTGTCTCTCGGTTCTCCTCATAGTAGGCCATATCCGCAACCGTATGAAAAATCTGCAGGCGTCTTTTCGCAAGCATAGACGGCATCCGTTCCAGCAGCTCCTCCAGACCGGAAAGCTCCTTTCTCTTCTGCCGCAAGTTCATACGCGCCCGTTCCAATCGATTGGAAACCTCCACGCGCTCCCGGATCAACGGATTTCCGATAGCGAGAGCCTTTACCTCCGCATAGGACAGAACCGTCTCCGTGCAGTCCGTCTCGCTGCGGTGGACCGCCGTCAGCGTTCCCGAAAGGAACTGGCTGATGAACCTCTGCTTGTTCTCCAGCAGCTGGTAAATATAAGCGTCAAAGGAGGCTTCTGTCAGGTAACGGAAAATGAAAACCTCCTGGCAGGTGTTCCCCTGCCTGAGGATCCTCCCTTCCCTCTGCACCATATCCGACGGCCTCCAGGGCACGTCAAGGTGGTGGACCGCAATCAGGCGCTCCTGCACGTTGCTTCCCGTTCCAAGCTTCTGTGTGCTTCCGACCAGTATCCGCAGAATTCCTCTGTTGAAATTTTTCTCCGCCTCCGCGCGCTTTTCTTCGGAATCAGCGTCATGGATGAACAGGATTTCTTCCGGCTTTACACCCAGCAGCACCAGCTCCTTTTTCAGCTCATCATAAATGTTGAAACCCTCCTTCGGCGTAGAAAGATCGGAAAACGCGATCTGCGTCGTACCCGGATACACAGAATAAAGGCGCGCCATATTGCGGGCGCATGCCCTTACCTTATTTTCTTCTCCCCGATCCTCCGCGTCCGGCTTCACCAGGCGGATATCCAGGGCCGCCATCCGTCCGTGCGCTGTGACTTTCAGCAGATTATCTTCCCTTCTGTCCACTTCATGGGCCCGGATTGCTTCCGTCCGTTCGCTCAGTTCCTCGATATATTCCTTCTGTTCCCGGCTCCTTTTGACCACCACGTCCGTATATCCGCGGAAATCCGGCAGCGCCTGTTCCTTCCCGCCCCCAGGATAGAAATGGCAGACCTCCGAGAAAAGACACATCAGCTCCGGAAGATTGTGGAATCTGGAAAACCGGGTCGTGAATCGGCAGCTTCTGCTGTCCACATCCACCTCAAAGGCGTGATCCTCTTCGCCAAAAGTGCTGATCCAGTCGTTAAAATGCCAGATCTGGCAGGCCTTCATCTCCTCCGGCATCAGATACCGCATGAAAACATATAAATCCGCCAGAGAGTTCGTAACCGGCGTTCCAGTCGCGAAGATCACCCTGCCCCGTTTTTCCTGGATAAACTGTACCTTCTCCAGCATATTGTCTGCTTTTCTACTCCCTTTGGCGTGCATTCCCACAATATCTCCGCCCGAATAGTCCAGAGAAATATTTTTATAATGGTGCGCTTCATCCAATACGAGAATATCGAAGCCCAGCTCGTCAAAGCAGGCCGTCTCTGTATTCTGGAATTCTTCCTTGTATTTCTGAATCTGTTTTTTCTTCCGGCTCAGATGCCTTTCCAGCGACGCCTTCTGCGAATAGGATGAGGCCGCGGCCAGCCTGGCCGCACATTCTCTGAGCTCGCGGTCTTTTTTGCGGAACGCGTACTCTTTCGTCACAGTCAGCCGGTCGAAAGAAGAATTCGCCATAAATACCGCCTGATATTCCCCGGATTTCATCTTCTCCAGAAACTGCCCGCGGTTCGCCGGAGAGAAGTCTTTCCCCGGCCGGACCAGCAGGGTCCTGTCCTCCGGAAACAATCCGCTGTAAACACCGTAAACAGCCTGCAGCACAGAATTGGGAACGGATATCACCGCTTTACGCGCCAGGCCGAGGCGGATCAGCTCGTGGACGCTGCAGCAGTATTCGATCGTTTTTCCCGTTCCCACGCTGTCTGCAAAAAGCACATTCGGGGAAGCCAGCGCATGGGCCACGGCGTCCTTCTGGTTCCGGTACATGCGGATTTTCCGGGAGGCATCCGCAAATTCAAAATGAGACCCGTCAAACTCGCAGATCCCATAGCCATACTGGCTGGTAAAAGCCTCCTGGAGCCGTTCCTCATTTCTCCTGTCCCCATGGCAGTAATTCTGAAAGCTGGCGTCTATCAGCTTTGCCTTTTCCTGGGCAGCCAGCGTCTCTGCCTGATTCAGCACGGCTTCCGTCCCCGCCCTGTCTGCCCGAGGGACCTGATCGTAGACACGAACCGGCCTGGCATTCAGCTTTTTCGTGATGATCCGGACCGCAGACATCCGCTCTGTTCCATAGGTGTAATAATTCAGCACCCGATTGGGCTCTTCAGAACATTCCACAGTCCATCTGCCTCGCCAGGAGTCATATTCCACCTTCGGCGGAATCCGCATTTCCAGCAGCTGCGCCAGAAAACCAGGAAGAAAGCCTTCGACATTCAGCACCCAGGTGGAACCCAGATTTACATGAATCTCCTCCCCCGACGCTTCTTCCGGAAGATTCTCCTTCAAAAGGCGGATATTAGCCGCGAAGCGCCCGTATTTTCTGTGAAGCCTGACTGCATCCTTATATTTTCTCATCCGGTTGCCCATCAGATATCGTTCCTTCGGGAGCCAGCCGGCGTACGGATTCTCCCCGCTGTGGACGTAACTGACGGGATCCTGCCAGATCAGTTTTCCTTCCGCCAGGCTGATGATCTGCTCCCTTGTATAACCGGTGGCCTCCGACCAGTAAGAAAATGAAATCTCTCCGCAGTGGTTCCTCATCAGCCAGTAACCATCCTCCAGACTGACAGGTTCCTCGGGAATGCCGTCATACTGTGCTTTCCTCTCCTGCGCAGTCAGTTCGTCCTCTTCATCGCCCTGGTACACAAGTCCAAATTCTTCCATTTCCGCACGCCTCCCCCTTTTTCTCTCATTCTAGCACACGGATTTTCCCGGGCTGCGGGGAGGGTACTAAGAAAGCAGCTTCCTTTCGAAGCTCTTTACGAAGGGATTTCTCATAGCTTGCGAATAGCCTCGCAAACGAAAAAAGACCTTGAAAGAAGTTACTCTCTCAAGGTCTAAAATAATGCGATTTTTCCGGCTATGGGGTATGTCCCGTTTTCACGGCAAAACGCTGCGGCTTAATAAAGCTTCGCGCCTGCCGGAATGCTGTCGTCCAGCATCAACAGGTTTAAGCCCTCTTTTCCGTCGTACTCATACACCGCGCTGATCAGCATCCCTTCGGAATCAATCCCCATCATCTTTCTCGGCGGCAGATTCACGATAGCAACGCAGGTCTTTCCAACCAGCTCTTCCGGCTCGTAATACTCATGGATACCGCTTAAAATCGTGCGCTGTTTACCGCTTCCGTCGTTCAGGGTAAACTGCAGCAGCTTCTTACTCTTCGGAACCGCCTCGCAGGCCTCCACCTTCACCACCCGGAAATCGGATTTGCTGAAGGTCTCAAAATCGACAGCGTCCTCGAACAGCGGCTCGATCTTTACCTTGGAAAGATCAAGCTGCACGCCTGCCGCAGACACATCCGCAGAAACGGGGGCCGCCGCCTGGGCTGCCTTTTCAGCCTGGGCTTCGTTGTTCGCGGCGTTCTTCGCAGCACCCTGGGACTTCATGGTCGGGAAGAGCAGAACGTCTCGGATCGCCGCGGAGTCCGTCAGCAGCATACACATGCGGTCGATGCCGAAGCCGATGCCTCCTGTGGGCGGCATACCGATCTCGAGGGCGTTCAGGAAGTCCTCGTCGGTGGTGTTCGCCTCCTCGTCGCCCTGGGCCAGCTGCTCCTCCTGGGCCTTAAAGCGCTCCCTCTGGTCAATGGGATCGTTCAGCTCGGAATAGGCGTTCGCCATCTCCCAGCCGTTCATAAAGAACTCGAAGCGCTCCACATACTCGGGGTTCTCCGGCTTCTTCTTGGTCAGCGGAGAGATCTCAATGGGGTGATCCATGACGAAGGTCGGCTGGATCATCTTCTCCTCCGCGTATTTCTCAAAGAACAGGTTCAGGATGTCGCCCTTCTTGTGGCGCTCCTCATACTCCACTCCGTGCTCTTTTGCAAGGGCGCGGGCCTGCTCCAGATCCTTTACCTCATTCCAGTCCACGCCGGAATACTTCTTCACCGCGTCCACCATGGTGATGCGCTCGAAGGGCTTTCCGAGATCCATCTCCACGCCGTTGTACACGATTTTCGTGGTTCCTAAGACCTCCTGGGCCACCGTGCGGTAGAGGTTCTCCGTCAGATCCATCATGCCGTGGTAATCCGTATACGCCTGGTAGAGCTCCATCAGGGTAAACTCCGGATTGTGGCGGGTATCCAGTCCCTCGTTGCGGAACACGCGGCCGATCTCATAGACGCGCTCCAGGCCGCCCACGATCAGACGCTTCAGGTACAGCTCCAGGGAAATGCGCAGCTTGAAATCCTCATCCAGCGCGTTGAAATGCGTCTCGAAGGGACGGGCAGCCGCGCCGCCCGCGTTCGCCACCAGCATCGGCGTCTCCACCTCCAGGAATCCCTGGCTGTCCAGGTAGCGGCGGATGCTGCTCAAAATCCGGGAGCGCTTGATAAAGGTGTCCTTTACCTCGGAGTTCATGATCAGATCCGTGTAGCGCTGACGGTAACGGACGTCCGTGTTCGTCAGGCCGTGGAACTTCTCCGGAAGAATCTGAAGGCTCTTGGAAAGGAGCGTGATCTCCGCGGCGTGGATCGAGATCTCGCCGGTCTTCGTACGGAACACCTCGCCGCGCACGCCGATGATATCTCCGATGTCATATTTCTTGAAATCCTGATAGGGCTCCTGGCCCAGGACGTCCCTGGCCACGTAGCACTGGATATTTCCCTGGAGATCCTGCACGTTGCAGAAGGAAGCCTTTCCCATGATGCGTTTGGACATCATACGGCCCGCGATTGTCACGGTCTTTCCCTCCAGCTCCTCAAAGCTGTCCTTGATCTCCTGGCTGTGATGCGTCACGTCATATTTCGTCAGGCGGAAGGGATCCTGCCCCTTCGCCTGCAGCTCCGCCAGCTTGTCCCTGCGGACCTTCAGAAGCTGTCCCAAATCCTGCTCCTGCCCGTTCTGTACCTTCTGTTCTTCCATTCTCACGTACTCCTCCCGCTGCTGTTCTTACTTACTTCGATCTCTGAATCTCGAGCACTTTGTATTCGATCGTTCCCGCCTGGGTCTCCACCTGGATCGTGTCGCCCACCCGGGCGCCGATCAGGGCCTTTCCTACCGGAGACTCGTTGGAAATCTTTCCGTTCAGGCTGTTCGCCTCGGAGGATCCCACCAGCTTGAACTCCTCTTCCTCGTCAAACTCCACGTCAAGCACCTTGACCACGCAGCCGACGCTGATCTTATCCAGATCCACTTCGTCCTCCACGACGACCTCGGCGTTCTTCAGAATCTTCTCAATCTGCTCGATCCGCGCCTCGATGTCGCGCTGCTCGTCCTTGGCCGCGTCGTACTCCGCGTTCTCAGACAGGTCGCCCTGCTCTCTCGCTTCCTTGATCTTCTGGGCGATGGCCTTTCTCTGCACCACCTTCAGATCCTGGAGCTCGTCCTCCAGCTTTTTAAGTCCCTCATAAGTCAGTAAATTCTTCTTCTCACCCATGTTCTTTTACATCCTTCCTGTTTCCAATTCAATCTATTTCATTATATCTCTTTTAGCCCCGTTTATTCCTGTCACAAACATTCACAGTATTATATCTTAACAGCATCCGCTTGTCAAGATTTCTTCCAGCTCTTCCAGGCTTTCCACGCTGTTGATCC
>CALWQJ010000107.1 GCA_944383645.1 uncultured Merdimonas sp.
TTTTGCTGTTCCTCTTCCCTCTTCATTTTCCCAATCCTCCTAATCTTCTGTGTGTGTCTGTGTGATTGGGTATTATAGAGGACGGAAAACGAATAATTTGTCAAACGGTAGGATCCAGAAAGAGAAGTTTTAGACATTTTAGGACATAGAATCTGTTTTAAGAGGTTCTACCCTCAGTTGACAGGGACGCACACGCATCTTGTCAATTGAGGGTAGATTCCGGGCATAAAAAACGGGCCTCCTCCTCAGAATCCTGATGAAGACTGCCCGTCCGCCTCTGCTTTTCCTGCCGCGCGGGAAACCTTATTCCTCTGCCTTAAAAAGAATCTCATCCTCATAGACCAGACCCAGCCGCTCCTTGGCGACCTCCTCCACGTACTTCTTGGTCTGGACATATTTTTTCAGCTCCTCGATCTCCTCTGCGCGCTCCTCTTCCTCCGCGATCTGCGCCAGAAGCTCCTCCTCCTGCTGCCGGTAGCTTTCATTCTTCTGCTGCAGCCGGAGCTTCCCGAAAGAAGCCACAAGCAGCAGGCAGAATACCGCCGCCAGAACCAGCCGGAACTCCATGCGCTTTCTCCGTCTCATGCCGCGCCTGGTTTTCGTGGTCATGGCTTCTTTCCTCCCTCCTGGGTAGACTTTGAGGTCATTATACCCCTTTTAACTGAATTATGCAATTTCTTTCTTATTTTTTTCAAAAATATTTCTAATTGCAAACACAATAGCATGCCCAGGATCACGGCCGCAATGGCGAAGCCCCGGATCGCCCCGCTGTTTTCCTCATAGAGCATCCGGAACACCAAAAGAGCGCAGGCCAGCCAGTACAGAAGATCCTCCACCGCCAGGGCAAAATTTCCGTGGCGGACCAGCCGCCGGAAAAGCCGCAGCAGGTCGTAGAGCAGGGCCAGGAACATTCCGCACAGGAAGGACCGGGCGAAAAGTTCCAGCTCCAGCAGAATCCCGCCGCTCATATTTATTTAAACAGGCGGCCCAGAAGGGACGCGCCCGCCTTATGGAAATCCGTCACCTCCGAGTAGGCCATGCTGTCGATCCGCCCCTCGATGTCCACCTCTCCCTTTTCCAGCGTCAGGCGGTTCACATGGAGATCCGCGCCCTTGATGGTCAGCATTCCCTGCTCCGTCTCCAGCAGAATTTCCGCGATGTCAAAGGAGATGACGTCCGTGACGCCGCTCACAGTACCTGTCCTTCTGTTGTTCAGCAAAAGCTTGTGAGCCTTCGCATACTGCTTTTCCTCCACAAAAAGACCTCCCAACATATTTAATCTGTTTTAAATATATTAGGAGGTCTCTATTTTTATTCTTTTCTATTCTATTCTAAAGATAGCGGTACAGCTCCTTCGCCTCTTCCTTGCGCACAGTCTCCTGCACGTCCAGGACCTCGACCTTCACGGCCTTGCTCCCGAACTGTATCTCTATCACGTCCCCGGCCTTCACATTCACAGAGGCCTTGGCGGTCTTGCCGTTCACCAGCACCCGGCCCGCGTCGCAGGCCTCGTTCGCCACGGTTCTCCGCTTAATCAGGCGGGAAATCTTCAGATATTTATCAAGGCGCATAGATAATTAGTTCAGAGCGTCCTTCAGTGCCTTTCCGGCTGTGAACTTCGGAGTCTTGGAAGCCTTAATCTGCATGGTCTCGCCAGTCTGCGGATTTCTTCCCTCTCTTGCAGCTCTCTCGGATACCTTGAAGGTTCCGAAGCCTACCAGCTGAATCTGCTCGCCTTTCTTCAGTTCTTCTGCAACTACATCAGTGAAAGCCTTCAGAGCCTTCTCTGCATCTTTCTTGGATAACTCACTCTTCTCTGCGATAGCAGCAACTAATTCCATTCTGTTCATTCGGATAATTCCTCCTATTCAAAAATACTTCTTTTTGGATTCGATGATATGTCTGTGTGTGCGTTCTCCATATCTTCATTTCCTATTTATACCCGTTTACTGTACGTTTGTCAAGGAGTTTCCTTCTTTTTTCTAAAGCGCGCGGCCCGTTCTTCCTTCTCCTGCTTTTTGATCTCTTCCCAGCTGGCAAGACCTTCCTCAGGTGTCAATGCTTTCCTGTCTCCGAACACATGAGGGTGCCGCCGCACCAGCTTGTGGGCCAGCATGTCCACCACGTCCTCTATGGTAAAACGATCCTCCTCCTGGGCGATGTGGCTGTGCATCAGCACCTGCAGCATCACGTCTCCCAGCTCCTCACAGAGATTCTCATCATCCCGGTTCTCAATGGCCTGGACCACCTCCTCGCACTCCTCCCGGAGGCATTTGATCAGGCTCTCGTGAGTCTGGGCCCTGTCCCAGGGACAGCCGCCCTCGCCGCGCAGCCGGTCCACGATCCCCAGCAGGTCTTCGTAGGTGTACCGCTTATCCTGTTCTGTATTCTGCTCTGTATTCTGGTCTATATTCGTATCCATCTTTTATCCGCCTTTTCTGTCTGAGAACGCCGGTGCGCCGGGCAGGAGCCCCGCTCCCGCCCGGCACACCGGCGCTGCCTTAATCCTGTGTGTTCAATCTATAGCTTCTATTCTGTCACTTTTGCCGTGAAGCTTACGCGAGAATCGGCTTCAGCGCCTCCGCCAGCTTGTCTTTTTGCGCCTGCGCTTCCTCCAGCGTCTTTCCAAGCGTCGTGAAATACGTCTTGATCTTCGGCTCGGTTCCGGACGGACGCACGATCACCTCCGCGCCTCCTTCCAGCTTATAGGTCAGCACGTTGGCCGCCGGAAGCCCAGTCTCCTCCGTGTTCTTGAAATCAGTCGCCTTCTCCACCGCGTAGCCGCCGATCTCCTTGGGCGGGTTCTTCCGCAGGGAATCCATGATTCCGGCCATCTTGTCCATGCCGGACAGGCCCGGGAACTCGTAGCTGTCCACCTTATTCAGGTAACGGCCGTATTTCTCATAGATCTCCTCCAGCCTCTGCTTGATGGAGGATCCGATGCTTCTGTAGTAAGCCGCCATCTCGCAGATCAGCATGGAGCCGATGATGGCGTCCTTATCGCGCACGTAGGGGCCGGCCAGGTATCCGTAGCTCTCCTCGAAGCCGAAGATGAAGCGGTCTACCTCGCCTGCGGCCTCTAGCTGGGCGATCTGATCGCCGATCCACTTGAAGCCCGTCAGCACGCCGCGCAGCTCCACGCCGTAGTTCTTCGCCACCGCGTCTGCCAGCGGAGTGGATACGATGGATTTCACCGCCACCGGGTTCTTCGGCATAGTGCCGTTCTCGATGCGGCCCGCGCAGATGTAATCCAGGAGCAGGACGCCCATCTCGTTTCCGGATACCAGCTCGTAGCTTCCGTCCGGGCACTTCATGGCAATGCCCACGCGGTCCGCGTCCGGATCGGTCGCCAGCATCAGGTCTGCGCCGCACTCCTTAGCCAGCTCCAGTCCCAGCTTCAGAGCCTCGAAAATCTCCGGGTTCGGATAGGGGCAGGTCGGGAAATTGCCGTCCGGATACTGCTGCTCCGGAACAATGGTAATATCGGTAATGCCGATGTCCTTTAACACTCTCGTCACTGGAACCAGACCGGATCCGTTCAGCGGGGAGTATACCAGCTTCAGACCGGCTGTCCTGCAGATGCCCGGGCGCACGCTGCGGGCCTCGATGGCCGCGTAGAGAGCTTCCTTGCAGTCGTCTCCCACGTACTCGATAAGACCTGCCGCCTGACCTTCCTCAAAGGTCATCATCTTCGCGCCGGTCAGAATGTCTGTCTTCTGGATCTCCGCGTATACGATGTCCGCCGCCTCGTCTGTCATCTGGCAGCCGTCGGGGCCGTAGGCCTTGTATCCGTTATATTTCGCAGGATTATGGGAAGCCGTCACCATAATGCCGGCGTTCGCCTGGTAATAGCGGGTCGCGAAGCTCAAGGCCGGAACGGGCATCAGAGCGTCGTAGATGCGTACCTTAATCCCATTTGCCGCCAACACGCAGGCCGCGGTTCTGGCGAACACGTCGCTGTTGATACGGCTGTCGTAGCTGATGGCCACCAGCTGGTTTCCTCCCTGGGTCTTCACCCAGTTGGCCAGACCCTGGGTCGCCTGGCGCACCACATAAATATTCATCCGGTTCGTTCCTGCTCCCAGGACGCCCCGCAGTCCCGCGGTTCCGAATTTCAGAGCCACCGCGAACCGGTCCTTAATCTCGTCTTCTTTTCCCTGGATGGACGCAAGCTCCTCCTTCAGAGCCGGATCCTCCAGATCCGCTTCCAGCCAGCGTTTGTAATCTTCCATGTACATAGTCTGTGCACCTCACCCTTAAATGATCCGGGGCTGCCGCAATACTTTCTCTGCCTGTCTGCTCCGTCTGTGTTCTGCGCTTCCGGCGGCGGACCCGGTCATTTTTATTGTAAAATGTTTGTAGATAAAAGTCAATCAGAAGCTCACCGAAAACAGTCCCTGGATCAGCTGTCTGCGCCTTGCGTCCTGCTCCAGAAACACCCTCAGCTTCTCCGTGCTTTTCTCCGGCACCCAGGCCTTGCTGGCGTTGTAATAATGGTGGATCAGCTTCCACACCTTCTCCGGATAATACAGGCTGACCGCCAGGCAGAGGTTCTCCGCCTCCGACAGCGGAAGCTCCCGCTCATAGGCGGCGAGCATGCGGGCCGCCAGGCCCTCGTTCCAGTTCTGCTTCTCCATGATTTTCCGCAGGAACAGGCAGATATCGCCAAGCTGCACGTTGATCTCAAAGCGCTGGAAGTTCACCACCGCCGTCTCCTGCCGGCTGAGCAGGATATTGTGGTGGATATACTCCCCGTGGCAGATGTGCTCCTCCCGGCAGGCTCTTCCATAGAGCTCCTGGAAGCCCGCGCTTTCCGCCCTTTTCAGCGCCTGCCTTCCATTCTCCAGGATGCCCTCCGCGCATTTTAAATACAGCAGCTCAAAGCTTCCCTTCCTGTGCCGGCCGCGGATGAAGCTCTGCGCCCGCCGAAGCTCCCGGTTGTGCTTTCCCAGCTCCAGGCTCCGCTCTGTCCCCGTCAGTTTGCGCTTTTCCTCCCCGGAAAGCCCCGGCGCCCCGCGAAGCTCCCGGTGAATCCGGGCCAGGGTCCGCATGCTCCGCAGCAGATCCTCTTCGTTTCTCGGATCGCATTCCCGCCCCGGCGGCCAGCTTTTCAGGATATACGGCGTCTCGTACTCTCCGATGGAGATCAGCTCTCCCTCCCGGTTCGCCACCGCCCGGTCCGTCCTGCAGATCCCCTGTTCCTCCAGACGCTTCAGTATCCTCTGTTCCAGGGGGAGCTTATGTCTGGAGCCTGCAAATTCCTTTAATAGCTTCAACCCCTGGTCCGTCTCCAGCATCAGGCTTCCGCGTCCGCCGAAGCTTCTCTGGAGCTGGATGTCATACTGCTCTAAAATTTGCAGTCCTTTTTCGTTCACACAAATCCCCCCGTTCCCTTCAAATCTATGAAGAAACGGGGGGCATTATTCTTGCCTTCTCAAGGAGAAGCTCTTTTGTATTATATTCCGGGTGGTCGATGACTAGCGCAAGCAACTCTTCCAGAACCCGGCCAAGCTCCGGTCCCGGCTTCATCCCCGCAGCGATAAGATCCCGGCCGGTCACCGCCAGATCCTTTAAGGACAGGCACTCCTGCTGCTCCACGATTTCCTGATACAACCGCTCTGTCTCCCCGAGCTCCCCAAGCTTTTCCTCCTGGAACGCGGGAGCCTGGGCCAGGATATCCGCCCGGCGCACCTTCAGATAATCCGGAAAAATATCCGCGCCGATCCGGTGGACCGCCCGGCGCACTCCCTTTGGCGTCAGCGGGATCTGCCAGTCGTCGTGAACCTGCACCAGCCTCACCACCTTTTTTCTGGTGTCGTTGTCGAACTTCAGGCGGCGCAGGATCCCGTTTGCCAGCTCCGCGCTTCTCGGCGCGTGCCCATAGAAATGATCCACGCCCGCCTCGTCCGTGGTCCGCGTCAGCGGCTTTCCGATATCATGGAGCAGCACCGCCAGCCGCAGCGATTTTTCCGCCTCCACAAAGGGGAGGGCGCGCAGGGTATGCTCTCCCACAGACCAGCAGTGGTGGGGACTCTGCTGGGGCGTCTCCATGCAGGCGTCAAATTCCGGCAGGATCACCGCCGAGATGCCCGTCTCCCAGACCGTCCGGAAGGCCTCCGGGTGCGGCGAGGCCAGAAGCTTCACCAGCTCCGTCTGAATCCGCTCGGCGCTGACTTTACGAAGATTGGGCGCGAACTTTGCGAGCGCCGCACAGGTCCCCGCCTCGATCGTGAAATCCAGCTGGGCCGAGAACCGCACGGCCCTTAAGATCCGTAAGGCGTCCTCCGTGAACCGCTCCCTGGGATCGCCCACGCAGCGGATCTGCCGGCGCTCCAGGTCGCCCAGGCCGTCGAAGGCGTCCACCAGCCCCTCCGCCTCGTTATACGCCATGGCGTTCACCGTAAAGTCCCGCCGCCTCAAGTCCTCCAGAAGGCTGGGCGTAAACGTCACCTTGTCCGGGTGGCGTCCGTCCAGGTACTCGCCGTCGATCCGGTAGGTCGTCACCTCAAAGCCCTCTCTGCCCTGCATGACCGTCACCGTCCCGTGCTGAAGACCCGTGTCCAGGGTACGCGGGAACAGAGTCTTCACCTGCGAAGGCAGCGCGTTCGTCGTGATGTCCCAGTCCGCCGCAGTCCGCCCCAAAATGGCGTCGCGGACGCAGCCGCCCACCACGTAGGCCTCAAAGCCGGCCTCCGCGAGAACTGATATGATATGATTTGCTTTTTCTGGGATCTGGATTCGCAGCATACATGGATTCCTTTCTCTCTTCTCTGTTTCTCTGATCATTATAGCCCGGAAAATATATGGTTTCAATGAAATATTGTATTCCATACACGCAAATGCTATAATGTCAGAAAATAAATGTTATAAGCAGAGGCGGTGAATCCCTATGTTTTTCCAGCTGAACGGTGCTTCTATTATTACATCTGAGGAAACTGTTACTCTTTATCACGGCTCCAAATCCGGATTACATGGCCTTATTGCCCCCGTCAGCCGGGACAGATGTGATTTTGGCAAAGGCTTTTACATGGGCACCGAACGGATACAGCCGCTCACATTGATCTGCAATTATCCGGAGGGAAGACTCTATACCCTGCAGGCCAGCCTGACTGGCCTTACAATACTTGATGTGGAAGTTGGCCTGGATTGGGCTCTGCTAATCGCCTTCAACCGAGGCAAGCTGGAATCTGTCAAAGGTTCCCGCATTTATCAACGGTATGCCTCTATGGCCGCCGGCTGCGATATGGTCATTGGATATATTGCCAACGACCGCATGTTTGTGGTACTGGATCGATTTTTTAATGGCGAGATTACAGATCTTGCGCTTATCAACAGTCTGTCAGCTCTGAAGCTTGGAAAACAGTATGTGGCGCTGACAGAAAAAGCGTGCAGCAAAATTAAAATTCTGGATGAGCAATATATCTCTGACGAAGATCGTAAAAGCCTGAAGACAGAGAGTGAGGCCAACCGTACCAAGGGGATCGCTCTGGCAGATGAAATCTGCCGAAAATACAGGCGGGAGGGGCGTTTCTTTGACGAGATTTTAAAGGCAGGTGAATGAGATGGCAAACCTGAGTCTGGAACAGCGGCAGCTCTGCGATATTCAGGGGCGTCTATTCGAGCTGGCTCTGAAAAACGGATATGACTGTCCGGAGTTTATCCGGGCCTTTATGAACAGCCGGGCGGCGGCGGCCCTGGATGACACCTATGACCGCCTGCAGTGGGCCGGTGAGGAATATATTCTGGAAGAATTGAACGACGAGGCAGGCGGACTGAAAAAGGCAGGTACGCTCTATTCCAAAGAAGTAATGTACTGGACTGGTTACATCTACCGTTATTGGCATTATTACACCGGTGAAAGTAGCAAGGCTATTTTCCAGACCGCCGGAGCGGATACTATGAACGACTGCTGGCTGGGCTTCCACACCTTTGATGTGGAGATGGCCATCGACGATTTAAAGGAGCTCTCCGCACAAAAATCAAAAGCAGAAAAAAGGTGATCCTCTTTCCTGTTTCGAAAAACGAATCGGAAAGAGGATCACCTTTGTATTTATGTTCCCGTCAACTGAGAATCCCCTTCTCTTAGTACGCCTTGCCCCAGTAAACCATGGCCTTCGCCGGCTTTCCGCAGCAGACGCAGACGTCGGAAAGCTTCTCCTGCTTGAACGGCATGCAGCGGGCCGTAGCGGTGGTGTCTTCCTTAACCTTGTCCTCGCAGGCCTGGTCGCCGCACCACATGGCGCGCACGAAGCCCGGCTTCTCGTTGATGGTCTTTACAAACTCCTCGTAATTCAGGGCGTCGTAGGTGTGGGCGTCCCTGTGGGCGCGGGCCCTCTCCAGCATGTCATGCTGCATGGTATCCAGCACCTCTGTAAGCTTCTCGGAAAGATTGTCCAGGGAAACCACGATCTTCTCGCGGGTATCCCGGCGCACGATCACGGCCTGGTTCGCCTCGATATCCTTCGGCCCGATCTCAATACGCACCGGAATTCCCTTCATCTCCTGCTCGGAGAACTTCCAGCCCGGGCTCTTGTCGGAATCGTCTACCTTCACCTTGAAGCCCGCCTTCAGCAGATCAGATTTGATCGCGTACGCCTTATCCAGCACGCCTTCCTTGTGCTGGGCAATCGGAATCACCATCACCTGTACGGGCGCGATCCGCGGCGGCAGCACCAGTCCGCTGTTGTCTCCGTGCACCATGATGATAGCGCCAATCATGCGGGTCGTCATGCCCCAGGAGGTCTGATGCACGTACTGGAGCGTATTGTCCTTGGCGGTGTACTGGATGCCGAAGGCTCTCGCGAAGCCGTCGCCGAAGTTGTGGCTGGTGCCGGACTGCAGGGCCTTGCCGTCATGCATCAGCGACTCGATGGTATAGGTCGCCTCCGCGCCGGCGAATTTCTCCTTATCCGTCTTGCGTCCCCGGATCACCGGAATCGCCAGAACCTCCTCGCAGAAATCCGCGTACACATTCAGCATCTGCTGGGTCCGCGCCTCAGCCTCCTCCGCCGTCGCGTGGGCCGTATGGCCCTCCTGCCACAGGAACTCCCTGGAACGCAGGAAGGGACGGGTCGTCTTCTCCCAGCGCACCACCGAGCACCACTGGTTATATACCTTCGGCAGATCCCGGTAGGACTGGATCTCCTTGGCGTAAAAATCACAGAACAGGGTCTCCGAGGTGGGGCGCACGCACAGGCGCTCCTGAAGCTGCTCCATGCCGCCGTGGGTCACCCAGGCCACCTCCGGGGCGAAGCCCTCCACATGATCCTTTTCCTTCTGAAGCAGGCTCTCCGGAATGAACATGGGCAGGTACACATTCTCCACGCCCGTCTCCTTGAACCGTCTGTCCAGCTCGTGCTGGATATTTTCCCAAATCGCGTAGCCTGCCGGCTTGATCACCATGCAGCCCTTTACGCTTGTATAATCTGTCAGCTCCGCTTTCTTTACAACATCCGTATACCACTGGGCGAAATCCACATCCATCGATGTGATCTCTTCCACCAGCTTCTTCTCCTTTGCCATCTCTTCTCTCCTCTCACCGCCCGGGGCAGGTATTCTATGTCCAGACTGCCCGTATACAGGGCGTATCTTCATGTTATTCTATCGCCCCCGGACGGCTTTTGTCAAGCCTTCTTCCTATAGTTTCCGCCCTGTCCGGCACTGCTTCCGTCACA
>CALWQJ010000108.1 GCA_944383645.1 uncultured Merdimonas sp.
CTTCATGGAAGCTGTAAAGAAGAAACGCTCTGAAGACGCGTCTGCTTCGGATGATGAAGACGAGCCGGAGGAGGAAGAAAAGGTGGATCTGACTCTGACCGCAAATCTTCCGGAGATCGACATGAGCGCGGTGGAAGAGGTTGAAAAGACGGCTGTCCCAGGAGGGAAAAAGCCGAAGAAGGGTCAGGATGAAGAGGACGAGGATTTCGACATAGAGATTCTTGATTTCGATGATCTGGATCTGTAAGGCTGTTATTTACAGCTGATTCAGAAATGATAACAGATGTGCCGTAATACTTAGGATAAAAGGGGCGGGGTGTGAACCCCGCTCTTTGTGACAGGAGGAGATTTATGTTTGAGAATTATACCGGAAAGGCTGCCAGAGTGCTGAAGCAGGCTGAGAAGGCCTCCAGGGAGCTCGGGCAGAATTATACAGGGACCGAGCATATCCTGCTGGCGATGCTGCGGGAGAAGGACTGCGCGGCGGCGCAGCTTCTTATAGAGAGAAAGGTAGAGGAGGAGAAGGTTCTGGAGTTGATCCGGGATCTGATTTCCCCGGAGGGCGGCGCGGCCCTGGCGGAACGGGACGGCTTCACTCCCCGGGCGGAAAAGGTGCTGGAGGACGCCTGCCAGGAGGCGGCGCGCTTCCGTGAAAAGAAGACGGGCACGGAGCATCTCCTGATTGCCATGCTAAAGGACGTGGAATGCGCGGCCAGCCGTCTTCTGAATACGATGAATGTGAATCCCAAGGAGCTCTATACGGCCATGCTGAATTCCATGGGCAGGACGGGACAGGCTTACCGGGAGGAGGCCGCCCGCAGCGGCCGCGCCCAGGGACAGGGGCGGGGGACGCAGACCCTCGACCAGTACAGCCGGGATCTGACGGAGCTTGCCCGGGAGCGGAGACTGGAGCCCTGCGTGGGCAGGGATCAGGAGATCCGCCGCCTGATTCAGACCTTAAGCCGCCGGACCAAGAATAATCCCTGCCTGATCGGCGAGCCGGGCGTGGGCAAGACGGCGATTGTGGAGGGACTGGCAGAGCGGATCGCGGAAGGGACGGTGCCGGATTCTGTAAAAGGGAAACGGCTCCTGACGCTGGATCTGTCCGGTATGGTGGCGGGCACCAAATACCGGGGCGAGTTCGAGGAGCGCATCAAGAACGTCATGGATGAGGTCATGCACGCGGGAGACGTGCTGCTGTTCATCGACGAGCTGCACACGCTGATCGGCGCGGGCGGAGCGGAGGGCGCCATGGACGCCGCCAATATTCTGAAGCCGGCTCTTTCCAGAGGGGAACTCCAGGTAATCGGAGCCACGACTGTGGAGGAATACCGGAAGCATATCGAGAAGGACGCCGCGCTGGAGCGCCGTTTCCAGCCGATTATGGTGGAGGAGCCCAGCGAGGAGGAGACGGTGGAGATCCTGAAGGGCGTCCGTGGAAATTATGAGCGCCACCACCAGGTAGAGATCACAGACGAGGCCCTGGAGGCGGCCGTGAAGCTGTCGAAGCGCTATATCAGCGACCGGTTTCTGCCTGACAAGGCCATCGACCTGATGGACGAGGCCTGCGCCCGGGTGCGTCTGGGCGGAATGCAGAGCCCCCAGGGGACGGCGGAGCTGGAGAAGCACAGCGCCACGCTCCTGGAGGAGGTGGAGGAGGCCGTCCGGCAGCAGGATTTTGCGCGCGCCGCGGCGCTTCGCAGGGAGCGCTCCTCGCTTGAGGCTCAGATCGAAAAGGAACGTGGAAAAGCTGGGCGCGGACGGAGCCGGAAGGCTTTAAGAGTAGGGGAAAACGAGATCGCCCAGGTGGTGGCGGAGTGGACGAAGATCCCGGTCAGCAAGCTGGCGGAGACAGAGGCCCAGAAGCTTAGGAAGCTGGAAGGGACCCTCCACAAGCGCGTGATCGCCCAGGATGAGGCGGTGGCCGCGGTGGCGCGGGCAGTCCGCAGGGGCCGGGTAGGCTTAAAGGATCCGGGAAGGCCCATTGGCTCCTTCCTGTTCCTGGGTCCCACCGGCGTGGGAAAGACGGAGCTTTCCAAGGCGCTGGCCGAGGTCCTGTTCGGGCGCGAGGAAGCCATGATCCGGGTCGATATGTCGGAATATATGGAAAAGCACAGCGTCTCCAAGCTGATCGGAGCGCCTCCCGGATACGTGGGCCACGACGACGGGGGCCAGCTTTCCGAAAAGGTGCGCCGGAACCCTTATACGGTGATTCTCTTTGACGAGATCGAGAAGGCCCATCCGGACGTCTTCAATATTCTCCTGCAGGTGCTGGACGACGGGCGGATTACGGATTCCCAGGGAAGGACCGTGGATTTCAAGAACACGGTCATCATCATGACCTCCAACGCGGGAGCGGGCTCTATCATAGCGCCCAAGAAGCTGGGCTTTGCCTCCCAGGAGGATGAAAAGCAGAATTACGAGGCCATGAAGGCCAGCGTGATGGAGGAGGTGCGCCGGATGTTCAAGCCGGAGTTCCTGAACCGGATCGACGAGATTATCGTGTTCCACGCGCTGAATAAGGAGCAGATGAAGCAGATCGTGACGCTTCTGTTCAAAGAGCTGTCCGCCCGCTGCCAGGAGCAGATGGGGATTACCCTGAAGGTCCAGGGCAGCGTGAAGGCGCATATCGTGGACAGCGCCTACGACGTAAAATACGGGGCCCGGCCCTTGAAGCGGGCGATCCAGACGCAGGTGGAGGACCCGCTGGCGGACGCCCTGCTTTCGGGTGAGGTGAAGAAGGGAAGCCAGGTGACGGTGACCCTGCGGAAGGGAAAAATCGTATTCGCGTAAGGCGGCGCCGTCAGGATTTACCGGCAATGGATTGTCAGCAAAAAATGTATGGAAATTGGAGCCGGGATCGTTTATAATCAAGACATCAAAAGATCCATTTGGGAGGACGAAAGAAATGGCAGCAGTAAAAGAATTGATCCGCGCAGAGGAAGACGGAAGCATCAGCTTCGGAGACTATGAGCTGGCCTCCAAGACGAAGAAGCAGGATTTTGAATATCAGGGAGATATTTACAAGGTAAAGACCTTCCGTGAGATCACCAAGCTGGAGCGCAACGACATGTTCGTGTACGAGTCTGTGCCGGGCACGGCGGTGGAGCATTTCCGGGCGGACGGCGCCAGCGTGGAGTTTCAGGTAGAAGGGCCGGAGGACGCCCAGATCACCCTCGGCATGGCGGACGACACCGAGTACCTGACCCTGGTGGACGGCGTCAGCACGGGCGCTATCAAGACGGGGCTTGGAGGCAAGCTGGTCTTAAGCGTAGAGCTGGGAAATAAGGACGCGGTCAGCGTAAAGATTCTGAAGGCGTAAGGGAGAGCGCAGGACGACAGTATGGCAAAGGGCAGGACGACGACGGTATTCTTCTGCCAGAGCTGCGGGTACGAGTCCCCCAAATGGCTGGGACAGTGCCCGGGGTGCAGGGAGTGGAATACCTTTGTGGAAGAGACTGTTGAAAAAAAGAGCGCCGGAAGGGCGCGGGAAGAAAGAAAGGCAGCCGCAGCGCCGGTCTGCCTTTCTTCTGTTCCAATGGATGAGGAGGAGCGCGTAAGCTCCGGTCTGGAGGAGCTTAATCGGGTCCTGGGAGGCGGCATTGTGCCCGGCTCCCTGGTTCTGGTGGGCGGCGATCCCGGAATCGGGAAATCCACTCTTCTCCTTCAGGTCTGCCAGAAGCTTTCCGGGGACGGAAGAGAGGTTCTGTATATTTCAGGCGAGGAGTCTTTAAAACAGATCAAGATGCGGGCGGCCCGGATCGGCAGCTTTTCCGACAAGCTCCGTCTGTTCTGCGAGACGAATCTCGACATCATCTCGGAGACCATCCGGGAGGTCCGCCCGCAGACGGTGATCATCGACTCCATCCAGACCATGTACAGCGAGAATTCCAGCTCCGCGCCGGGCAGCGTCTCCCAGGTGCGGGAGGCCACCTCGGTGCTTTTGGGACTCGCGAAGGGGCTTGGCGTCTCCGTCTTTATCGTGGGCCACGTGACCAAGGAAGGGACGGTGGCCGGGCCGCGTGTGCTGGAACACATGGTGGACACGGTTCTCTATTTCGAGGGGGACCGGCACGCTTCCTACCGGATCCTGCGGGCGGTGAAGAACCGCTTCGGCTCGACAAATGAGATCGGCGTCTTCGAGATGCGGGAGAACGGGCTTGCGGAGGTGGCGAACCCCTCGGAATTCATGCTGAACGGAAGGCCGGAGGCAGCCTCCGGCTCCATTGTGGCCTGTTCCATGGAGGGGACCCGCCCCATCCTGCTGGAGATCCAGGCCCTGGTCACGAGAAGTCCGCTGGCCATGCCCAGGCGGACGGCGGCAGGCATGGATTACAACCGGGTGAACCTCCTTCTGGCGGTGCTGGAAAAGAGGCTCCGCCTCCAGCTGTCGAACAGCGACGTCTACATCAATATCGCCGGGGGCTTCCGCGTGGGCGAGCCGGCCATCGACCTGGCTGTGGTGCTGGCAGTGGTCTCCAGCGCCCGGGACCGGGCGGTTGACGAGAAGACGCTGGCCTTTGGCGAGGTGGGCCTAAGCGGCGAGGTCCGGGCGGTCAGCCAGGCGGCCCAGCGGGTGCAGGAGGCGAAGAAGCTTGGCTTTACCACGGTGATTCTCCCGGAGGTCTGCCGGGAGCAGGCAGGAGAGATAAAGGGCGTCCGGCTGTGCGGGGTGCGCACGGTGGCGGAGGCGGTAGAGGTGATTTCATAATGCGGTTTCGGCCATGTATCGACATCCACAATGGAAAAGTAAAGCAGATCGTCGGCGGCAGCCTGAAAGATCAGGGCGACCAGGCGAAGGAGAATTTTGTGTCGGAGCAGACGGCGGCCTGGTACGCCTCTCTGTACCGGAGAGACGGCCTTAGGGGCGGCCACGTGATCCTGCTGAACGGGGCGGATTCCCCGTATTTTGAAGCGACCAGGCGGCAGGCCCTGGAAGCTCTTGAGGCTTATCCGGGCGGCCTCCAGCTGGGGGGCGGCGTCACGCCGGAGAACGCCTGTCTTTATCTGGACGCGGGCGCTTCCCACGTCATCGTGACCTCCTACGTGTTCCGGGACGGGCAGATCCAGTATGATAATCTGAAGAAAATGAGGAATACTGTAGGAAAAGACAGGCTGGTGCTGGACCTAAGCTGCCGGAAGAGAAATGGGAAAAACGGCGCAGCGTATTACGTGGTCACCGACCGCTGGCAGAAATGGACAGAGGTGCAGGTGACGCCGGAATTACTTACCGGGCTTTCCGCGGACTGCGATGAGTTTCTCATCCATGCGGTGGACGTGGAGGGAAAGGCTTCGGGCGTCGAAAGAGAGCTGATCCGGCTGCTTGGAGACTGGGAGGGAATCCCTGTGACCTACGCCGGAGGCGTGGGAAGCATGGAGGATCTGGAGACGATAAAGGAGATCGGAAGGGGCCGGGTGGACGTGACCATCGGAAGCGCCCTGGACCTTTTTGGCGGTTGTATCCCCTACCAGAATGTGGTATACTTGGGGTAGCAAAAAAACGTAAAGGAGTTGAGTCTATGCGTTATATTATCAGCGGAAAGAACATTGATGTGACAGAGGGGCTTCGCGGAGCGATTACAGACAAGCTGGGGAAGCTGGAGCGCTATTTTACTCCTGACACGGAAGTGCAGGTGACCTTGAGTGTGGAGAAAGAGAGGCAGAAAATCGAGGTAACGATCCCTGTGAAGGGCACGGTGATCCGCTCTGAGCAGGTGAGCAACGATATGTACGTATCCATCGATCTGGTAGAGGAAGTCATCGAGCGCCAGCTGCGCAAGTATAAGAACAAGATCGTGCAGCGCGAGCAGGGCGGCGGCAGCTTCCGCCAGGAGTTCATCGATAAAGAGGCAGAGGATGAGGAGGTACGCATCATCCGCACCAAGCAGTATGACTTAAAGCCTCTGTATCCCGAGGACGCCTGCGTGCAGATGGAGATGCTGGGACACAGCTTCTACGTATTCGTGAACGCAGAGACGGACCAGGTGAACGTGGTTTACAAGAGAAAGGGAAATACCTACGGACTTCTGGAGCCGGAGAACTGATTTCCGGATTTTGGGGAACGTGGGTCGTCAGACAGGATAAAAAGACGGGGATGCCGGGCAGGCCGCAGAGACAGCCGCCCGGCGTCCCTGTTTTTGAAAATCAAAATTTCTTGAATAATCTTCCGTATAGTGCTAAAATACAGAACGGAGTATTGTCTGAATTAAAAACGCGGGCTGCGGACGGAGCGGGTCTCCGGACAGAAAGCGGCAGCGTAAGGATTGGAGTAATCAGATGGGTTTTTTGACAAAGGTTTTCGGTACGCATTCTGAGCGTGAGCTGAAGCTCATTTATCCGCTGGTGGATAAGATCGAGGCCCTCCGGCCGGAGATGATGAAGCTTTCGGATGAGGAGCTGAAGGGAAAGACAAGAGAATTTAAACAGCGCCTGGCGGACGGCGAGACGCTGGATGATCTGCTGGTAGAGGCCTTCGCGGCAGTGCGCGAGGCGGCCAGGCGCGTGCTTGGCATGGAGCATTACCGGGTGCAGCTGATCGGCGGAATTATCCTGCATCAGGGACGTATCGCCGAGATGAAGACCGGTGAAGGAAAGACGCTGGTGTCCACGCTTCCGGCTTACCTGAATGCCCTGGAGGGCAAGGGCGTCCATATCGTGACGGTGAACGACTACCTGGCGCACCGTGACGCGGAGTGGATGGGCAAGGTCCACGAGGCTCTGGGACTGACGGTAGGCGTGGTTCTGAATGGGAATACGAACGACGAGAGACGGGCGGCATACGCCTGCGACATCACCTATGTGACGAACAACGAGCTGGGCTTTGACTATCTGCGCGACAACATGGTGATTTACAAGGAGCAGCTGGTGCAGCGCTCCCTCCACTACGCCATCATCGACGAGGTGGACTCGGTCCTGATCGACGAGGCGAGAACGCCGCTTATCATTTCCGGCCAGAGCGGCAAGTCCACGAAGCTCTACGAGGTCTGCGACGTCCTGGCGAAATCCATGAAGCGGGGCGAGGCCAGCGGAGAGTTTTCCAAGATGAACGCCATCATGGGCGAGGAGATTACCGAGACCGGAGATTTCATCGTCAATGAAAAGGATAAGATTGTAAACCTGACTGCCGACGGCGTAAAGCGGGTGGAGCAGTATTTCCATATTGACAACCTGGCGGATCCGGAGAATCTGGAGATCCAGCACAACATCATTCTGGCTCTGCGGGCCAACTATCTGATGTTCCGGGATCAGGATTATGTGGTGAAGGACGATCAGGTGCTGATCGTAGACGAGTTCACGGGCCGCATTATGCCGGGCCGCCGCTATTCCGACGGTCTGCACCAGGCGATTGAGGCCAAGGAGCATGTGAAGGTGAAGCGCGAGAGCAAGACGCTGGCGAATATCACCTTCCAGAATTTCTTCAACAAGTATGACAAGAAGGCAGGTATGACCGGTACCGCTCTGACAGAGGAGAAGGAGTTCCGCGAGATCTACGGCATGGACGTCATCGAGATCCCGACGAACCGTCCCGTGATCCGAAAAGACCTGGACGACGCCGTGTATAAGACGAAGAAGGAGAAATTCCACGCGGTGATCGAGGCGATCAAGGAAGCCCACGCAAAGGGACAGCCGGTCCTGGTAGGTACGATTACCATTGAGACTTCGGAATACTTAAGCGGGCTTCTGCGTAAGCAGGGGATCCCCCATGAGGTGCTGAACGCGAAGTTCCATGAGCGCGAGGCGGAGATCGTGGCCCTGGCCGGACAGCACGGAGCCGTAACCATCGCCACGAACATGGCCGGCCGTGGTACGGATATCAAGCTGGACGACGAGGCGCGGGCCGCGGGAGGCTTAAAGATCATCGGTACGGAGCGCCATGAGGCCAGACGTATCGACAACCAGCTGCGCGGCCGTTCCGGACGTCAGGGCGACCCGGGCGAGTCCCGTTTCTATATTTCCCTGGAGGACGACCTGATGCGTCTCTTCGGCTCCGAGCGTCTGATGGGAATGTTCAACGCGCTGGGCGTGCCGGAGAATGAGCAGATTGAGCATAAGATGCTGTCGGACGCCATTGAGAAGGCGCAGAAGAAGATCGAGAGCAACAACTTCGGCATTCGTAAGAACCTGCTGGAGTACGACCAGGTCATGAACGAGCAGCGCGAGATTATCTATGGCGAGCGGCGCCGGGTGCTGAATGGCGAGAGCATGCGCGACGCTGTCTATAAGATGATTACGGATACGGTGGAGAACGTGGTGGACAGCCTGATTGGAGACGATCAGGAGAAGGCGGACTGGGATCTGATGGGCCTGAACGAGGCTCTGCTTCGGACCATTCCCCTGCAGCCCGTTACGCCGGAGCGCATCGCTGAGAAAAAGAACCGGAATGAGCTGAAGCATATGCTCAAGGAAGAGGCGGTGAAGCTCTATGAGCTGAAGGAAGCCGAGTTCCCGAATCCGGAGATGCTGCGTGAGCTGGAGCGCGTCTTCCTTCTGAAGGTCATCGACCGGAAGTGGATGGATCATATCGACGATATGGATCAGCTCCGCCAGGGTATCGGCCTGCAGGCCTTTGCCCAGAGAGATCCGCTGGTAGAGTATAAGCTGAGCGGCTACGAGATGTTCTCTGCCATGACGGCCAGCATCCAGGAAGAAACCGTCCGGATCCTGATGCACGTGCGCGTGGAGGAAAAGGCCGAGCGCGAGCAGGTAGCCAAGGTGACCGGCACGAACAAGGATACCTCCCTGGCGAACGCGCCGAAGAAGCGGGAGAGCGCAAAGATTTACCCGAACGATCCCTGCCCCTGCGGAAGCGGCAAGAAGTATAAGCAGTGCTGCGGAAGAAAGGCGTAAGGACTCAGAAAACAGGATATCGTTTCATAGGCTGTGGGCTGCAAAGGAAGATAACTGCTGCCCACAGTTTTTTTGATTTAAAAGGAATGGCGCGTCAGTCAGGGCAGCTTTTGTGCCGCAGCAGAAAAGCGAATCAGCTTGCGTTTTTTGTTGGAAAGGGGTATAATTCTATAAAATTTAAATTATAATAATCAAGATTATATAAAATGCGATTATAAAAGATAAAGGAGGGCGGAAAATGTTTGTTGGACGTGAAAAAGAGCTCCATTTTCTGGAGGAGCGGTACGCGTCAGCAGAAGGAGAGCTGATTGTCGTCTATGGACGCCGCCGGGTCGGGAAGACAGAGACGCTGCGGAAAT
>CALWQJ010000109.1 GCA_944383645.1 uncultured Merdimonas sp.
TACATAATCTCCGTCGGGAACGTATTTATCCAGGGTTCCGTACTTCCCGCAGGGGATCTCGTCCAGGGTCAGGCCGGAGGCCAGCATGGCGGAAACCAGGGCGATGGGGAAGCCGGTGGCCTTGGACGCCAGCGCCGAGGAGCGGGAGGTACGGGGATTGATCTCAATGACGATATCACGGTCCGTCACCGGATCATGGGCCCACTGTACGTTCGTTCCGCCGATGACCTGGATTGCCTCCACAATCTTGTAGGACTTCTCCTGGAGACGCTTCTGGACGTTCTCCGGGATGGTCAGCATGGGCGCGGAACAGAAGGAATCGCCTGTGTGTACGCCCAGCGGATCGATATTCTCAATAAAGCAGACGGTGATGATATTGTTCTTGCTGTCGCGGACCACCTCCAGCTCCAGCTCCTCCCAGCCCAGGATGGATTCCTCCACCAGAACCTGGCCCACGATGCTGGCCTGCAGGCCCCTGGCCACGACGGTCTTCAGCTCTTCCACATTATAGACTAGGCCGCCGCCGGCGCCGCCCATGGTGTAGGCCGGACGCAGCACCACCGGATAGCCCAGCTTTTCCGCGATGGCTACGGCCTCGTCCACACTGTAGGCCACTTCGCTTCTGGCCATCTCGATGCCCAGACTGTCCATGGTATGCTTGAACTCAATCCGGTCCTCGCCCCGCTCGATGGCGTCCACCTGCACGCCGATGACCTTTACGTTATATTTGTCCAGCACACCGGCCTTGGAAAGCTCGGAACAGAGATTAAGACCCGACTGTCCTCCCAGGTTCGGGAGCAGGGCGTCCGGTCTTTCCTTTTCGATAATCTGCGTCAGCCTCTCCAGATTCAGCGGCTCGATATAGGTCACGTCAGCCGTACCCGGGTCGGTCATGATGGTAGCCGGGTTGGAATTTACCAGCACAATCTCATAGCCCAGCTTCTTTAAGGCCTTGCAGGCCTGTGTGCCGGAATAGTCAAATTCGCAGGCCTGTCCGATGATAATGGGGCCCGATCCGATAATCAATACCTTGTGAATATCCTGTCTCTTACTCATTCTTATTTTTTCTCCCTGTACATTTCTGAGTCAAGCAATATGGTAAAGGGGCCGTCGTTGACCAGCTCTACCTTCATTTCGGCGCCAAATTCTCCCTGCTCCACCACGGGGATCTCCCGGCGGCAGATATCGATCAGGTATTCATACAGCTCTTCTGCCAGTCCGGGATCTGCCGCGTCCGTAAATCCGGGTCGGTTGCCATGGCGGCAGTCCGCGTACAGCGTGAACTGGGACACCAGCAGAAGCTGTCCGTCCACATCTTTCAGGGACTTGTTAATCTTTCCGTTTTCATCCGAAAAAATACGCAGGCCGATCATTTTGCGCGCCAGACGGTCTGCGTCCTCCTTCGTGTCTTTCTGGCCCACACCCACCAGGACGAGAAAGCCCTGGCCGATGTGTCCGATTACCTCCCCGCGCACCGTCACCGATGCGCGGGAAACTCTCTGTATTACAAGTTTCATCTGCTTTTCCTTTGCTGTCTGTCAGATCCTTTCATGCTCCCGCTCTTTGTAGGCCGCGAACTCCCGGATCATGTGGAGCGTCCCGTCGATGCCAAGGCTGGCCGTGTTCAGGCAGAGATCATAGCCGGTAGCCTCGCCCCACTTTTTATTCGTGTAATAATTGTAGTAGCTGGCGCGGCTTTTGTCCGTCTTCTGAATCAGATCCTTCGCCTTGGCGTCCGTCACGTCATGCCGGCGGGCGATGCGGGCGATACGGGACTGCAGATCCGCGTACAGATACACGTTCACCACATTCGGAAAATCCGCAAGCGCGTAGTCCGCGCAGCGGCCCACGATCACGCAGGGGCCTTCCTTGGCGATGTCCTTGATGGCGTTGAACTGCGCCAGGAAAATCTTATGGTTCAGGGGCATCTCCGCGAAAGCAGCCGTCGAATATCCCATGGAATAGGTGTCCATCACAAGGGAATACAGAAAGCTGTTCGTCGGCTTCTCGTCGTAGTTCTCGAATATCTCCTGGCAGAAGCCGCTGTCCTTGGCCGCCCTCTCCAAAAGCTCTTTGTCATAGAAAGGAATCTTCAGTTCCTCTGCCAGCTTCTTACCGATGTCGTGTCCGCCGCTCCCATACTGGCGGGCAATGGTGATGATTGTGTTATTTGCCATATACCTCCGTCTCCTTTCCAGTATTTCTTGTATATATTATACAGCATATCCAGGAAAAAGAAAACCGGGAACTTCACGAATTATCTGGCATAATAGATATACGAATCCTTCCGGGCCGCCGCTTCCTTCGGTTCTGCGGCCGGGTAGCCCAGAATGCAGTGGCCGATGCCCTCGTAATCGCCCTCAATTCCAAGAGCTTTTAGAATCTCTTTTCCTTCCGCGCTCTCGAACTCTTCCTTTGCCCGGTGGATCCAGCAGCTTCCGATTCCCAGATCCGCCGCCGCCAGCAGCAGGTTCTCCATAACCAAAGCGCCGTCGTATACGTGGGTCGGCACCTTTTTATCCGCCAGCACCACGAGTACCACCGGAGCGCCGTAGAAGGGATCCATATCCGCACCCATAATCTGCGCGTTCATGCGGGAAAGCCTGTCACGCAGTTCTTTATTGGTAATAGCCACGATGATAGCGGACTGCCGGCCCATGCCGCTGGGCGCCCAGGTGCCTGCCTCTGCAATCGTCTGGATGACTTCTTCTGGAATCATATCCGGCTTGTAGCTTTTGCAGCTGCGTCTTTCCCGGATAACCTGTAATGTCTCGCTCATGTAAAAGTCTCCTTTCGGCATTTACTTTACATAAAATAGTTACGTAAACCAAATGCGTTTTTACGGTCTATTTCCAGTTATGCCAGCATCTCTGCTTTTTTGGAGAGAATCGCTTCTACTGCTTTGCAGGCGTCACAGAAGCAGTATTTCGCCCCGGCAGCCTTCGCCTGGCGGCCTTCCTCTGCCACATTTTTCGCGTTCTCCCCGAAAATCTTCTGCCCCATCTCAGACTCAGCCAGCCCGATCAGATCATCGATGGACACGATATCCTCTTCCAGCTCCGCGAGGTATTTTCTGGTCTCCTCTGCCTCTTTATCCGTGCCTGCAGCCGCCAGCCAGCTCTCAGCCGTCTCTTTCGCTTCCTTACAGCAGGTGGCGGACGCCAGCAGCGCCCTGGTCTTCTCTGTCACAAAATCCCGTACCTGTTTATCCATATGAACAGCTCCTTTTCTATGGTTTTATTTTTTGTTTCTGAGAAAAACTGCCGCAGATTTTCCCAGTCTGGAGTCATTATAGCACAGTCCGCTCAGAAAGGAAATATGTGAGAATTACTTTAAGATTTATGAATATTATTTCTCCGCTTACCAGTCATGTCGGAGACATTCAGCCTCAGAACGGTAGTCACTTTCATCATTTTCGTATTAAACTGGAAATCCTCCGCATGGTAGTGGCGCATCAGAATTAAATCTGTGATTTCTCTGTCTTTTCTTCTCATATTCTGCCTCCGCAAATTCTCCTGTTTTCCGGCAAGTATACTATATATAAGTATATCATAACATCAAATCAAATGTTTTGCATTTCTGATTATGAAAAATGTTATAAAAAGAGACCCGGCGGCATCTGCTGCCGCCGGGCCTCTTTCTGAGATTTATCTTATTTCTTTAAATTATTCGATCGTGATGTACTTGGACGCTTCCACTTCCGGCTTCGCTTCCTTCTTCGGAATCGTCAGCTTCAGGATGCCGTGCTTGAATTCGCCCTTGATGTCCTCCTGCTTTACGGTGTCGCCCACATAGAAGCTTCTCTGGCAGGCTCCCGCGTAACGCTCTTTGCGGATGTACTTCGAGGTCTTCTTGTCCTGCTCATCCTTGTCCAGTCCTCTTGCGGCGCTGATGGTCAGATATCCGTTCTCCAGAGCTACCTTTATCTCATCCTTCTGGAAGCCCGGCAGATCCATCTCCAGCTCATACGCTGTATCCGTCTCCTTAATGTCGGTCTTCATCATGTTCTTACCTCTGCGGCCATACAGCTTTTTCTCGATCTTTTTCATATCCCGGTCATCCCAGAACGGGAAGTTAAACATATCATCAAAATCCTCAAAGAAATCTTTTCCAAATACGCTCGGTGTCAACATATATATCGCTCCTTTTTTCTGTCTCTTACAATAGGTTTTGTCCCGGGGTTCCGGATTCGATCTGGCTGCCGGCTCCCTTCGGTTCCGGTTCCTTTCCTTTTTCCTTTCCCTCTTGACATTTCATATCATAGTCCTTTTTGTTAGCACTGTCAATTAACGAGTGCTAACATTTCTAAAGAAACTATAAACAATTCATAAAAGAAGAATTAATTAAGCAATATATATTATTTACACGTTTTTATCTGACAATTAAAGGACGATATCCTCCAGCCGCCGCTTGGGAACATAGTGAACGTCGTTTCCGTCCCGGTAATATCTGGTATCTCCATCCGGTCCCACCTCTGTCAGCACGACCTTTTCCGCCGGCTTTCCCAGCGCCACTGCCAGAT
Source organism: uncultured Merdimonas sp. (assembly GCA_944383645.1). Classification (GTDB taxonomy): domain Bacteria; phylum Bacillota; class Clostridia; order Lachnospirales; family Lachnospiraceae; genus Laedolimicola. The sequence goes on from CALWQJ010000109.1 coordinate 4,523, forward strand.
TCGGCTCTATCTCTTCCGGAAGCTTCAACAAGGCCTTCAGCTCTGGTTTTCGGAAGCTTCCGATCATACAGCCGCCCAGCCCCTTTTCCACCGCGCCCAGAAGAATCGTCTGAGCCGCGATTCCCACATCTCTCTGGAAGCGGGCCGTATTGGGGCTGATATTCATATCCTGGCAGATGATGATGAAGGCCGACGGCCCCATGCCCGGATGGGGAAGGGACATCTCCTTTAGAGCCTTTGCCCACATGGTAAGAGGCAGGATATTTTTTACCTCCTCCGGATCGCTGGCAATGTAATATTTCAGGGGCTGCTGATTGACAGAAGAGGCCGTATAGCGTGTCAGATCAACCAGCTCCAGAAGCTCCGCCCGGGTCAGGCGGAAGCTCTCGTCATACCCGCGGAAGCTCCTGTTTTTCATAAGAAGTTCCTTCAGCATAGGCGTTAACCTCTGTCCAGACTTGCCAGGATGCCGTAGGCGATTCCCTTCGCCACGTCATTCTGGTAGGAGTCGTCCGCCAGCTTCGCCGCTTCCGTCTCATTGCTCAGGTAGCCCGGCTGCACCAGCACGGCCGGCATCTCGGTATCGTTTAGAATGGTATAATCTCCGGCTTCGCAGCCTCCGTCTGCGGCTCCGCTTTCTTCTGTGAGCCGTTCCTGGATATTTTCAGCCAGCGTCCGGCTTTTTTTGCTGCCGTCCTGATAGCAGCTCACGGCCCCGGTCAGCTCCGTGTCAGTCTCTGCATAATTACAGTGGACGCTTACCAGCAGATCCGCGCCGGAAGCATTGGCCAGAGAGGCCCGCTCTTCCTTGGAAAGACGGGTGTCGTCCCCGCGGGTCATCACGACCTGATAGCCCTGGCTTTCCAGCATGATTTTCAGCTTGGAGCAGATTTTCAGGTCCACATCCTTCTCCACGGCCTCGCCGCCCGTCATGCCGGTATCCTCGCCGCCGTGGCCGGGATCCAGGGCGATCACGAAGGTCTCCCCTCTGGCGGAAATCGTCTCAGACCCGTTTCCGATGAACTGAATGACCTGAAAAATGGAAAAGGCCAGAACGAGGACGCAGACTGCGATTCCCGCTCCAATCAGAAGCTTTTTCCTTCTCTTTTTCCGCTGCAGCTCTCTCTGCTTTCTTTTTCTGAGCTCCGCTCTCCGGCGCCGCTGCTCCGGCGTCAGCTGATTTTTTTCCTTTGTGTCCATGTCTTTTCTACTCCCCTCATTATTTTTCCCATTTGTCGCAGAGCGCCTGAATCTGATCGGCGAATTTCGCCAGATCCTTGTTTGCCAGGCCCTTGCTTCGTTCTATCAGGCTCATCAGCCGTCTGCCGCATTCCACAAGCCTGTCGTATACGGTGGACGCCTGCCGTGCCCTGGCCTTCTTCTGGATCCGCTCCCGGCTTCCCTCGGCGATGCGTACATTGGAGGTCAGATCCCAGCTCTCTCCGGTGTACGGGGCTGCGGTGCTGTAGCCATATTCATTGCGCAGACATTCCGCAAAGCTGTCGCAGACCTGATCCTCGCCGTGGACGATAAAGACCCTCCGGGGTCTGCCGCGCAGTCCCTCCAGCCAGCGGATCAGGCCCTGCTTATCCGCGTGGCCGCTGATTCCTGCCAGCGTCTCCACATGGGCGCGCACCTCTACCGGCTCTCCGAACAGCTTCACTTCCTTCGCGCCCTCCACGAGGGTCCGGCCCAGGGTTCCCACTGCCTGGTAGCCTACGAACAGGATGGTGCATTCCGGCCGCCAGAGGTTGTGCTTCAGATGGTGGCGGATGCGTCCGGCCTCGCACATGCCGGAGGCGGAAAGAATGACCTTGGGTTCCTCGTCGAAGTTGATGGCCTTGGACTCGTCGCTGGTAATGGAAAGCCGCAGGCCCGGAAAGCTGATGGGATTGACGCCGGCCTTCACCAGGGCCAGTGTCTCCTCGTCGAAGCATTCGTACATGTTCTTATTAAAGACGGTCGTGGCCTGGACCGCCAGCGGGCTGTCCACATAGACCTTGAAGCCGCCGTGGCCGTGGATCAGGCCTTTGCTCTTAATCTCCCGGAGAAAATACAGCATCTCCTGGGTGCGCCCCACCGCGAAGGAGGGAATGACCACGTTGCCTCCCCGGTCGAAGGTCTCCTGCAGGATCCGGGTCAGGGACCCGATGTAGTCCGGCCGCTCCCCGTGGCTGCGGTCTCCGTAGGTGGATTCCATAATGACATAATCCGCCATATCCACGGTACGGGGATCCTTCAAAATCGGCTGATGGACATTTCCCACGTCTCCGGAGAACAAAAGCTTCGTCTCCTCCTGCCGCTCTTTCAGCCAGACCTCGATGCAGGCGGAGCCCAGCAGATGGCCCACATCCGTGAAACGGATATCGACGCCCTCCGTGATCTGGATGCGTTCGCCATAGGGACAGCCGCAGAAAAGCTTCATGACGCCGTCCGCGTCCTCCATGGTATACAAAGGCACATATTCCGGCTTGCCGGAGCGCTTCGCCTTCCGGTTGCGCCATTCCGCCTCGAACATCTGGATATGCGCGCTGTCACGAAGCATGATCTCGCAGAGATCCCAGGTGGCGTAGGTCGTGAAGATCGCGCCCCGGAAGCCCCTTTTATAGAGCAGCGGCAGAAGTCCGGAGTGATCGATGTGGGCGTGGGTCAGAAATACGTAGTCGATGCGCCCGGCGTCCACAGGAATCTCCTGATTCTCATAGATATCGGGTCCCTGTTCCATACCGCAGTCCACAAGCATGATTTTTCCACAGGCCTCCAGCATATGGCAGCTTCCTGTGACCTCGTGGTCCGCGCCAAGAAACGTCAGCTTCATTGTCTCATCTCCTTCTGTCTTGTCCTGGGATCCGTTCTGAACGGATCTCTATAACGGATAAATTCTGTTTTTATTATACCGTCTGGTAAAGTAAAAAACAACAAATTCAAGAAAAATTAAATAATTCTTGAGCGGCGGTAAAATCTGTGGTAGAATTGAAAGCGTTATATATTTTTATTTTATATTTAGGAGGTTTTATTTTTATGGACCCTGACCCTGACAATTTATGGCTGCAGTTACTTTTGCTTGTATTCCTGACGGCATTAAACGCTTATTTTGCCGGCGCGGAGATGGCGCTTGTATCCGCAAGCCCCAGCAAGTTGTCGCAGAAAGCCGATGAGGGCAATAAGAAAGCCGCCCTCGTCCTGGAGCTTTTGAAGGAGCCCTCACGTTTTCTCTCGACCATACAGATCGTGATCACACTGGCAGGATTTTTCAACAGTGCATCCGCCGCCACCGGTATTTCCAAGCGGCTGGAGGGCGTGCTGGTGAATCTACATATCCCGAACAGCGATACGATATCTGTAGTAGTCATCACACTGCTTCTGTCCTACTTTACTCTGGTACTGGGCGAGCTGGTACCCAAGCGTATCGCTCAGCAGAAAGCCGAAGCCTTCAGTATGTTTGTGGTTGGCCCGATTCGGATTTTTTCCAAAATCACAGCCCCCATCGTGAAGCTGCTTTCCCTTTCTACGGGACTGGTGCTCCGCCTGGTGGGCATGCATGACGAGGTGTCGGAAGAAAAGGTATCGGAAGCCGAGATTCGCGCGCTGATTGAAAACGGCGTGGAATCCGGGGTATTCGACGAGTATGAATCTGAGATGCTGGATTCCATATTTGAATTTGACGATATTCTGGCCAAGGAGGTCATGACCTCCCGCACGGACGTCTACGCCATCGATGTGGACGAACCGCTCTCCTCCTATCTGGACGAGATGCTGGCTACCCGTCATTCCAGAATTCCTGTATATGAGGAAGATATCGACAATATCATCGGCGTCCTGTATATTAAGGACTTCATCGTGGAGGCGCGGCGCTGCGGCTTTGAGCATGTGGACATCCGTTCTCTGCTGCGCAAGCCATATTTTGTACTGGAAAGTAAAAATATCGACGAGCTCTTCAAGGAGCTTCAGGAATCTCATCAGTATATCGCGATCCTGATCGACGAGTACGGCGGCTTCTCCGGCATCGTGACCATTGAGGATCTGGTGGAGGAGGTCATGGGACCTATCGACGACACCGGAGACGAGGATGACGAGCCGAAGATCGAGGAGGTCGACGACCACACCTGGCTGCTGAAGGGACTGGTGACCATCAACGATCTGAACGATGAGCTGGACACCGAGCTGGAATCCGACAGCCATGACACCATCTCCGGGCTTCTGCTGGATGAACTGGGATATATTCCGGAGGAAAACGATCTGCAGACGGTGGAGCTTGACGGGCTGCGGTTTGAGATTCAGAAGATTCAGGACAAGCGGATCGAGCAGGTGCTTGTGACCAAGCTTCCCAAGGAAGAGACGGAGTCTGATACAGATACAAAGGAAGAAAAATAGAAGTCAAAGACCCCGATGCAAGCACACGGAACATCAAACCAGAAACGATGCAAGCATCGGGGTATTTGCACCCAAAGGGCACTTACCCTCGCGGCGTTCGCCAAATGGACGCGCAAG
>CALWQJ010000110.1 GCA_944383645.1 uncultured Merdimonas sp.
GGCCTCTACTATAAATGGCAGACCTTTTTCTTCATCCCCCTGGGCGCCATGCAGACCTGCATCGTGCCGGTCATCAGCTTTAACTACGCTGCCAGGAATATCAGCCGCTGCAGGAAGACCTTAAGCACGGCCGTCCTCTTTGGCATGGCTTTGATGCTGCTTGGCGTCTTCTGCTTCGAGGTGATTCCCGGGCCTATGCTCCGAGTCTTTACCTCCGACGAGCTGGTGGTGGAGATCGGCCAGGTGGGCTTCCGCTTCATCGGACTGAGCTTCGTCCCCATGGTCACCTCGCTCATTTTCCCCGTCTTCTTCCAGGCGGTGGGCCAGGGACTGAAAAGCTCTCTGCTGACGGTGGTGCGGACCGTGGTTCTCTTCGTCCCGCTGGGCTTCCTCTTCTCCCGGTTCGGCCTGACCTGGTTCTGGCTGACCTATCCCTGCACGGAGGTGCTGACGACCCTTCTCGGCGCGAGATTCTACAAGAGTTTCCTTATGCACCCTTACGTGCGGGACGCCGGAGAGGCAGCCGCTTAGATATAACCCAGTTTCGCCCAGGCCAGACAGAAGGCGCTTTGCATATTCCGTCTGGTCTGCCGGGCTAGTGCTCTTCAAATTCTTTCAGCATCTCTTCATATGTGACCAGCTCCACATTTCCCAGATCCTGGGCACGCTTCCGGCAGCCTTCCGTAAAGCCTTTCCGGGCAAACAGATACAGCGTTACATTTCTGTAATGAAAAATACGGCTTCTTTGCGCCAGCGTCTCCAGCACACCTGTATCCACTTTCTCCTTCGTCCATTTACACTCGCCAAACAGTGCGGTATCCCCGTCCTGGTCTCCCATGATATCGATTTCTGCCTGGCTTTTCACCGCCGGATCTGTCCCCCACCAGCGTCCCAGATCCCGAAACTCTACCAGACACTTCCCTTCCAGCATCTGTTTCCAGAGATACTGCTTACAGATATCTTCGAATATCTTTCCCACATAATCCGAAAAATACGGTTCTATCCGCCTGTAGACCAGTTCCGCCGCTCCCCTCGCAATCATAGAACTGTTCTCTGGCACAAAACGGTACCAGAACCGGAACATATTGTCCTCTATCACATAGATCGATTTCCGGGATTTTTTTTCTCCGTAGGGAGTCTCCCTCCGAACAAGCCCCAGAGAAATCAGATTTTTCAGATAGACAGCGCAAACACTGGTATCCTCTCCCACCTTTGTAGAAATCTCAGCCATGCGCGAGGCTCCTCCAGCTATCGCTGTGACAACCGCATTATAAATAGCCGGTTCGCGCACCTCCTGCTTCAGCAGGTTCTGTGGCTCCTCATAGAGAGCGGAAGAAGGATCCAGAAACAGATTTTCAATATTTTCCTTTACACTCAGGCGGTCATCCACCTGCAGAAGGTACTGCGGCGTTCCTCCCACAGCACCGTAAAGCAGCATCTTATCCTCGGCTGGAAAATAGCGGAGATACCTGCAGACAGTTTCAAATTCAAAGGGCTTAAGCTTCATCTGCGCCGTTCTTCTCCCATACAGAGGCGCCTTATAAGCCAGCACCTGATCTTCCATATAAGACATGGATGAACCGCAGAGAATCAGCATCAGCCGGGAACGTTCTTTGTAACGGTCAATCAGAAGCTGAAGGGTGGAAGCCAGACTTGCAAAGGAACGGGCTGCATATGGATATTCATCAAGCACAAGAATCAGTCTTTCCCTCTCACTTAACTGGAACACATACTCCAAAGCTGCCTGGAAGGACAAAAATGCTGTCTCCGCCCGGATGCCCGCGCTGTACTCCAGAATGCTTTTACTCAGATTTTCCAGGTTCTGCAGGGCGTTACTCTCCACCCCCGTAAAATAGACTGCTTTCTTATCTTTAATAAACTGATTAATCAATGCAGTTTTTCCAACTCTGCGCCGGCCGTAAATCACTGCGAACTCAAATTTATCCGAAGCGTAGAGTTTATTCAGCGCAGCCAGTTCTTTCTCTCTTCCTATAAACATTCCCACACCTCCAATTATCTGATAACTATACTATATTCTCTTGTTTGAAATTAGTCAATTACATTTTACTAATTTATAATTAAGTAAATCTAAAATCAGCATATTGTGCTTTATCAAATTACACATTCACGCATGAATCATTTACGCATCTGCATTTTATACTTTGCCGCTAATTGCCTGCCTCCCTGTCGCCGCCCCTCACTTCCCCATCTCAAACCAGTTCTTCTTCGTCTTCAGCGCGCCCTCCCTCTGGAGCCGCCCGATTTCCTTGGAGAGGGCGCTGCGGTCCACATTCAGATAGTCTGCCAGCTGCTGCCGGTTGAAGGGGATCGTGAAACTGTGGCTTCCGTTTCGGACCGCCTGGTCAGAAAGATAGGCCAGGAGGCGGCCCCGGACGGATTTGGAGGCCGTGTAAAAGATTTTCCGGGACAGATTCAGGTTCTTGCGGGCCGAGAGAGCCAGGAGATTTCGGATAAGGCGGCTGTGGTGCTCGCAGGATCGGGAGCAGGTCCGAAGGATCCGGCCCACGTTCAGGAAGAGCACCTGGGAATCCTCCGCCGCCTCCGCGTTTACCATCATGGGCTCCCCGGGCGTGCAGGCGTAGGTCTCCGCGAAAATCTGCCCGGCCCCCGCGCTGTCCATCACCGTGGCGTTTCCCCAGAAATCATCATGCACGATCAGAATCCTGCCGCAAAGCACCAGGCCGAGAGCGGCGGCTGTGTCTCCCGCGCGGTAAATCATCTGTCCCTTCTCGTAGGTTCTTGTCTCCGCCTCCAGGCAGGCGGTCATGGCTTCGATCTCCTCCGGGGAGGCCCCCAGGAACAAGGGCGTCCTGGACAGAAAGGAAAAATCCAGATCCGGCTTCGGCCGGATCGCTTTTTGATCCTGCTTCATAAAAATCTCCTTTTTTGTGGTTATGACAACAGATTTGTTGTCCTAAATCTATTATAGTATGTCCAGAAAGTCAAGCACACATCTCATTTTTGAAGGAGGATTTCACATGGAACAGGCTATGTTTTGCTATCAGTGCCAGGAAACCGCAGGCTGCAGGGGCTGCACCCGCGCGGGAGTCTGCGGCAAGACGCCGGAGACGGCGGCCCTGCAGGATCTGCTGGTGTACGTGACGAAGGGCCTCGCCGCCGTGGCGGTCAGGCTCCGGGCAGAGGGGTCAGCCGTCTCCCGCCGCACGAACCATCTGATCACCCAGAATCTTTTCACCACCATTACCAACGTAAATTTTGACCCGGAGGCCATCCGAGCCCGCATCCAGGAAACCCTCTCCGAACGCCGGAAGCTGTCCGCCCTTCTAAGGGACAGGGAAGGACTGCCGGACGCCGCGCTCTGGGACGGCGCGGAAGACGGATACCTGGAAAAGGCCGCCCAGGTGGGCGTGCTCGCCGAGCCAGACGAGGACATCCGCTCCCTGCGGGAGCTCATCACCTACGGCCTCAAGGGCCTGGCCGCCTACACAAAGCACGCGAACGTGCTTTTGCAGGAAAATGAGGATCTGGACGCCTTCCTGCAGCGGGCCCTGGCCGCTACGCTGGACAGCTCTCTGTCCGCCGGCGATCTGACCGCTCTGGCGCTGGAGGCCGGAAAATACGGCGTGGACGCCATGGCCCTTCTCGACAAGGCTAACACCGAGGCCTACGGGAATCCCGAGATCACCCGGGTCGCGCTTGGCGTGCGGAGCAATCCCGCCATCCTCATCTCCGGCCATGACTTAAAGGATCTGGAAATGCTGCTGGAGCAGACGGCGGGAACCGGCGTAGACGTATACACCCACTCTGAGATGCTGCCTGCCCATTACTATCCGGCCTTTAAAAAGTATCCCCATTTCGCGGGCAATTACGGGAACGCCTGGTGGCAGCAGAAGGAGGAATTCGAGGCCTTCCGGGGCCCTATCCTCATGACCACCAACTGCATCGTGCCGCCCCGTGACAGCTATAAGGACCGGCTCTACACCACCGGGGCCGCGGGGTATCCCGGCTGCCCCCATATCGGCGCAGACGCGGAAGGGAGAAAGGATTTCTCCGTCCTGATCGAGCGCGCGAAGCGCTGCGAGCCGCCTGTGGAGCTGGAGCGCGGAGAGATCATCGGCGGCTTCGCCCACGCCCAGGTGCTGGCCCTGGCTGACAAGGTGGTGGAAGCGGTGAAATCCGGCGCCATCCGTAAGTTCGTGGTCATGGCTGGCTGCGACGGCCGGGCAAAAAACCGCAGCTACTATACGGATTTCGCCAAAGCGCTCCCGGCAGACACGGTAATCCTGACCGCAGGCTGCGCAAAGTACCGCTTCAACAAGCTGGGGCTCGGCGAGATCGGCGGCATTCCCCGGGTGCTGGACGCAGGCCAGTGCAACGATTCCTACTCTCTGGCCGTCATCGCTCTGAAGCTGAAGGAGGTCTTCGGTCTTTCGGACATCAACGAGCTGCCCATCGCCTACAACATTTCCTGGTATGAGCAGAAGGCTGTCATCGTGCTGCTGGCCCTCCTGCACCTGGGCGTGAAAAATATCCACCTCGGCCCCACCCTGCCGGCCTTCTTAAGCCCCGGCGTGGCGGACGTGCTGGTAAAACAGTTCGGCATCGCCGGAATCGGAACGGTGGAAGAGGATCTGGAGCTGCTTCTGGGATAACGGCCGCTGCCCTCCATTGCCAAGGACATACACGGTCCTTGGCAATGGAGGGCAGGCACAATTCATAATTTGTACATATGGAAATAAAATCTCCTCTGATATACAATTTAAATCAAAAAATGCGGTATTTTCCTCCAAATAGGTCTGTATAATACCCGCATTTTCCATATACAAAAAAATCTGCTGTGGATATCCAAAAAACGCGCAGATTTTGGGTAAAAACGGAGCATTTTATTTCCATATGTACAATCCGCCTGAATTTCCGGGCTGCAGAGCTGGTATTTCTCCTGAAACGCGCAGATTTTATACATCAGCACGGAAAAAATCTGTATATGTCCAAACAGTCCCTGCTTGGATCATTCTGTTTATACTTTTTTCATATTCCATCCTCTTGTAAAATCCATCCCCGCTCATTATAATTGACATCGAATTGTTCCACATTTCCGGCTGCAAAAGCTGCGGCCCCAGCCGGAATCAGGCCTGCGGCGAACTTAGCGCCGGTGTACCAAGGGGCGTATTGCCCCTTGCGCACCGGCGTTAAAGAGAGGCCTGGACTGAAAAAAGGAGACTTACGCATGCTTCAAATCAGAGATATATGCAAGGAATACCGAACCAGCAGCCTCGTACAGAAGGCCCTCGATCATGTATCCCTGAACTTACGTGACAACGAATTTGTCGCTATCCTGGGGCCCAGCGGCTCCGGAAAGACGACGCTTCTAAATATCATCGGCGGCCTGGACCGCTACGATTCCGGCGACCTGATCATCAATGGAATTTCCACGAAAAAATATAAGGACCGGGACTGGGATTCCTACCGGAACCATACCATCGGCTTCGTCTTCCAGAGCTACAACCTGATCCCCCATCAGACTGTGCTGGCAAACGTGGAGCTGGCCCTGACCATCTCCGGCATCGGCAAGTCCGAGCGGCGGGAGCGGGCCGTCCGGGCCCTAGAGCGGGTGGGCCTGGGGAACCAGCTTCACAAAAAGCCCAATCAGATGTCCGGCGGCCAGATGCAGCGCGTGGCCATCGCCCGGGCTCTGGTGAACGACCCGGATATCCTGCTGGCCGACGAGCCCACCGGCGCCCTGGACAGCGCCACCAGCGTCCAGGTCATGGACCTTCTCCAGGAGGTGGCGAAGGACCGGCTGGTGGTCATGGTCACCCACAATCCGGAGCTGGCGGAGCAGTACGCCACCCGCATCGTAAACCTACGGGACGGGAAAATCCGCTCCGACTCCGACCCCTACGAGCCGGAGGGCGCGGACGCAGACGCGGAAGCCGCCGTCCATAAGAACATGGGAAAAGCCTCCATGTCCCTTCTGACGGCCCTGTCCTTAAGCTTCAACAACCTGAAGACAAAAAAGGCCCGGACGATCCTGACCTCCTTTGCCGGATCCATCGGCATCATCGGCATCGCCCTGATCCTGTCCCTCTCCAGCGGCGTGAACGACTATATCAAGGACGTGGAACACGACACCCTCTCCGAATACCCCCTGCAGATCCAGAGCACCGGCTTCGACTTTTCTTCCATGCTGACGGAGTCCGCAGCCGGGGACGATACTAAGGAAGGCGAGATCAACGTCATCGAGATGGTGACGGACATGTTTTCCACCATGGATTCCAACGACCTGGAGGCCCTGAAAGCTTACCTGGACAGCGGCGAAAGCGGCATCGAGCAGTACACCAGCGCCGTGGAATACGCCTACGACGTGAAGCCCCAGATCTACCGCCTGGAGGGAGAGGACGGCATCCGTCAGGTGAACCCGGACAATTCCTTCGCGGCCTTGGGCTTTGGCTCCTCCATGAGCTCCAGCAGCATGATGTCTTCTATGATGGGGACAGATGTCTTCTACGAGATGCCGGACAACGAGGATCTCTACATCACCCAGTATGACGTAAAGGCCGGGCGGTGGCCGGAAAATTATAATGAGTGCGTCCTGGTGCTGACTTCTGGCGGCAGCATCAGCGACTTTATGCTCTATACCCTGGGCCTTCGCGATTCTGTGGAGCTGGACGACATGATCCAGCAGTTTATTGACGAAGAGAATATCGACATCCCGGAGGATATGGGCGTCTACGATTACGACGACATTCTGGGAATCACCTTCAAGCTGGTCAGCAGCCCGGATTACTATGAATACGACAGCGAGTACGACGTCTGGCGGGACAAGACGGACGATGATACCTACATGAGAAGCCTCGTGGAAAACGGCGAGGATATCACTATTGTGGGCATTGTCCAGCCCTCCGAGGACGCCAGCGGCCTGCTTCTGCAGGCCGGCATCGCCTACCCGGCCTCCCTGACCCGCCACGTGGCGGAGGAAGCCGCCGCAAGCGAGATCGTGCAGAACCAGCTGGCGGATCCCCACACCAACGTCTTTACCGACGAGCCCTTCGGCGAGGAAAGCGGTGAGAGCGATTTCGATATGGAATCCCTGTTCAGCATCGACGAGGACGCCCTGGAGGAGATGTTCTCCTTCGACGAGAACGATATGACCGAAGGGCTTTCCGACTCCTTCGATATGTCCGACATGGGCGATATGGATATGGACATGAGCATGGACGACATCGACATGGGAGACGTGGATCTCTCCGGCATGATCAACCCGGACGAGCTGCAGCTTGAGCTTCCGGAATTCCCCCAGCTGAACCTGGCCGACCTGATAGGAAGCATCGATTTCCATGTGTCGGAGGAGTCTGTGAACGCGCTGATAGGCGGCATTCTGGAGGGCTGGCAGGAATATATGGCCGCCCATCCCGACGCCGACTACTCGGGACTTGGCGACAGTTTTCTGGCTTTTCTGCAGACGGAAGAGGGAAAACAGATTCTGAATGAAAATCTGCAGGCGATTCTGGACGCGAATGGCGTCGCTGCTCCGAGTAACGATCAGATCGGAGCGCTGATGAGCGGACTGATGGCCGGCTTCTGGGATTATTTAGCCAATCAGTATCCGTCCGTCCCGACAGACCCATCTGATCCATCGGACCCGGCCGATCCGTCGGATCCGTCCCTTCCTCAGCTTCCGGAGCTGGATGAAGAGACCCTGCAGGCCCTTTTCCTGGAATACCTGTCCACAGAGGAGGCGCAGACCATCGTCGCCGCCTGGGCGGCGGAAGTATTTCCCACCGCCGGCGAGTTCACCGTCACCCCGGAGCAGCTGGAAAAGCTGGCCTCTGATCTGGCGGCCAGCTACCAGGCCTACGCCACGGCCCACGGACAGCCCGATCCTTCCAAGATGGGCGAATATTTCGCAGATTATATGAGCACGGAAAGGGCCCAGAAGGTCCTGTCCGAGGGCGTCGCCGCCATGGTGGACACCTCCGGCCTCCAGGAGCAGCTGGCAGGCGTCATGAAGGATTACATGACAAAGCTTATGGGATCCTTTGGCGAATCCATGGGCGACGCCCTGAAAGAAGGGATGGCCGCCGTCATGGAGCAAGTGATGGAACAGATCGCGGACAACATCCAGTCCGCCATGGAAGAGGTCGTGAAAAAGATTGGCGAAAATCTGGCGGACGCCTTCCAGATCGACGCGGACGATTTCGCGGAAGCCTTCTCCATGAACATGGACGCCGAGGAGCTCTCAGAGCTTCTGCGCTCCATGAGCTCGGCCCAGGGCGCCACCTATGAGAGCAATTTGAGTTCCCTCGATTATGTGGACTTTGATAACCCCAGCGAAATCAGCATTTATCCGCTGGATTTTGAGAGCAAGGAACAGGTGGCCAATATCCTGAGCGATTACAACAGCCGCATGGAGGCGGAGGGAAAGGAGGACCAGGTCATCACCTATACCGACATGGTCGGAGCTCTGATGTCCTCCGTCACAGACATTATCGACATCATCAGCTATGTGCTGATCGCCTTCGTGGCGATTTCTCTGGTGGTGTCCTCCATCATGATCGGCGTCATCACCTACATCAGCGTCCTGGAGCGCAAGAAGGAAATCGGCATCCTGCGGGCCATCGGCGCTTCCAAGGGGAATATTTCCCAGGTATTTAACGCGGAGACCTTTATCATCGGGCTGGCGGCCGGCCTCATCGGCATCGGCCTCACCCTGCTGATCCTGATTCCGGGCAACGCCCTGATTCACCATCTGGCGAACTCCAACGACGTCAACGCCTTCCTGCCCGTAAGCGGAGCTATCATCCTGATTGCCTTAAGCGTTCTGCTGACGCTGCTGGGCGGGCTGATTCCCTCCCGGAAGGCCGCAAAGAGCGACCCGGTGACGGCGCTGCGGACAGAATAG
>CALWQJ010000111.1 GCA_944383645.1 uncultured Merdimonas sp.
TATGGCCCGATGGCTCAGTTGGTTAGAGCGCCGCCCTGTCACGGCGGAGGTCGTGGGTTCGAGTCCCATTCGGGTCGTTTATATCGAATATTTTCGATATAGAGCAGTACAGTGTGTGATCAGACATACGAAGTACAAATGGGATCTTAGCTCAGCTGGGAGAGCATCTGCCTTACAAGCAGAGGGTCATAGGTTCGAGCCCTATAGGTCCCATTTATACAGCCAAAAGCTGTGAAGTGCCGATGTGGCTCAATTGGCAGAGCAGCTGATTTGTAATCAGCAGGTTATCGGTTCGAGTCCGATCATCGGCTTGAGCGGAGCATGGAACGAGCATCAGTCGTTGACGGACCGCAATTCATATGGGGGAATTCCCGAGTGGCCAAAGGGGGCAGACTGTAAATCTGTTAGCTGTGCTTTCAGTGGTTCGAATCCACTTTCCCCCACTCTGATTTATCTTTTAGATAAATCAATCTAATTTAATATCGCGAGGTGGAGCAGTCTGGAAGCTCGTCGGGCTCATAACCCGAAGGTCACAGGTTCAAATCCTGTCCTCGCAACTCAAGAGCACGAAACCATGTGTTCGTGCTCTTATCATATGGAAGCCCAGATAGCTCAGTTGGTAGAGCAGAGGACTGAAAATCCTCGTGTCACTGGTTCGATTCCGGTTCTGGGCATGAAGCAGAGAGAATCCTTATATTTGTCACATATGTGATAGGTATGAGGATTTTTTGTATTTATTCAATTATTTTGTGTTCAGAATGAGACCTATAGAAGAGAAGATGAATAAAATAAAGGAAAAGAAAAGGACAAAAGGAAGTGTTCCTAAAGGAGGCTGATTATATGAGCGGCAAAATGAAAAAGTGGCTGCGGGCAGCGGCCGTGCGGGCTGTCAGGACGACGGCGCAGACAGCAGTCGCTATGATAGGAACCACAGCAATGACCATAGGCGATGTGAATTGGCTCATGGTAGGCAGCGCAGCCGGCCTGTCCGGGATATTATCGCTTTTAACCTGTCTGGCCGGTCTGCCGGAAATTAAGAGTGAACAGGAATAAATGAAAAAGATAGATGAAAGATAGATGGGAAATTGGATTGGAAAGGGGAAGGAAAGCTCTATGATCATCAATGTGCATGCCGGGCACAATCCGGCGGGCAAAATCGCCTGTGGGGCAGTGGGTCTGATAGATGAGAGCACGGAGAACAGAAAGGTAAAGGAGGAAGTGATACAGGAACTGCGGGAGCTTGGGCATACGGTTTATGACTGCACGGTAAATAACGGAGCCAGCCAGGCGGATGTTCTGAAACGGATTGTGGAAAAGTGCAACGCGCACACGGCAGATCTGGATATAAGCATTCACTTTAACAGCGCGGCGAAGGATGAAGAAGGGGATGGACGGACGACAGGTACGGAAGTGTTTGTCTATTCCGCCTCGAGCAGCGCTGCAGTTTACGCGGAAAAGGTGTGCAGCGAGATTGCTGCTCTTGGATTCAGGAACCGCGGCGTAAAATACAGCAGCGGCCTGTATGTGCTGAAGAATACGAAAGCGCCCGCCATGCTGATAGAATGCTGCTTTGTGGACGACAGGGATGACGTAGAGCTCTATCATTACAGAAAAATGGCGTCCGCCATCGTAAGGGGCATTACGGGGAAAAATGCAGGGACAGCGGATGTAAATCCGAATAATCTGGATAACCAGAAGAAAGAAGAACAGGGGACAGGGCAGGAAGCAGAAAAGGAAACAGAGAAGGCTCCACTGTATCGCGTCCAGGCAGGCGCCTATACGATAAAAGCCAACGCGGAGGCTATGAAAGAAAAATTAAAAAAGGCTGGGATCGACGCTGTGATTATACAGGCATAGTGCATAGCGTCAGGATATTTCGAGGGAGTGGGGCTTCCTCACGGAAGCCCCTGAGTGTTATGAATGAAATACTGATATGTGTTCCTGCTACGCTTATTAATATATCAGATAATTAAGGCTAAAGTGTGTACAGTCTCTAAAAAAAGTATAATCAGTATTAAGGATTTCTTAGGAAAAGAAGAAGAAATCTTTATGCTGCCGTTTTTGCTGGCTCCACTGCCTTCGGAGCCTTTGTCAGGCGGCGGATCATCCGGTAATAGACCGGGATGAGCAGGGCGGAGGCTCCGGCCCAGGCCAGGGGACTGGCGATGCAGACGCCGGCGTAGCCGATGCTGCGGGTGAGAACGAGAGTAGCGCCGATGCGCATGACAAGCTCGACCATACAGGCCGCGAAGGGAGCGGCGGCGTTCTGCATGCTCTGTACGGAGGAGCGGTAGACGGCCAGGAAGCCCAGAAGCAGATAGCAGGGAGCTACGGTGAGCAGATAGCCGTTGGAGTAGCGGATGATCTCTGCCGTGGGTTCTGTCAGGAAAAGAATCACGATCTGATTGCGCAGCAGAAGGATGCCGGCACACATCAGCACATTCAGCGCCTGGGTCTGGAGCAGGCAGGCATTGACGCCGCTGCGGATGCGGTCGTATTTTCCGGCCCCATAATTCTGGGCTACGTAGCTGGATATGGCGGTCATCATGGCGTTATCGACGAGGACAGACAGCTGATCGGCTTTGGTAGCGGCAGTGTAACCAGCCACGGCCGCGGAACCCAGGGCGTTGACGGAGGCCTGCATGGACAGCTGGCCGATGCACATGACAGACATCTGGAAGGCCATGGGGAAACCGATTTTCAGGTGATCGGCCATGACTCTTCCAAGGCCGGAAAAATCGGCTCTGGAGAGGCGCAGCACCTGATAGGAGCGCAGGCCCACAATCAGGCAGCAGACGGCGGAGATAAGCTGAGAGAGCACAGTCGCCCAGGCGGCTCCGGCTACGCCCATCTGGAAGGGTACGATAAACACGATATCCAGCACGACGTTCAGCAGAGAAGAAAATACCAGAAAATAGAGCGGGTTTTTGCTGTCGCCCAGGGCGCGCAGGATATTGGAAATCATGTTGTAGAAGACCGTGGCCCCGCTTCCCAGCAGGATCACAAACATATAGTCGTAGGCCTGCTGATAGATATCTGCCGGCACCTGCATCCAGTCCAGAATCGGGTAGGAGAGGCTGCAGCACAGCACAGTGATCAGCGCCGCGAAAAACACGGAGAGCAGGGTGGAGGCGGCGATGCTGCGGCGCATTCCGCGCTCGTCGCCGGCGCCGAAGCGCTGGCCCAGGCAGATTCCAAAGCCGTTGGTAAAGCCCTGGATAAAGCAGAGGACAAAATAGATAATGATGCTGCTGGAGCCTACCGCGGCCAGGGCGTCCGCGCCCAGCGTCCTGCCGACGATGACAGAATCGGCAAGAGTGTAAAAGAGCTGAAAGAGATTTCCGCCGATGACGGGGAGGGCGAATTTCAGAAGGACCTGGAAGGGACGGCCTTCCGTAAGGTTCATGCCGGCTCCTGCTGAAGATTTCGTTTCTTTTTTTCTGGTCAGTGCAAACATTTTACTTCTCCTTAACTTTTATGATGCGGTTCTTAAAGATGAAAGGATTGAAAAAACGGGCGGTAAAAATTATAATGAAGCCATGATGGAACAGCGTACAATTAAGGTAAACAATGAACGAAAGGAGCTGTGCAGCCACGGCACAGCGGCGTTTCCCATGACGGTCAATGAGGACGACCTGCTCTGCTTTGAGAACGGCTGTCTGGCCTGTCACTGGCATGAGGATCTGGAGATTGTCCTGGTGCGCCGGGGTACGGTGCGGTATCAGATTTACCAGCAGTCCCTGATTCTTGCTGAGGGGCAGGGGATTCTAATCAATTCGGACGTTCCCCACAGTGCGTTTCCCGTGGATGACAGCCATGTGCTTCTGGATACGATTATCATCCAGCCGGTATTCCTTTACGGCTTTCCGGGAAGCGGCATGGAGCGGAACTATTTCCGGCCTTTTTGCGGAAATTCCCTGATTCCCTGCATTCTTCTGGAGGATCAGGAGGAGCGGGGGCGCGGGCAGCTGGAGCTTCTGCGCAGAGTGGCGGAATATTTCCGAAGACGTCCCTATGGCTTCGAGCTGAAGATCCAGAGCCTGCTCTGTGAGTTTTTCTTTCAGATCTTTTCGGAAAATCAGGAAAGAATGAAAGAGCGCACGGCGGCGGATACCGAGAAGCTCCGCCGGCTGCAGACGCTGCTGGATTTTCTGCACGAGAATTACGGGCAGACGGTGTCTCTGAGGGAGCTGGCAGAGAAGGTACATCTGAGCCGGGAAAGCTGCTGCCGGTTCTTTAAGGAGATGACAGGGGAAACCGTCACGCAGTACCTGGAAGAATACCGGATCGGACAGAGCCTTCCCCTGCTTCTGGCCGGAAACCATTCGATCACGGAGATCGCGGAGATGACCGGATTTAGCAGCGCCAGCCGCTACGCCAGGGCTTTCCGCGCCCGTCTGGGCATGAGCCCCAGAGAGTATCTGCTTTCTAAAGAATAGAAAAATGACGGGGAAAATGCTATTCTGATATTGAAGAATTTAAGACGGATATTGATGGAATGGATGAAATGGATGAAATCTGGCCGGACGGATTTTTCTGGACGGATTTTCCGGACGGATCCTGAGCGGCATACGAAGCATACGCGGCGCAAAAAACCGGGCCTGGAACCAGACCCGGTTTTCATAATAGAGAAATGGAAGCAATGGGGCTCGAACCCATGACCTCTCGCGTGTGAGGCGAACGCTCATCCCGGCTGAGCTATGCTTCCATTATTTTCGCGGACCGCTGCGGCAAAAACAAGCACTTCTGCGCGGCGGCTCGTGCGTGGACCTGAAGGGATTCGAACCCTCGACCTCTGCGTTGCGAACGCAGCGCTCTCCCAACTGAGCTACAAGCCCTTACTGATTTGCTGTCAAAGACTATTTTAGCACGTTCCGGAAAAAAATCAAGTAAAAGTGTGAAATGTTTGTAAAATTGACAGAAGAAAATTCTGCCGCTATACTGGGATCGGAGGTAAGGAACGATGATTTCATTTGAGAACGATTATTCGGCGGGGGCGCACCCGAAGCTTCTTGAGAGGCTCTCGGAGACGAATCTGGAGCCGTTGCCGGGATATGAGACGGACCGTTACTGTGAGAGCGCGGCGCGCAAAATCCGGGAGGCCTGCGGCTGCCCGGAGGCGGAGGTGTATTTCCTGGCGGGAGGCACCCAGACCAACGCGGTGGTCATTTCCTCCGTGCTGCGGTCCTACGAGGGCGTCCTGGCGGCGGAGACGGGCCATGTGAACACCCACGAGGCGGGAGCCATCGAATACACGGGCCATAAGGTGCTGACCCTTCCGGAGCGTCAGGGAAAGCTGGACGCCGGAGAGCTTCGGGCGTATATGGAGAGGTTTTATGAGGACGAGAACCGTGAGCATGAGGTATTTCCGGGGATGGTGTATCTGTCCTGGCCCACGGAATACGGCACGCTTTACAGCCGCAGGGAGCTTTCGGACATCGCCGCGGTCTGCCGGGAATATGAGCTGCCCCTCTACCTGGACGGGGCGAGGCTGGGCTATGGGCTGATGAGCGGGGAGGCGGATATGACGCTTTCAGATATCGCCAGGCTCTGCGACGTCTTCTATATCGGCGGCACCAAGGTGGGGGCCCTGTGCGGGGAAGCCGTGGTGTTTCCGAGGGGAAACGCGCCGAGACATTTTATGACTATGGTGAAGCAGCGGGGAGCCATGCTGGCGAAGGGGCGGCTTTTGGGCGTGCAGTTTGACGCCCTCTTTACGGACAGGCTGTATTTTGATATCAGCCGCCACGCCGTCGAGATGGCCGTCCGCTTAAGGCAGCTTCTCCATGAGAAGGGAATTCCCTTTTATCTGGAATCGCCTACGAACCAGCAGTTCGTGATCCTGGAGGATGAGATGTACCGCAGGCTTCAGGGACGGGCAGCCGTGAGCTTCTGGGAGAAATATGATAAGACGCATACGGTGGTCCGCTTTGCCACAAGCTGGTCCACGACGGAGGGGGATCTGGAAGAGCTGGAGAAGGTTCTGGACGAAATCCAGGATAAAGACCAGCATTAAAGTCCAGGATAAAACTTAGGATAAAATCCAGAAAAATTGCTGAATGGATAAAGCCACAGGGAGACGGACAGAATGGGAAAGGAAATCAGACTGCGGATAGAGGCCTGCTACGGGGATCTGCGGCCCTCGGAGAAGCGGGCGGCGGATTATGTGCTGGAGCATTTGGAGGAGCTGAAGCTTCTGCCCTTGAATCAGCTGGCGGAACAGGCGAAAGTGAGCCAGCCCACGGTTATGCGGATGATCAAGGCGCTGGGTTACAGCGGTTATAAGGAATTCCGCTATGCGGTGGTGGAGAAGCTGGCGCGGCGGGAAAAGGCGGAGGACCGGGGTTTCGAGGGAATGTACGGTTATTCTCTCACAGGAAAGGAGAGGACGGAGGAGATTCCTGCGAAGATCGTGGCGACGGCAGGCAGCATGGCCGGGGAGATGCTGAAAAATATTTCTCCGAAAATTTTCAGCCAGGTGATCGAGACGCTGGGACAGGCGCGGAGGATTGATATTTACAGCGTGGAAAATTCCAACGTGACGGCGCAGGATCTGCTGACGAAACTCCTGTATTTGGGACTGGACTGCCGGCATTATGGGGACAGCTATCTGCAGGGCATCTGCGCCGGGAGCTTAAGGCCGGGCGACGTGGCGGTGGGCGTCTCCTACTCGGGCAATTCCCGGGATACAGTGGACGCGGTGAAGGCGGCCAGAAAGGCGGGAGCCACCGTCATAGCGATTACGAATTTCCGGGATTCCCTGATTACGCGGTACGCGGATCTGCTGCTGTGCACCAGCCAGGATCAGGTGTTTTACGGGGACGCGATCTTTTCCAGGACGACCCAGATCATGATTGTGGATATGATTTATATGGGGCTTCTGGCTTCGGATTACGAGCGGTATGTAAAAATATTGAATAAAAACAGCCGGGTGGCCCGGGACAGGGCTTATCTGCCGGAGAAAAAAGACGAGCCAGGGCGGTAAAACCATTGTATTTTTTTAAGTACAATTTTTGTCCTGAAATCTCCGGGAGCCCTTTAAATCCGGGAAGAATACAGGAAAAAGGGAGGAAAACTGTAGATTTTCTACCGGAAAATTCAGGGAAAAAAGAGGCGGGTTTCGAGGGGAAAAAAGAAAATTTTCAGGAAACCAAAATAAGTCCGCGCGAAGAGGGCAGGGCAGAAAAAAGGGAGAGGATTTTGTAGAATTTCTACAGGATCCTCTTTTTTTTAGTTTACCGGCCCTTTACAAAGGTTTCACCTCTTGATTGAATGCTGGTTTTGGGGCGGCTATAATGCCAGTTGTCAGGAGGAAGAAAGGGAAAGGAGAAAGGATATGCTGGAGCTTAGACACGTAAAGAAATCTTATGATAATGTGACAATTCTGGAAGACATTAATCTGGAAATTCAGGACGGAGAGATCGTTTCGATTCTCGGGCCCTCGGGCTGCGGAAAGACGACCCTCCTGAATCTGGTGCTGGGGATGACCCCGGCGGACAGCGGAGAGATTCTTTTCAATGGAAAGGATATTACGAACGTACCTATGGAGGAGAGAGGGTTCAATATCGTATTTCAGGATTACGCCCTGTTTCCGAACCTGAATGTATACAAAAATATTACTTACGGCCTGAAGAACAAGCCGGACATCTCCACGCAGGAAGAGGTAGACGAGTTCATCGACCTGCTGGGCCTTCGGGAGCATCTGGATAAGAAAATCGAGCAGCTTTCCGGCGGCCAGAAGCAGAGGGTGGCACTGGCCAGAACCATGGTGATGAAGCCGAAGATTCTTCTTCTCGACGAGCCCTTAAGCGCATTGGACGGCGTGATTAAAGAGTCCATCAAGGAAAAGATAAAGGAGATCGCCAGGGAGTTCCATCTGACGACCATCATCGTGACCCACGATCCGGAGGAGGCTCTGACCCTGTCCGATAAGGTGCTGATTGTGAATAAGGGCTGTATCTCCCAGTACGGCGCGCCCCAGGAAATCATCACCACGCCTCAGAACAATTTCGTGAAGGAATTCATTCTGAACCAGCTGGAAATTAAGAGAAACAATATTTTCGCCCTGTTTCACCAGAGCATGACGGCGACGATGCAGGCGGTGTAAAGCCATGGCAGGGAAAGAAAGAGAAATCAAGACCATTTACGCCTTCGTGCTGGCTGTGTTCGCTGTGTTCCTGGCTGTTCCCATCGTAAGGCTTCTGATGGAGTCCTTCGTGGGAGAGGCCGGGGCCGGAATCAGCAACTATGTGGAGGTGCTCACAGGAAGGGGCTTTCTGAGAGCGCTGGGAAACAGCATTACCGTCTCCGTGAGCAGCGCTTTGACGGCCACCGTACTTGCTTTTTTTCTGGCGTACAGTATACAGTATACGAATTTAAACTGGAGATTTAAGTCGGTAATCCGGACGCTGGCGGTCTTGCCCATGCTGCTGCCGACCATTACTTACGGCTTCGCGATTATCTATTCCTTCGGAAAGCAGGGACTGCTGACGAAGCTTTTCGGAAGACAGCTCTTTGACATCTACGGGTTTAACGGACTGCTTTTTGGCTATGTGATTTACACGCTGCCCATTTCCTTCATGCTGATTCTGAACACCATGGGCTTTATCGATAAGAAATTCATGGTGGTGTCAAGAGTCATGGGCGACAGCCCTTTAAGGACTTTCTGGCAGACGATTATCCGGCCCCTTTTGGGGACCCTGGCGGCCTCCTTTGTACAGTGCTTCTTCCTCTGTTTTACGGATTACGGAATTCCGGCCTCCGTGGGCGGAGAGTATGAGGTCATTGCTACGGTTCTTTACAATGAAAT
>CALWQJ010000112.1 GCA_944383645.1 uncultured Merdimonas sp.
ATGGTGCCGGATACCTGGATGCGCAAGCAGACCTTGACGAACGCGGAGCGCTATATCACGCCGGAGCTCAAAGAGCTGGAGGATACGATCCTGGGCGCGGAGGACAAGCTGACCTCCCTGGAGTACGGCCTGTTCTGCGAGCTGCGGGAGCGGATCGCTTCCCAGGTGCTCCGGATCCAGAAGACCGCCAAGGCAGTGGCCCTGGTGGATGTGTTCGCCTCCCTGGCCTTTGTGGCGGAGCGGAACCATTACGTGCGCCCGGTGATGAATGAAAAGGGAATCATCGAGATCAAGGGCGGCCGCCACCCGGTGGTGGAGCGCATGATTGAAAACGACATGTTTATCCCCAACGACACCTTCCTGGACAACGGGCAGAACCGGATTTCCGTCATCACGGGCCCCAACATGGCTGGAAAATCCACCTATATGCGCCAGACGGCCCTGATCGTGCTGATGGCCCAGGTGGGCAGCTTCGTGCCTGCGGACAAGGCGAAGATCGGCATTGTGGACCGCATCTTTACGAGGGTGGGCGCCTCGGACGACCTGGCTTCCGGCCAGAGCACCTTTATGGTGGAGATGACGGAAGTGGCGAATATCCTGCGGAACGCTACCCCTGCAAGCCTCCTGATCCTTGACGAAATCGGCCGGGGAACGAGCACCTTCGACGGCCTGGCCATCGCCTGGGCAGTCATCGAATATATCAGCAATCCGAAAATCCTGGGGGCGAAGACCCTGTTCGCCACCCATTACCACGAGCTGACGGAGCTGGAGGGCAGCCTGCCCGGCGTGAAGAATTACTGCATCGCGGTCAAGGAAAAGGGCGACGATATCGTCTTCCTGCGCAAAATCATCCGGGGCGGGGCGGATAAGAGCTACGGCATCCAGGTGGCGAAGCTGGCAGGCGTCCCGGATCCGGTGATTGCCCGGGCAAAGGAGCTTGTGGAGGAGTTAAGCGAGGCAGACATCTCTGTGAAGCCAAGGTCCGTTCCAGTGGAGACGGAGCCTGACATGGAGGTGGATCAGATTTCCCTGTTTGACACGGTAAAGGACGACGACATTATCACGGAGCTGCGGGATATGGACTTAGGAAACATGACGCCTTTGGAGGCGCTGAATACCATATACCGGCTGCAGAATAAGATAAAGAACAGGTGGTGAGCAGATGAACCGGATTCAGGTGCTGGATCAGAAGACCATTGACCAGATCGCGGCAGGCGAGGTGATCGAGCGCCCGGCCTCCGTGGTCAAGGAGCTGGTGGAAAATTCCATAGACGCGGGAGCCACGGCAGTCACCGTGGAGATCCGGGACGGCGGCACCTCCTTTATCCGCGTCACGGACAATGGAAGCGGCATCGAAGGCGATCAGGTGGCGACGGCCTTTCTGCGCCATTCCACCAGCAAGATCCGGGCAGTGGAGGATCTGTTCCATGTGGCCTCCCTGGGGTTTCGGGGCGAGGCCCTCTCAAGCATCGCCTCGATTGCCATGGTGGAGCTGATTACGAAGACGGCGGACGCCGAAGAAGGCGTCCGCTATGTGATAGAGGGGGGCGCGGAAAAGAAGCTGGAGGAGACGGCGGCGCCGGACGGCACCACCTTCCTGGTGCGCAGCCTCTTTTACAATACCCCGGCCCGCCGGAAATTCCTGAAATCTCCCATGACAGAAGCGGGCTATGTGAGCGAGCTGATGGAGCGGCTGGCCCTGTCCCGCCCGGATATCTCCTTCCAGTTCATCACGAACGGGCAGACGAAGCTTCACACCTCCGGAAACCACAACCTGAAGGACGTGATTTACCACATCTACGGGCGGGACGTGGCTGCCAATCTGGCGCAGATCGAGGCGGAGCAGGGGCCGGTGCGTATCAGCGGCTTTGTCGGAAAGCCCGTGGTCTCCCGGGGAAACAGAAGCTATGAAAATTATTTTATTAATGGCCGCTATATCCGCAGCAATCTCATTGCGAAGGGCATCGAGGAGGGCTACCGGACCTTTCTGATGCAGCACAAGTATCCCTTTACGGCCCTGCATTTTTCCATCGACGGGAGCCTTCTGGACGTGAACGTCCACCCCACCAAGATGGAGCTGCGCTTCTCCAACCAGGAGGAGCTGTACCGCTTCGTGCGGGATACGGTGCGCCAGGCCCTGATGGAGCGGGAGCTGATCCCGGAAGTGAAGCTGACAGAGGAGCCGGATCCTGGGAAGCAGCAGGAAATAAAACAGCAGGAGAAGCTGCCAGAAAAGCAGCCGGAAAGGCAGCCGGAAAAGGAAAGACCGGATCCGGCTTCCCGCCTGGCAGGAGAGGCTGCCGCGAAGCGGGAAGCCGCGCCTTCCACGCCTCAGGAGCGGAACCTGGAATACTTCCTGGCAGAGATGCGAAAAAGAGTGACCGGGGAATTCAAGAGGAAAGAGCAGGAGAAGGCCGGGCAGGAGAGAGCTTGCGGCAGCCCAGGCGGTGAGATCCTCCGGGAAAGGGGAAGCTATGTCTGGAAGCCTTCCGAAAAAACGCAGGCGCAGGCGGCTCCGGCAGAGGCGCGTCCGCAGTATTCCGAACCGCAGCAGCCTTCCGAACCGCCGCTGCCGGAAGGCGAGCCGGAGCAGCTGGACCTTTTTGAGCAGCGTCTGTTAAATCCGGCCACAAAATCCGATATCCGCATCATCGGCCAGCTGTTTGACACCTACTGGCTGGTGCAGTTCGAGGATAAATTTTATATGATCGATCAGCATGCGGCCCATGAAAAGGTACTCTACGAGCGGACGCTGAAAAGCCTGGCGGATAAGGAGATCACCTCCCAGATGGTAAGCCCGCCCCTGATTCTTACCCTGTCCATGCAGGAGGCGGAAAAGCTCTCTGCGTACCAGGATTATTTCCGGGAGCTGGGCTTTGAGATTGAGCCCTTCGGCGGGAAGGAATATGCAGTCAGCGCGGTCCCGGCCAATCTGTACGGGCTGGCGGAGAAGGATTTATTCCTGGAGCTTCTGGACGGCCTGGAATATGTGAACGGCAGGAATACGCAGATGATTCTGGAAAAAATCGCGTCCATGTCCTGCAAGGCGGCGGTCAAGGGAAACCAGCGCATGAGCATGGCGGAGGCGCAGGCCCTGATCGAGGAGCTCCTTACCCTGGAGAACCCCTATAACTGCCCCCACGGGCGCCCGACGATTATCTCCATGACAAAGCAGGAGATTGAGAAGAAATTCAAGCGGATTGTGTAAGATATGTGAGAAAAGAAGGAGAAGCTATGAACCCTTTGGTTTCCATCATTGTGCCGGTTTACAATGCGAAGGAATATCTGCGGCGCTGCGTGGACAGCATACTCGGGCAGGAGTATACGGATTTTGAGCTGCTGCTCGTCGACGACGGCAGCCAGGACGGCTCCGGCGCCCTCTGCGACGAGTACGCCGCGAAGGATATGCGGGTCCGCGTGATCCACAAGGAGAACGGAGGCGTGTCGGCGGCCCGGAACCTGGCGATGAAAAACGCCAGGGGAACCTATCTTCAGTTTGCCGACAGCGACGACTGGATCACGCCGGACGCCACGAAGCTCCTGGTGCGCATGGCGGAGGAGGACGGCTGCGATCTGGTGATCTCGGATTTTTACCGGGTGGCGGGAGAGCGCGTCTCCCAGAAGGGGGATATCGAGGAGGACGGCTGCATGACAAGAGAGCAGTTTGCCGCCCACATGATGGAAAACCCGGCGGATTTCTATTACGGCGTGCTCTGGAACAAGCTGTACCGGCGGGAGATTATTGAAAGGCACCATCTGCAGATGAACGCGGAAATCAGCTGGTGCGAGGACTTCATGTTCAACCTGGAATACATCCGCTTCGCGGAGCGCTTCTGCGTACTGCACGCGCCGGTCTATTACTATGTGAAGCGAAAAGGGTCTCTGGTCAGCCAGGGCAACAGCCTGGCCAGGACGATTCAGATGAAGCTGACGGTCTTTGAATATTATCACAGCTTCTATAAAGAAGTGCTGGATGAAGAGGAATACGAAAAGAAACGCCTGCAGGTCTACCGCTTCCTGGTGGACGCGGCCGGAGACGGAGCTGTGGGAATCCCCTTCCTTCCCGGCACCAAGCGCCTGGGAGACGAGAGGGCGGGCGTAAGCGCCGACGCCATCGAGGGCGAGGGCGTGCTTTCGGACTTGTACCGGGAACGCAAGCTTCTGGAGCGCTATCTGGAGGCGGCTGCCTTAAAATGCGGACTGACAGTTCCTGAGATGACGGTGCTTCTGTATCTGAGCCATTCCGAAGAAATCATCACCCGGAAGGAGCTGGCAGATTTCGCGGGAATATCACGGAGGACCCTCGGCATGCAGCTGCAGAGGCTTGCCATGCGGGGGCTGATCTGCCAGGAGGAGCTGACGGCCGAGCCGCAGGAAGAAAAGAAAAAAGACAAGGCGAAGAAGAAAGAAAAAGCCCGGAAAAAGAAGGAACAAAAGGAAAAGAAGGACAGAGAGAAAAGGCTGCGCATCTCCTTCCTCCCGGCGGCGGAGCCGATCCTGGAGGAGCTGGCTGTGGTGGAGTGGGACTACGACAACGCAAGGTTCGGCGGCTTTGACGAGGAAGAGCTGATCCAGTATACGCGGCTGGCGGAAAAGATGAAGAGGAACATGCAGAGGATCCTGTCCCCGGGAAGGAGCGTATGATGGCTGGGAAAGGAAGAAGGAAGGCCGCGAACTGCGAATACTGCGGCAATTACGTTTACGACGAGGATTACGGTTACTACGTCTGCGAGATGGATCTGGATGAGGATGAGATGCGCCTTTTTATTCAGGGGAGCTTCCACGAATGTCCCTATTTCCAGTACGGGGACGAGTACCGGATCGTGAGAAAACAGATGTAAAAGAAGCAGGAGGGGATCGGCAGCCAGCGCGATTCCCTCATTTTTTGTATTAATACAGCTATAATTCCCTCATTTT
Organism: uncultured Merdimonas sp.; assembly: GCA_944383645.1. Lineage (GTDB taxonomy): Bacteria > Bacillota > Clostridia > Lachnospirales > Lachnospiraceae > Laedolimicola. The sequence goes on from CALWQJ010000112.1 coordinate 4,918, forward strand.
TTTGTACCCCCGGAAGTTTTGTCATAGTATTTCCAGCCATGCGGTGCTTTCGGGAGCAATTGCGCCCCCTTTTGAATCGTCCATGCAAATGGACAGCTGCCTGTCGTGTATTCCATCCTGATTGCTGTCGAACTGAAGCAGCAAATAGCTGTTTCCGACATAATAAGCAGTGCCGCCGCCTTCCAGCAGCTCATAACCGGCTTCTTTCCCGCCGTCCGGGGACAGACTTTTTGCAAATTCAGTGAAAGAGGTTTCCTTTTCGAATCCATCTATCAGTTCGTCAAGACGCCCCTGCAGCCGGACTGGAACACTATCATTTGACAGAACAGAAGCAGCAATCTCTTCCTTATACTCTCCGGGATAAATCACGCAGAGTGAGGATTCCGGGATTTCTCCTATGAACAGGTTTCCGTGATAAAATTCTGCCTCGTTTCCTGTTTCCTGCCTGTATTCCTCATAGGACATGGATTCATATTTTTTTGCATGTTCTGACAGGCCGGCCTTTGTTTTATCATTCGTATTCTGACTGCAGGCAGATAATACAATACCTGTACATACCAAAGTGAAAATCCATTTTCTTTTCATTTTCTGTTATTATTCCTTGTATGGGATACTTTTTTGTATGGGATACTTTTATAGTATAGCCTGTATTCCTCGAAATGTAAAACAAATGATAAAATGGAAAAATAAAAAAAGAATAAAGTGCTTGCTTTTTGAAAGAAAGTAATGTAGGATATTAAAAGAAAACAAATTGTACCAACGACAGGGAATAAGGGAGTAGTTGGCGCCTCTGGCGTAGCAGAATCAACATCATGACAGAGATGTCTGTCTGGTTTTGTTTGAAATGACGAGACTTATCCGCAGGAAAGCTTCTTGTGGATAGGTCTTTTTTGTTTATCTGGCTGTCTGTGAAGCTGTGAGGGGAAAGGAGAAGGGAAGGCTGATGAGAAAAGGGAAAAGGAACCGCCGCCCGCCGCCGGGATAAGGCAAAGGATGTTGGACAAAATAGGCAATAAATGATATGATGTATGAAACTGTACGGCTGCCGGGGCACTTCGGGCACGGGCAGCCGCAGGACAGAAGAAAACGAGGCGTGGGAAACGCCCGGACAGGAGGAAACGTGAAAGAATATCTGGAAAGTGTAGAAGAGGTATTGAAGGAGCAGAATTCCTCAGAAGGAGGCTTAAGCTCCCAGGAGGCCGAGAAAAGGCTTGCGCAGTATGGAAGGAACCGGCTGGAGGAGGGAAAGAAGGATTCCCTTCTGAAGCGGTTTTTAAATGAGCTGGCAGATCCGATGATCATCATCCTGATCGTAGCGGCTGTCATCTCTGGTATTACGGCGGCCTATGAGGGAGAGTCTTTTGCGGACGTCATCATCATCATGGCCGTGGTTATCATCAACGCGGTGCTGGGCGTAGTCCAGGAGAGCAAGGCGGAAGCGGCTATCGCGGCCCTGCAGGAGATTGCGGCGGCAACCAGCAAGGTGATGCGCGATGGCAAGATGGTTACGCTCAAGAGCGAAGAGCTGGTTCCTGGCGATATCGTGGTGCTGGAGGCGGGCGACGCGGTGCCGGCCGACGGACGTATCATCGAATGCGCCAGCATGAAGATTGAGGAGGCGGCTCTGACAGGAGAGTCTGTGCCGGTCAACAAGCTGGTGGGCCTTCTGCAGCTGGAGGGCCAGAAGGACATTCCGCTGGGCGACCGCAAGAACATGGTTTACATGGGTTCCACAGTAGTGTATGGACGCGGCAAGGCCGTGATTACGGGAACTGGTATGCATACGGAGATGGGTAAGATCGCCTCCGCCCTGGCCCAGGCCAAGGACGAAGAGACTCCGCTGCAGCTGAAGCTGAACCAGCTCAGCAAGATTCTGACCGTGCTGGTAGTGGGAATCTGCGTGGTGATTTTCGCGGTAGGACTTCTTAGGTCCGGCATCAGCGGAGACGCGATTCTGGATACCTTTATGGTAGCGGTTTCCCTGGCGGTGGCGGCGATTCCGGAGGGACTGGCAGCCGTGGTGACCATCGTGCTTTCCATCGGCGTGACGAACATGTCGAAGCGCAACGCCATCATCCGCAAGCTGACGGCTGTGGAGACGCTGGGATGTACGCAGATTATCTGCTCGGATAAGACCGGTACCCTGACCCAGAACAAGATGACCGTCGTGGAGCATGTGGCGGACGACGAAAAGGAGCTGGAGATCGGCATGGCCCTCTGTTCCGACGCGGAATGGGACGCGCAGGCCGGCCAGGCTGTGGGCGAGCCCACCGAGTGCGCCCTGGTCAACGACGCGGCGAAGAACGGCTATGAGAAGACACAGCTGAAGGAAGCGTATCCCCGCGTGGGAGAGGCTCCTTTCGATTCCATGCGTAAGATGATGTCTACCGTTCATCAGACTGCGGACGGAAACATCGTACAGTATACAAAGGGAGCGCCCGACGAGGTGCTCAAGCGCTGTACCTACGCGGTTCAGGGCGGACAGCGAGTCGCCATGACAGAGGAGGTGAAGGCCTCCATCCTGGCTTCCAACAAGGCCATGGCAGACAAGGCCCTGCGCGTGCTCTGCTGCGCAAAGAGGGACTGGGATACGGTTCCCGCCAATACGGAGCCGGAATTCCTGGAGCAGGATCTGACCTACATCGGACTTTCCGGCATGATCGATCCGGTCCGTCCGGAGGTCAAGGCGGCCATCGTAGAATGTGGTGAGGCCGGCATCCGGCCGATTATGATTACCGGAGACCACAAGGATACGGCAGTAGCCATCGGTATGGAGCTTGGCATTATCTCCAGCCCGGATCAGGCCATCACAGGCGCTCAGCTGGACGAGATGGACGATGAAGAATTTGGCCGCCGGATAGAGGAGTTTTCCGTATACGCCCGCGTGCAGCCGGAGCATAAGGTCCGCATCGTAAAGGGCTGGAAGGCCAAGGGCATGATCACGGCTATGACCGGAGACGGTGTAAACGACGCGCCCTCCATCAAGAGCGCGGACATCGGCGTCGGCATGGGTATCACCGGAACCGACGTAACGAAGAACGTGGCTGACATGGTTCTTGCGGACGACAATTTCGCCACCATCGTGTCTGCGGTAGAGGAAGGACGCCGGATCTACGCGAACATCCGCAAAGCCATCCAGTTCCTTCTGGCCTCCAATCTGGCCGAGGTGCTGGCGATCTTCTTCGCGACCCTGATTGGCTTTACGATCCTGGAGCCGGTGCACCTGCTCTGGATCAACCTGATTACCGACTGCTTCCCGGCCCTGGCCCTCGGAATGGAGAAGAGCGAGGCAGACATCATGAAGCGCAAGCCCCGTGATCCGAAGGAAGGCATCTTTGCGGGCGGCATGGGCTTTGACGTCTTCTTCCAGGGACTGATTGTAACCATCCTGGTGATGGTTTCCTACCTGCTGGGCCACTACATCGAGAGCGGCGTCTGGGAGTTCGTGAACAGCCCGGACGGAACGACGATGGCGTTCCTGACCCTGTCTATGGTGGAGATTTGCCATTCCCTGAACATGAGAAGCCGCCGCGGCTCCATTTTCAAGCTGACGAACCACAACAAGTTCCTCTATGGAGCCATGATTGTATCCCTGATCCTGACGACCGTCGTGATCGAGGTTCCGTTCATCGCGGCAGCCTTCCAGTTCACGCCGATTGATCTGAACGAGTACGCGATTGCCCTCGGACTTGCGATCCTGATTATCCCGATTATGGAGGTTGTGAAGGCTATCCAGAGAAAGGTCGAGAAGA
>CALWQJ010000113.1 GCA_944383645.1 uncultured Merdimonas sp.
ATTGTAAAGGTACAAAAGCATGTTTTCAAACGACGATATTATAAGAATGGCTGGCGGGGTGACCTATGAGAGGGGCCGCCAGCTGTACGATGCGGGTTATGTGCTGGACATGGATGTGCAGATGGCAGGTGATTACGATGAGATAGTGGCGTCGGTGCGCGGCAGCGGCGCAAAGGTTTATGAGACAGATTTGCTGATCTTACGCGAAACCGGGGAGCTGGAGGAATGCTACTGCGAATGCCCGGCCTTCCGCAGCTATGACGGCATCTGCAAGCACTGCGTCGCAGTCTGGCTGCAGTACAGGGCGGAGGAAGGATATGAGGAAGAGGAGGATGGGCAGCTTATTCTGGATTCGATTCCGGGCGTGACAAGGGGATTTCAGAGACATACCTCCCCGGAGCTTGCGGCGCTGTTCCAGAGGCAGGCCCTGAAAAAATCCCTGCCCGTCCTCCAGAATGACACCTATGGGAAGGTAAAGCTGGAGCCGGAATTTACCTTTGACGGATACCGCTTTTTAGTGAGCTTTAAGGTCGGCGTTTCCAGAATGTATGTGCTGAAGGACGTGCTGGACTTTGAAGAGCGGATGCGGAATGAGGAAGATCACAGCTATGGGAAAAATCTTCAGTTCCATCATACGCTGCAGGCCTTTGCGGAGGAGTGGCGTCCGCTGGCAGAATTCCTGGTCCGCTGGGCCGACAATTACCGGCAGGCGCATACGCGGATTAGCTACGGCGGATATTACCTGGACTTCAGCGATAAAGTGAGGGATGTTTCCCTGAGGGGAAATGATATCGCGGAATTTCTGCTTTCGGTAAAGGGAAAGACGATTCACGGAAATGTCGCGGGGACAAGGAAGAAGGACTGGCAGGTGACAGAGGAGAGGCTGCCGCGGATGCTGACCATCACAGGAGACAAGGATGGGATCGGGCTGAAGACGTCGAAGTTCACCTATGGCGGGGCGACGGGAGATTACCGGATATATTTTCACGATGGGAAGATTTATCTGGAGCGCAAAAAGGATTTGGAGCCGATCCTGGATTTCCTGAACAGTATGACGGCTCTTGGTGAGAGAGAGGGCTACATCGAAAAGAAGGATGTGCCGCTGTTCTGCAGGGATTATCTGCCGGTTTTGAAGCAGTATTTCAAGTGCAGGATGTCCGGCTTCGATCCGGCGGATTATCAGATGGAGCTGCCCAGGCTGAAAGTTTACCTGGACGCGCCCCAGAGAAATATGATCACGGCCAGGCCGGTGGCGGTTCTGGGGGATCGGGAGCTGTCCCTGTACGGGACGGAACAGATGGCGCTCCGGGATTTCCGGCAGGAGCAGGCGGTGAAAGAGATTCTGGAAAAATACTCCAATGCGTTTGAGCCAGATCGGGGAATTATGGCGGCTGCCGATGACGACGAGCTGGCCTATGAATTTCTGACAGAAGGCGTCCCGGCTCTGCAGGGGCTGGCAGAGATCTACATATCCGATGAGCTGAAGCGCATGGAAGTGCGCAGCGCGCCGAAAATATCGGCCGGGGTATCCTTAAGCGGCAATCTGCTGGAGCTGAAGCTGACGGCCGGCGACCTGTCCCGGGAAGAGCTCATAGAAATCCTGTCCCGCTACAACCGGAAAAAGAAATTTTACCGCCTGCCGGACGGTTCCTTCGTGGACGCCCGGGATTCCGGCCTGGACACGGTGGCGGAGCTCAAGGAAGGGCTTCAGCTGACGGATGGACAGCTGCGCCGGGAGGAAATCTCCGTACAGAAATACCGCGCCCTGTATCTGGACGCGCAGCTGAAGGAAAATTCCTCCATGACGGTGTGGAAGGATAAGGCCTTCCGCTCGCTGATCCGCAATATGAAGACCGTAGAGGATAATGATTTTGAAATCCCGCCGGAGCTGGAGCCGATTCTGAGAGAATACCAGAAAAAGGGCTTTTTATGGCTGAAGACCCTGCAGTATAACGGATTCGGCGGCATCCTCGCGGATGATATGGGGCTTGGAAAGACCCTGCAGGTCATCGCGTTCCTGCTCTCAGATTACCGGGAGAGCGCTGCACGGGAAAGAGAACCGCAGGAGAAGGATCCGCAGGAAAGGAATCCACAGGAAGGCGGGGAAACCGGCGGGCAGGGCCTGGCGCAGCGGGGGGCGCTGATCGTCTCTCCGGCCTCGCTGGTCTACAACTGGAAAAATGAATTTGAAAAATTTGCGCCGGAGCTTCCGATCCGCATGATTACGGGAACGGCGGCAGAGCGGGCGGAGCTGATAGGGAGCGCCGGAGCAGGGGAGATCCTTCTGACCTCCTATGATTTGCTGAAACGGGATATTCAGGAATACGAGGCCTGCCGTTTCCGCTGCCAGATCATTGACGAGGCCCAGTACATCAAGAACCACAACACCCAGTCGGCGAAGGCGGTCAAGGAAATACAGGCCGATTTCAAGCTGGCGCTGACCGGGACGCCGGTGGAGAACCGCCTAAGCGAGCTGTGGAGCATCTTTGATTACCTGATGCCCGGCTTTCTCTATTCCTATAGCCGTTTCCGGGACGAGCTGGAGACGCCGATCGTACAGAACGCGGACGAGCGCGCCACGAAGCGGCTCCAGAAGATGATTGCGCCCTTTGTGCTGCGCAGGCTGAAAAAGGATGTGCTGACGGATCTGCCGGATAAGCTGGAGGAGACGATGGTGGCGCAGCTTTCGGGAGAGCAGCAGAAGCTCTACGACGCCCATGTGAAGCGGATGATGCTGATGCTGGACAAGCAGTCGGAGGCGGAATTCAAAACCGCGAAGCTCACGATTCTGGCAGAGCTTACGAGGCTCCGGCAGCTGTGCTGCGATCCGGGCCTGATTTACGAGGATTACCAGGGCGAGTCCGCAAAGCTGGAGCTCTGCGTCAGCATGATAAAAAACGCGGTGGACGGCGGGCACAAGCTTCTGCTCTTTTCCCAGTTCACCACCATGCTGGACCGGCTGGCGGCCCGGTTAAGGAAGGAGGAGATCCCATATCATATGCTGACCGGATCCACCGAGAAAGAAAAGAGGGCCCAGATGGCGGCGTCCTTCGCGGAGGATGAGGTGCCGGTCTTCCTGATTTCCCTGAAGGCAGGCGGCACCGGTCTGAACCTGACGGCGGCGGACATCGTGATTCATTTTGATCCCTGGTGGAACCTGGCGGTGCAGAACCAGGCCACCGACCGCGCCCACAGAATCGGGCAGAAGCATGTGGTGAACGTCTATAAGCTGGTCATGAAGGACACCATCGAGGAAAATATTCTGGAGCTGCAGGATAAGAAGAAGGAGCTGGCAGACCAGATCCTGAACGGAGAAAGCCTGAATGGAAGCAGCCTGACCAGAGAGGATCTGATGGAGCTTTTAAAAGGAGAATAAGCAGGCGCCGGAGGGCGTCGCCGGGAGCGTTCATTTGTTTGTACATATACAGAATTTCTGCGTCCTGATATACAAAAATCTGCCGCGCCAGCCTGTTTTCCGCCTTTTTGGCGTCCAATTCCAGGCAGATTGTACATATGCAGATTTTTCTGACTGCCATATACAAAATCAGCCGGAATCGTGTATATACACGGCACATTTTTCTGCATATGGAAAATAAGCAGGTTTAGCCGGCTGTTTTGCGGGCGGATCCCGCTGTTTTCCGCAGAAATTGGATACTGAGAGAGAATTATTTTCTATATGTAGAAAAAAAGGGAGATACCGGGGACCTGAAGGACAGGTCACGGGCATCTCCCTTTTGTGGTATCTGGTTGTGTCAAAAATCCCCGGCGTGTTCCTGCGCAGAACTCTCAGTTTCCGGCTTCGCAGACTGTCCGCTCACCTCCAGATACACCTCCCCCATGGCTGCATGGAAGTAGGGCTGGATCCACAGAAAGCCGATCCCGAAGGAGCCGAGGCCAAGGATGCACAGGGGCAGAAAGCCGAGCCAGAGCAGGAAGATCCGGCCCCGCTGTCCGCGGGTCAGCCGGCGGCTTGTCCGCAGGGCGTCCAGAACGGAAATATCCGGATGCTCCAGAAACACGTAGGTGGTCAGGCACCAGGGCAGCGCCAGAAGCACGGCCGGTACCAGCGCGGCCAGGGCCAGCAGAAGGGTCATCCCTGCGTTGAAGGCCAGATCGGCAGGCGGATTGGCCGGATCGATGACAAGCGGGATGCGCATATAGAAATAGAGAGCGGGCGCGAACCAGACCAGCGTCACCAGGTAGCGGAACGCGTAGGCCAGGATGTAGCTATCTGCCTGGCTGCGGAAGGCGAAAAAGAGCGCGCCGCGTTCGCGGAGCGGCTGCCTGCGGTTCAGGGAATAAAGAAAACGCACAAGTCCCGTTTCCAGCAGGGCGCCAAGCAGCAGGGTGATCCCGTAGAGGATCCAGTAAAGCGCCTGACTCAGGGCACGCGGCGAGCCGTACAGCCCGCTGGCGGAAACCAGCAGGGAGAGGGCCGTGGTGAACAGGGTCAGGCTGATGGTCATACTGACCGCGGGGAAATAATATCCGGTCAGGGCGGCCCGCGCCCGCCGTTTTATCTCTTTTGGTATGATTTTCATAATGCGCCGCCTCCTGCGGTCATGGAATTCAGATACTGGTTCATAAAGTCGTTGATGGCGTTCTGCAGAGCCTCCGGGTCAAGCACCGTCTCCAGACCGAATATCTGCACGGCCAGGTACAGGCTCAGAATGCTCAGAAGAATCAGCAGGATATAGACCACCAGTGAGAAAATGGAGGTGCACAGACCGACCATAGCCTGGGATGGAAAATGCTGCCCGTCTCCCTTGGACAGATGGGCCAGCAGGATCCCCATATTACTGCAGATCAGGCCGAAGGGCACGGCGGAAACAAGGCCCGGAAGAAAGAAAAAGCCGATGGACAGGACTGACAAGATTCCCAGAAACTGGGAAACTGCCGCCATGCGGTTGATTTCCGGACGGCTGGTATTGGGGTAATTTATCTGTTCCGGCATGAAAGAACCTCCTGAAAAAAGCTGTAATCACCGGCGGGCGGCCCCGGGGACCGGCCCGCGCTCTTTTCCTATACTAACACAGGCGGCCGGGAAAGACAAATGCTTCTTGCGGAAGGAGAGCTTTTTGCCTATAATGAGAAAGGCAATGCAGAAAAGACAGTAGTCCGAAGGAGAGAGTTTATGGATATTTTAAAGAAGCTGACGGAAGAGCTGGGCATAAAGCTCTGGCAGACGGAAAGCGCGGTGAAGCTGATCGACGAGGGAAATACCATTCCCTTTATCTCCCGTTACCGGAAGGAGGCCACCGGCTCGCTGAACGACGAGATTCTGCGGAGCTTAAGCGAGCGCCTGGCCTATCTCCGGGGCCTGGAGGATAAAAAGACGCAGGTGCTGGGAAGCATCGAGGAGCAGGGAAAGCTGACGGAGGAGCTGAAAAATCAGATCCTGGCGGCGGAGACCCTGGTGGCTGTGGACGATCTGTACCGCCCCTACCGGCCGAAGCGCAGGACGAGGGCGACCATGGCGAAGGAGAAGGGCCTGGAGGGCCTGGCGGATCTGATCCGGCTGCAGCTGACGAAAAAACCGCTGGAGGAGGAAGCGAAGGCCTATCTCTCAGAGGAGAAGGGCGTCCTGACCGTGGAGGAGGCCATTGCCGGAGCCGGGGATATCCTGGCGGAGGCGGTTTCCGACGAGGCCGATTACCGGGCCTATATCCGGAAAATCACCTTCGAGGAGGGGCAGCTCTGCTCGGAAGCGAAGGATGAAAAGGCGGAAAGCGTCTACGAGATGTACTACCATTACGAGGAGCCGGTGAAGAAGGCGGCGGGCCACCGGATTCTGGCCCTGAACCGGGGCGAGGCCGAGAAGGTGCTGACCGTGCGGATCGAGGCTCCGGAGGACCGAATTCTCCGGTATCTGGAAAAGAAGATCCTGATCCATGACAATCCCTATACGACGCCGGTGCTGAAAGACGTGATCGCCGACAGCTGGCGCCGTCTGATCGAGCCCTCCATCGAGCGGGAGATCCGGAGCGAGCTGACGGAAAAGGCGGAGGACGGCGCTATCCGTGTCTTTGGCAAGAACCTGCAGCAGCTCCTGATGCAGCCGCCCATCGCGGGCCAGGTGGTGCTGGGCTGGGATCCGGCTTTCCGCACCGGCTGCAAACTGGCGGTGGTGGACGCCACCGGAAAGGTCCTGGACACGACCGTCATCTACCCGACCGCGCCCCAGAATAAGGTGGCGGAGGCCAAGGCGGTGCTGAAAAAGCTCATCCAGAAATACGGCGTCACCTTGATTTCCCTGGGAAACGGCACGGCCTCCCGGGAATCGGAGCAGGTGATCGTAGATCTTATCAAAGAGCTTCCCGTTCCCGTGAAATACGTGATCGTAAACGAGGCGGGCGCTTCCGTCTACTCTGCCAGCAAGCTGGCCACGGAGGAGTTCCCGAATTTCGACGTGGGGCAGCGAAGCGCGGCTTCCATCGCCAGAAGGCTTCAGGATCCGCTGGCAGAGCTGGTAAAAATCGATCCGAAATCCATCGGCGTGGGCCAGTACCAGCATGACATGAACCAGAAAAAGCTGAGCGAAGCCCTTACCGGTGTGGTGGAGGACTGCGTCAACAGGGTGGGCGTGGATCTGAACACGGCCTCCGCCTCCCTCCTGGAATATGTCTCCGGCATCAGCAAGACGCTGGCGAAAAATATTGTGGCCTACCGGGAGGAAAACGGACGCTTCCGGAACCGCCGCCAGCTTCTGAAGGTGGCGAAGCTGGGGCCGAAGGCCTTCGAGCAGTGCGCCGGGTTCCTGCGCATCAGCGGCGGGGACAATCCGCTGGATTCCACCAGCGTCCACCCCGAGTCCTACGAGGGGGCGGAGAAGCTGCTGGCCTCCATGGGGCTTTCCAGCGCGGATCTGGCCAGGGGCGGCGTCCAGGGACTTTCCAGGAAGGTCCGCGACTACGGAAGGCTGGCGGAACAGCTGGGCGTGGGCGAGCCGACTTTGCGGGACATCGTAAAGGAGCTGGAGAAGCCGGGACGGGATCCCCGCGACGAGATGCCCCGCCCAATCCTGCGCACGGATGTGCTGGAGATGAAGGATCTGAAGCCGGGCATGGTGCTCAAGGGCACGGTCCGCAATGTGATAGACTTCGGCGCCTTCGTGGATATCGGCGTCCATCAGGACGGCCTGGTTCACATTTCCCAGATGACAGACCGGTATATCAAGCATCCGCTGGAGGCTGTGAGCGTAGGCGATGTGGTGGATGTGAAGGTGCTGAGCGTAGACCTGCAGAAGAAGCGGATCGCCCTGACCATGAAGGGCGTATAACTTGCAATCCACTTTACAGTATACTATAATAAAGTACGGATTTTGTTCCGCCAGACAGGGCGGATTTAGAAGAAAGAGGCGGGGAAGATGACATATGAAGAGGCGAGGGCGTTTATAGACGACACAGCCAGGTACGGCGCCGTGCTGGGGCTGACCTCCGTGACGGAGCTGGTCAGGCGTCTGGGAAATCCACAGGATGATCTGAAGTTCGTGCACATTGCCGGGACGAATGGAAAGGGATCCACGCTGGCCTATATTTCCACGATTCTGAAGGAAGCGGGATACCGGGTGGGCCGGTATATTTCCCCGACGATTTTCGATTACCGGGAGCGCATTCAGGTGGACGGGGAATACATTACCAGAGAGGGACTCGCCCGGCTGACGGAGCAGGTGAAGGCCGCCTGTGAGCGGATGGTGGAGGATGGATTTTCTCATCCTACGACCTTCGAGGTGGAGACGGCGATCGCCCTTCTGTGGTTCCGGGAACAGCGCTGCGATATCGTTGTGCTGGAGTGCGGCATGGGCGGTCTGACGGACGCGACGAATGTGGTAAAGACGACGCTGGTCTGCGTATTCGCGGAGATCGGCATGGATCATATGGGCTTTCTGGGCGATACGGTCCAGGAGATCGCCCGGGTGAAGGGCGGCATCATCAAGCCGGGCTCCTTGGCGGTGAGCACGGTTCAGAGGCCGGAAGTCCGGGAGGTCCTGGAGGAAATCTGCCGGGAGCAGCAGGCGGGTTTCCGGGAGGTCCGCAGAGAGGAGCTTAAGGATGTCCACTATGGCTTTGAGAACCAGAGCTTTTCCTACCGGCGCATGAAGAACCTGAAACCCGGCCTTTTCGGAAGCTGGCAGATTGACAACGCGGCTCTGGCGGTGGAGGCGGTTCTGGCCCTGGAGGACTGCGGCTTTCCGGTGGCGGAGGAACAGATCCGAAAGGGCCTTGCGAAGACCGTGTGGCCGGGGCGCTTTACGGTGGTGGACCGGCGCCCGCTGTTCATCGTGGACGGAGCCCACAACCGGGACGCGGCGGACAGGCTTTTTGAGACGCTGAAGCTGTATTTCCCCGATAAGCGGAAGATCTTTATCGCCGGCGTGCTGGCGGATAAGGAATACGATTATATTATGAGCAGGCTGACGCCTCTGGCGGCGAGGGTGGTGGCGGTCATGACGCCGGACAACCCGCGGGCCCTGCCGGCGGCGGATCTGGCGGCGGATATCCGGAAATATAATGAAAACGTGGAGGCGGCGGACAGTCTGGCCGACGCGGTAAAGCGGGCCCGCGCCTATGCGGGAGAGGACGATTTGATTCTGGCCTTCGGCTCCCTGTCCTATCTGGGAGATCTGATCCGCCAGGTGCG
>CALWQJ010000114.1 GCA_944383645.1 uncultured Merdimonas sp.
CTGAAGGCCCTGGGCGGCGCGAAGCTTGGGATTATCGCGGCGACGCCCACAGGCGAGGCGTTCCTGAAGGAAGAAGCGCATCTTCGCGAGATACGGAATGTGATTTTTCAGGATACAGGAAAAGAGATGGAGATCCTCGTGGCCTGCGCCGGGAGCGATCCCCATAAGGATGTGGGCGCGATCGATATCGAGCAGCTGATCCATACAGAGATCGAATACGAAGACGAATAGGAAGACAAACAGGAGGACTTTTTTATGGCAAAGAGAGGCGGATTTCCCGGAGGCATGGGAATGCCGGGCAACATGAACAATCTGATGAAGCAGGCGCAGAAGATGCAGCGCCAGATGGAAGAGAACCAGAAGGCCCTGGAGGAGAAGGAGTACACGGCGGCCGCGGGCGGCGGAGCTGTGGAGGTGACGGTATCCGGAAAGAAGGAGCTGACGAAGGTGAAGATCGATCCGGAGGCAGTGGATCCCGATGACGTGGAGATGCTGGAGGATATGATCATGGCTGCGGTCAACCAGGCCCTGCGGCAGCAGGAGGAGGATTCTGCGGCGATGATGTCGAAGCTGACCGGCGGCCTTGGCGGAGGCTTCCCGTTCTGATGGATTACTATGGAAGCCAGCTTGGCAGGCTGATTGAGCAGCTTTCTTCCCTTCCGGGCATCGGCAGCAAGACGGCCCAGCGCCTGGCCTTTCACATCGTCAACATGCCGGTGGAAAAGGTGCAGGCTCTCTCGGATTCCATCATCAGCGCGAAGAAGAATGTGCGCTACTGTAAGGAATGCTTTACGATGACAGACCAGGAGCTCTGCCCCATCTGCGGCAACCCGAAGCGCAACCACCGCATGATCATGGTGGTGGAAAACACCCGTGACCTGGCCGCCTATGAGAAGACAGGCAAGTATGAGGGCGTCTACCATGTACTGCACGGAGCCATTTCCCCGATGCTGGGCATCGGCCCGGGCGACATCCGCCTAAAGGAGCTGATGACCCGCCTGCAGGGAGATGTGGACGAGGTGATCATCGCCACGAACTCCAGCCTGGAGGGCGAGACGACGGCCATGTATATCAGCAAGCTGATCAAGCCGACCGGCATCAAGGTCAGCCGCATCGCCAGCGGCGTCCCGGTGGGCGGCGATCTGGAATATATTGACGAGGTGACGCTTCTGCGGGCCCTGGAGGGACGGGTGGAGCTGTGAGCGGTTCACGCCCTTCCCGGATACGGCGCAGAACAGCAGGAAATCCGTGAAAATCAGGTCCGTGAAAATCAGGAAAAGAACAGCTTGACCAGCCAGATTTCACCCGGTATACTATAAAAAGAAACATTTTTAAAATAATTTAAAAGGTGGGACAAACATGACGAATTTAGAGCTTCAAAAAGTGGCCAATGAAGTCCGCAAGGACATCATTACTGAGGTTCACAGCGCAAAGTCCGGTCATCCGGGCGGATCCCTGTCAGCGGCAGATGTGTTTACATATCTGTATTTTGAAGAGATGAATATCGATCCGAAGGATCCGAAGAAGCCGGACCGCGATCGCTTCGTGCTCTCCAAGGGACACACGGCTCCGGGCCTGTATGCGGCGCTTGCAGAGCGTGGATTCTTCCCGAAGGAGGATCTGCCGACACTGCGCCATATCGGATCGCATCTGCAGGGTCATCCCTGTATGCAGCACACGCCGGGACTTGATATGTCCAGTGGTTCTCTGGGCCAGGGCATTTCTGCAGCCGTAGGTATGGCGCTGTCTGCGAAGGTATTTGGCGACAGCTTCCGTGTATACACGCTGCTCGGCGATGGCGAGCTTCAGGAAGGCCAGGTATGGGAGGCTTCTATGTTTGCCAGCGCGAAAAAGCTGGACAACCTCTGCGTGATCGTGGACAATAATAACCTGCAGATTGACGGAACGATTGTGGAAGTAAATTCTCCCTATCCGATTGACGAGAAGTTTACCGCCTTCGGCTTCCATGTAATCAATGTGAATGGTCATGATTTCGATGAGCTTCGCGCTGCCTTCGCGGAAGCGAAGACTGTAAAGGGCCAGCCGACAGCGATTATCATGAAGACTGTGAAGGGCAAGGGCGTTTCCTTCATGGAAAATAACGTGGCATGGCATGGCTCCGCCCCCAACGATGAGCAGTATGCAGTTGCTATGGCAGATTTAGAGAAGGTAGGTGAAGCGTTATGTCAGAAGTAAAGAAGATCGCAACGAGAGAAAGCTACGGCAATGCTCTGAAGGAGCTTGGCGCAGAAAATCCTAATGTAATCGTACTGGACGCCGATCTGGCGGGAGCTACCAAGACCAGCGTGTTTAAGAAGGCATTTCCGGATCGTTTCTTTGACTGCGGTATCGCAGAGTCTAACATGGTGAGCATCGCTGCCGGTATCGCGACCACCGGAAAGATTCCGTTCTGCAGCACCTTCGCGATGTTCGCGGCAGGCCGCGCTTATGAGCAGGTCCGCAACGCAGTGGGCTATCCCCATCTCAATGTGAAGATTGGCGCGACCCACGCGGGAATCTCTGTAGGCGAGGATGGAGCTACCCATCAGTGCAACGAGGATATCGCTCTGATGCGTACGATCCCCGGCATGGTAGTCATCAGCCCGGCTGACGACGTAGAGGCAAGAGCTGCTGTCAAGGCTGCAGCCGAGTACGAGGGACCGGTATATCTGCGCTTCGGAAGACTGGCAGTGCCGGTGATCAACGATGAGGCCACCTACAAATTTGAGATTGGCAAGGGCATTACTCTGAGAGAGGGCAGCGATCTGACGATCGTGGCTACCGGCCTCTGTGTAAACAGCGCTCTGGAGGCGGCTGAGAAGCTGGCGGCAGAGGGCGTGTCCGCTGAGGTGATCAATATCCACACCATCAAGCCTCTGGACGAGGAGCTTGTTCTGGCGTCCGCGAAGAAGACCGGCAAGGTCGTAACCGTGGAAGAGCATTCCGTCATTGGCGGCCTGGGCAGCGCTGTCTGCGACGTGTTGAGCGAGAAGCTCCCGACTCCGGTGAAGAAGATCGGCGTGTACGATACCTACTGCGAGTCCGGCCCGGCTGTGAAGCTGCTTGAGAAGTATAAGCTGGATGGAAACGGCGTGTACGAGCAGATCAAGGACTGGATGAAATAGGAATAGAGAATTAATTCTGAAATGAGAATTGAGCAGGCAGGCCGCCGTGCAAAGCCCTCTGGGCTGGCACGGCGGCCTGCTGTGTTTTCGTCTGGCTTGCCCCTTATCTGAGCAGCTGATTAATCAGATCTGCGGTTGTATGGACGGCGTACTCTACCAGCTGCCGTCCGTACTCTGCGTCTGCTGCGCTTCCATCGCCGAAGGATCCGGTTTCTACAAATTCATTCCAGTGCATTGGCCGATAGGGATAGTCGGCAGGGGGCAGAGGAAATTCCTTGGTTGCGCGTTCCAGGTGGACAAGCTCGGGCTTCAGGTACAGAAGCATGGAGGTCTCTGCTTCTCCTGCGTGCGGAGCCATGGCAGCAGGCGTCTTGGCTCTGGCTTCGAGCTCTTTGGAGGACGCCAATGGAAAGTGCCAGATATTTGTCCATCCAAATTCATCGCGCAGCTCCCGTGCCAGATCCTTTAGTATGGGATAATTTCCATTATGGCCCGACATCAGCACAATGTTAGCGATGTTCTGTGCTTCCAGACTGCAGATAATTTCACGGAGCAGACGCTTGAGAGTGTCGGGAGTCAGGGAAATAGTTCCCGGAAAGCCTTTGGCAGACCATACCTGGCCATAGGTAATGGGCGGCATCACAAGCAGGTCTGTTTTTTCTGCAATCCGCAGGGCGATTTCTGTTCCGATGATGTTGTCCGTGTCCAGCGGAAGATGATGGCCATGCTGTTCGCATGAACCGCAGGTGATGATTACGCCCTTGCAGGTCTTTATTGCTTCAGAAAATTCCGGAGAGGTATAGTGGCCGGCATAGTGCTTGTTTTGTTCCATAAAAACGCCTCCCTTGGCTGTAAATTCTGTAAAAAGCATACTAAAATACAAAGGGAATGTCAATCGTATCCCCTGGCTGGGCCGTCTGAAACAGCCGTATAAAACGCGAAGCCTATCTGCCGGCGGAACAGGGGATCCTTTCTTCGGATAATAATATGTCGAAAACATTTCCGTCTCCTTCGACAGAAAACGATAAATCACGCGTGCGCTCTGTGCTATGATTCAGGTAATCAGCCGGGGCATGTCCACATGCCTTCGGACAAATAGTGAAGGCAGATGAGGTAAAAGCATGATTGAATTCGTTTATAAAGAGAAGGCAAAGGAAGAGGGACCGGAGCGGAAGCTCGATTTGCCGAAAAATGTCCGCCAGATCGGGGAGCCGGAGGAGAACCGGAAGATATACATAGAGGATTACGTGATCACGTATCTGAAGCGGTTCGCGAAGGAGGAGCCTCTGGGGAGCAGAATAGCGGTCCTTCTGGGCGATTCGGAGCGCATGGGAGGGATCCCGTACCTTTTTATCAGAAGCGCGGTGGCCCTGAAGGAGCTGGAATACAGCGAAGGAGGAATCCCTTTTACGGACGAGGTATGGGCGGAGGTCTACAGCGCGGTCAAGGAATATTTCCCGGCGCAGGATATCCTGGGCTGGTTTCTTTCCGTACCCGGATATCCCATGGAGCTGGATCCGGGTCTGGCAAGGATTCATGTGAACTGCTTCGGCGGCGTGGACAAGGTCTTGCTGGCGGCGGAACCGACAGACGGCGACGAAGATTTTTTCGCTTATGAAAACGGCAGACTGACCCGCCAGAAGGGCTATTACATTTTTTATGAAAAAAATGAGGCCATGCAGCGTTTCATGATAGACACGGGAGACGGAGAAAGCATCGACGAAAAAGAACAGTTCGAGGACAGAGCAATCAAAAGCTTCCGGGCGATCGTGCAGGAAAAAAAGGATATTTCCGGTCAGAAAAGGGTCATGACGTTTCTGTATACGGCCAGTACGTTCCTGGTGATGGTGGTGCTGGTGATCGGCATTACCCTGATCAATAATTATGAAAAAATGGAAGGGCTGGAGATGGCGCTCAGCGATATTTCCCGGACGCTGGAAAGCCAGGAGGCAGAGGAGGCGCTGGCAGAGACAGAAAACGTGGATGCGGGACCCACAGCAGCAGAACCTACAGTTGCGGAACCTGCAGTCACGGAACCTACAGCGGCGGAACCTACAGCCGCGGAACCTGCAGCCGCGGAGGAGCAGCCTGCGGAAGAAGCTGAGCAGGAGGCGGCTGAGAAGCCTGAGCAGGAAGCTGCCGGGGAAACGGAACGGGAAGCTACCGGGGAGTCTGAGCAGGGAAGCGGCGAAGAGAGCGGGCAGGAGGAGCCGAAAGCAGCTGAGCAGGAGGAGCCGCCGCAGGAGGCGCAGGAAGCGGCTGCGGAAGATACGATTCCGGAAACGTATACCGTGCAGAAGGGGGATACGCTTCTTGGGATCAGCCGCAGGATTTACGGCAGGGACGATCAGATAGACGCTATCTGCAGCCTGAATGGAATCGACGACAGCGATCGCATTCTGGCGGGACAAAAACTTTTGCTTCCCTGATCGATTTATGCTATCATATAGAAAAAATCAAAGGATAAAAAGCGAATGGCAAGCATCACGCAGCTTTATAAGACGCCGCCGCACGGAGACGGCGGCATGGAAGAATATAAGAAAAAACTGTTTCGGCACCGCGCAGGTCTTGGAATCCGCTTCCTGATATGCGCGGTTGTTGTGCTGGTGATCGTTGTGGGCCTGTGGATCTGGTTCCGCGGCAGGACCTACGCGGGATACGAGGTGGTTTCCTCTGTGGAATCCACCAGCGCCGTAAATACACAGTATGCGGAATACAACGGACAGCTGCTCCGCTACAGCCGCGACGGCATTTCCTGTGTGAATGCGAAAAATGAGGCTGTCTGGAGCCAGACCTATAATATGCATTACCCCATTCTGGATATCTGCGGGAGCGCGGTGGTGATTGCGGACCAGCAGGGCAGCGAAGCCTATGTGTTCAATTCTCAGGGTCTGCTGACGCAGATTACCACAAGACTGCCGATTCAGCAGGTCAGCGTTTCCGCTCAGGGAGTGACGGCCCTGCTTCTGAACGACAGCGCGGCTTCCTGGATCTACCTTTATGATGCGGAAGGAAACGTTCTTGCAGAATCCAGGTGCAGCCTGGACGAGACCGGCCAGCCCCTCTCTATCAGTATTTCCCGGGATGGGAGCAAGCTTGCGGTGTCCTATCTTCAGGTGCAGGAGGGTTCTGCCGGAAGCTGTGTGGTCTTTTACAATTTTGGTTCAGTGGGCGCTAATTTTGTGGATAAAATCGTATCTTCTACGGTGTATGAGGATACGATAATTCCCAGGGTGGAATATCTGAGCAGCTCCGTGTGCGCGGCCGTTTCCGATCAGGGAATCATTTTTTATGAGGGCGCGGAGATTCCGGAGGAGGGCGCGGCGCTGACCCTGGATGCAGAAATTCTGAGCGTATTTTTCGGGACAGACCGGGTAGGGATCATTACGGAGGAAGCCCAGGCAGCGGACGAGGCGGCGGAGGAGACAGGAAAGAAGACAGGAAAGAAGACGGAAGAAGAGGCCGGACGCTATCAGGTGAACGTCTATGACACAGCCGGCCGGACTGTCCTGTCGCTGCGCACGGATCTGAAATATACGCAGGCCAAGATATCGGAAGACATGCTGATTTTATATAATGACACAGAGTGTGAGATTTACAGCGCTCAGGGCGTGCTGAAGTACGCGGGGACCTTTGACACAGCCATCGGAGATCTGTATAAGGCGGCGGGATTCCGAAAATATGTGGTTGTATTTTCGGATCGGACAGATATTATCAAGCTGAAATAGAAGACGAGGAGAAAAAAAGACATGAACTGGCTGCTTCCTGTGGTTGCCGTCTTTCTGGTGCTGAGCGCATGGGACGGACACAGACAAGGATTTATTAAAAAACTGGTAGGAATCGTAAGCCTGGTGCTTACATTGGTGGTGACGGCGGCTGCCTCCCCCTTGGTGGCGGAGGCTTTGAAGGAACATACCGGACTGCGGGAAACGCTGGAAAACAGTATCAGCGCCGGCGGGACAGAGCTTCTGGAGACGTTTCGGAGCCTGGGGCTGGAGGAGGTCGTAAGCGGTTATCTGGCGGATCGGATTCTGCAGGCTCTGGCGGTCCTGATTACGCTGCTTCTGGTGGGCGTGCTGGTGCGGGGAATTGCCTTTGCGCTGGGGCTGGCTTCCCGGCTGCCCGTGCTGCATGGCCTTAACAAAACTGCCGGTCTGGTGTTCGGCCTGGCGGAGGGCGTGGTGCTTGTCTGGATTTTCTTTTTTGTCATTACGGTTTTTTCAACTACGGAATGGGGTGGAAGACTGCTTACGATGGTGTCGGACAGCGGCCTGCTGTCCTGGCTGTACCAGAAAAATCTGCTGTTCGAGCTTTTGTGAAACGGAATCCTGCAAAAGAAGTCTTGACAAAATAAGGGAAAGCAGATGCTATAAATAGCAGAGTGTTACTGTTTAATCAGGCATGACCAGAATATATGCGCAGAGCATATGTTTTTGGCCATGCCTTTTTTGCGCCGCGCAAAGCCTGGCAGAGCGGCGGGCGGCTGATGGCTGGAAACCTGCGCGGAATGTTTACAGAAGCGGGGGATGTCATGATGGTAACATGGAGAGAGATTCTGTTTTTTCTGATTTTGTTTGGAGCGAATCTGATTCAGGCGATTACGGGCTTTGCCGGAACGCTTCTGGCGATGCCTCCCAGTATGCAGCTGCTGGGGGTGGACGAAGCCAAATCTGTCCTGGCGGTCCTGGATCAACTGTCCTGTCTTCTGATCGTGCTGACAGGATTCCGGCATATCAACTGGAAAGAATTCGGAAAGATGGCGGTTCTGATGGTGATTGGAATGTTCGCCGGAATGAAGATTTTTGAGGTTTTTCCAATTCAGCAGCTTCTGACACTGTATGGCGTCATGATTCTCGGCATTGCGCTCTGGAAACTTTTCGGTCAGAGGCTGATACAGGGAAGAAAGACGGAGCCAGAGAAGACCTCAGAGGCGGGGCTCCTGCCGGAAAGGAACTTTTCCCTTCGCTCCCTGGCGATGCTCTGCGTGATTCTGGCGGCGGGCGTGATCCACGGAATGTTTGTGTCGGGCGGCGCTCTGCTGGTGATTTACGCTTCTTCTGCCCTGAAAGAAAAGGAAGAATTCCGCGCGACCATGGCTATGCTCTGGGTGACCATCGGCTGTTATATTACTGGAAATCAGATTAAGTCAGGATTTTTCAATTCCCGGGTGATTCTTCTGTGCGCCGTGGGTCTGATACCGCTGTTTGTGGGAATCTGGGCCGGCACGAGACTGGTAAAGAAGATCCATCAGGAAACCTTTCTGAAGCTCACCTATGTGCTCCTGATTATCTCGGGTGTTCTGGCGATTATCTAGCAAATTGAAAAAAAAAAAAAATATATAATTGTATAAATCAGAT
>CALWQJ010000115.1 GCA_944383645.1 uncultured Merdimonas sp.
TGTATTTACGCTGGCAGGAACATGCTTTATCCATGGGAATCTGGTGATACACTGGAGTGCGAGCGGAGAGCCGAATGGCTTTGCGGAAAAATGGATTTTGTGGGGACTTCTGCTGCTGGCGTTTTTATCGATGTTTGTTCATACAAGTCTTTCGATGAAACGGCCTGGAAGCAGTCCTCTGAGCAGGGAGATGGCCTGTGCGTTTTCAGCGGGGATGGTTATGCTTTGGACGGTGGCGGACGCGGCTCTTGTAGTTTATCATTTTTATCCGTTGGAAATGGTTCCAAATGCTGCTTTGACTGCTGTCATCGGAAGCTTTGTCCTTTTCCCGGTTATTGCTTATATTCGGGAGAAACGTAATCTTTATTATAGCAAATCGGCATAGCGCAGATCCGGATGTGAATGTGCTTGAGCATTTACGGGATGGAATGAAGGATGGCGCGGTTACGCAGTTTTACGCATATGATATAGAACAGGTTCATACGATAATAAATTCTCCCATTCGTATCGGAGTGCTTGACGCTGATTTAAATGAAGACGGGCAGATGGAGAAAATAGTGAAAATAGTAATTGTGCAGTCTGTTTTACATTCTGGCAGATCCGTATTGAAGCTATGAGCGATAAAATCAAGCGCATGCTCAAAAACGAGATACAGCAGGTATAAATACAGCGGGCCGGGAGCTTTTCACGTTCGGCCCGCTGCCCTTATGCCAGTCAGATATTCAAAAACTCTGCCGGTGTCATAATTGCCGGTTTTTTCACGCCAGACTCTAAGAAATCCTTATCGCCGGTCAGTAGCACATCAGCTTTTGCTTCAATGGCCGCTCGTAAAATGGGACGGTCATTGACATCTCTGATTTGTGTCTCGGTTGTATAAGGCGTGCCGCTTGCACTCAGCGCGGCAGAAATGAGGACATTGGTATCAATCAGAACTCTCATGCCTTTTCATCCTCATTTCGCAATTCCCTAACAAGCGCCATAACATCATCTTCTGAGGTCAGGCCAGTGCGTTCTGCTTCTCCGGCCATTTCCTGCTGAAGCACCTGCATGGCGTACACAGCAGAATTGACGATGCGGACAGTCTGTCCCTCAACAATGAAAGTGACCCGGTCACCGTTTGACACACCAAGCACGTCACGGACATCCTTTGGAATTGTGATTTGCCCTTTTGCCATGACTTTGGCATTGTCCACAAACGCATTTGCTGCCATGATTTTGCACCACCTTTCTGAAATATGGAAAGTAGGGATTTCCCTACTCTTATTATACGCAGAACGGACGAAAAAAACAACGAGAATCAATGTGGGAATTAAAGTATTCCTGCTTTCTTGCTTAAGATGAGCTTCAAAATCGTCCTATTCCACAGGCCGCTCCAGCTTCGCCAGGGCCTTCCGGAAGGAGAAGAAGAAGGCGGTGGCGGTGAAGGCCACGGCCAGGGTGTCGGTGACGGGCTCTGCCAGGTAGACCGCGAAGGTCTTGTTGGCCGGGAAGAGCACGGGCATCAGGTAGATCAGCGGCAGCAGCAGGACGAACTTGCGGACGATGGCCGCGATGGCGGACATGAGCGCGTTGCCGATGGAGACGAAGGTCATCTGGCAGGCCATCTGGACGCCGAACAGAAGAAGGACGGCCAGGTAGGTGCGCAGAGCCGGGGCGGTGAAGTCGATGAGGGCCGCGTCGTTGGTGAAGAGAGAGGCGAACAGGCGCGGGAACAGCATGACGAAGGCCCACAGCAGGGTGGAGTAGCAGCAGTCTGCCCTAAGCAGGAGCCAGAAGGCCTGCTTGACGCGGCCTGTATTGCGTGCGCCGTAATTGTAGCTGATGATGGGCTGGGAGCCCTGGCCCAGGCCCTGCAGCGGCAGCATGGCGAACTGCATGACGCTGGAGAGGATGGTCATGGCGCCCACCGCCATATCTCCTCCGTAGGTCTGGAGGGAGGAGTTGAAGCAGATATTGACGATGCTTTCACTGGCCTGCATGATGAAGGTGGAGACGCCCAGGGCCAGGCTGGGGAAGAGGATCCGGGGCTGGATCCGGAAATACCGGGCCTTCAGCCGCAGGCTGGTCTTCTTTCCGGTCAGGAACAGCAGAACCCAGGCGCAGGACAGGGCCTGGGAAATGATGGTGGCCAGAGCGGCTCCCTGGACGCCCATGTGGAAGCCGAAGATCAGGATCGGGTCCAGGACGATGTTGGTGACGGCGCCGATGAGCACGGAGAGCATACCGGTCTTCGCGAAACCCTGGGCCGTGATAAAGGCGTTCATGCCGAGGGTCAGCTGGACGAAGATGGTTCCCACCGCGTAGATGTTCATATAGTCCACCGCGTACTGAATCGTGTTTTCGCTGGCGCCGAAGGCCATCAGGAAATCCCGGTTCCAGATGAGAAGGACGGCGGTCAGGAGGACGGAAATGAGGATCTGGGCGGTAAAGCTGTTGCCCAGGGTGGCTTCCGCCGATTCATAGTCCTTCTTCCCCATGGCGATGGAGGCCCGGGGCGCGCCGCCGTTGCTGATCAGGGCGGCGAAGGCCGATACGATCAGGATCAGGGGCATGCAGACGCCCACGCCGGTCAGGGCCGTGGCGCCTACGTCCTTGATGTGGCCGATGTAGATACGGTCCACGATGTTGTAGAGCATGTTGATCAGCTGCGCGGTTACGGTGGGAAGAGCCAGCCGCGCGAGCAGTTTTCCTACGGGTTCGGTTCCCAGAAATTCTCTGTCATTGTTCATTGAAGTCACACCTGCTTTCCAGTCCGTCTCGGACATTTTTCATGATTTTTTCTGTGAGCGCCTGGTACTGGCCCAGCTCCTCCGGCGTCAGACCCTTTGTCAGCTGCTCGAGAAAACGGGCCTTCGCCTCGTCGATGCGGGAAATGATGTCCCCGCTCTGTGCGGTCAGAGACAGGTGGATGCGCCTCCGGTCGCTCAGATCCGGAAAACGCTCCAGATATCCGTTTTGAATCAGGGACTCCACGCCCTGGGAGACGTTTCCCTTGGAGAGCATCCGAAGCTCCGCGATATCGGCGGCCGTGTCCAGGCCGGGGTTATTGTGCAGGAAGCTGATAATCGTAATCTCGATGCGGGACAGGGAAAAGTCCCGGCGGATATCGTCCATGTAGCGGCCGTAGAGCTTTTCCATTCCACGGTTGAGCAGAAGGAGGCTGGTAGTCTGTGGCATATTTGCTTTCCATTCCTTTCCGGCAGCGCCCGTACGGCAGGGAGAAGCGCCTTTCCTGGGGCTGTCAAGACAATCCATGTTTGCATTAAAGTTCTTATTAGAACAATTTCTTTCGGAACTATTATAGCACGAATGAAAGGGCTGTCAATGTCTTTTTTGCTCTGGGGTTTTGGCGGCTGTTATCCTTTCGGAATCGGCTGTGAACAGTAACTGGTGGTTGACAGGCAAAATTATTGAAGCTACAATAGTTGCATACACAACGGTTGGAGGTGCAGCTATGCTGATACGTCTGTTTTCCTACATGGGAAAATATAAGAAATACGCGGTGCTTGCCATGATCTGCATCACGGCGGAGGGGATTCTGGAGCTCCTGGTTCCGCTGATTATGGCGGATCTGGTGGATGTGGGCGTGGCGAATGGAGACACGGCCTACATATATACAAAGGGAGCGCAGATGGCGGCCTGCGCGGTGATTGCCCTGGGACTGGGAATCGGAAGCGCCAGGTTCGCGGCCCTGGCGGGCCAGGGCCTGGGCGCGGAGCTGCGCCGGGCGGAGTATGAGAAGCTTCAGCAGTATTCCTTTTCTAATATTGATCATTTTCGGACCTCGTCTCTGGTGACCCGCCTGACCAGCGACGTCACGAATATCCAGAACGCGGTTTCCATGGGAATGCGTCCCTTCTGCCGGGGACCGGTGATGCTGGTGGCGGCGACGGGAATCGCGTACTCCATCAACCATACCCTGGCGGTGGTCTTTTTCATCGCGCTTCCAGTGCTGGGAGCGGCGCTGTTTGTCATCACCATGAAGGTGCGGCCCCTGTATTCGAAGATGCAGGGAGCCGTCGATACGGTGAACCGCATTATCCAGGAGAACCTGACGGCCATCCGGGTGGTGAAGGCCTGCGTCCGGGGCGATTATGAAATCGCGAAATTTGAGGAGGGCAACCGAAACCTGCGCACCCAGTCGGAGACGGCCTTCCGGCTGGCGGCCCTCAATATGCCGGCCATGCAGTTCGTCATGTACGGCACCATCCTGGGAATCCTGCTCTATGGCGGAAAGCTGATGCAGGTGGGAAATATGCAGGTGGGCGATCTGACAGGCTTTTTAAGCTACGTGCTCCAGATCCTGAATTCTCTGATGATGATTTCCAACGTCTTTCTCCTGATGACCAGATCCGTGGCCTCCGGTGTGAGGATTATGGAGGTTATCGACGAGAAGATTGACATTACGGATGAGCAGGCCAAGGATATCGAGGTGGAGCGGGGGGAGGTTTCCTTCGAGCACGTCTGGTTCAAATATAAAAAGGAAGCGAAGGAATATGTGCTTTCGGATATCAATCTGCGGATCGGGGCGGGGCAGACGGTGGGAATCATCGGCCAGACCGGCGCGGCCAAATCCACGCTGGTACAGCTGATCCCGCGGCTCTACGAGGCCGGGCAGGGCGTCGTGAGGGTGGATGGCGTTCCGGTGCAGGAATACCCGATGGAGCATCTGCGGGACGCCATCGCCATGGTGCTGCAGAAGAACACGCTTTTCTCGGGAAGCCTGCTCTCTAACCTGAAATGGGGGCGGGAGGACGCCTCGATGGAGGAAGTGGAGGAGGTCTGCCGAATTGCCTGCGTGGACGAGTTCCTGGAGCGGCTGCCGGAGGGCTACGACACGGAGATGGGCCAGGGAGGCGTAAATGTCTCCGGCGGACAGAAGCAGAGAATCTGCATTGCCCGGGCGCTCTTAAAGAAACCGAAGGTTCTGATCCTCGACGACTCCACCAGCGCGGTGGACACCGCCACAGAACGGAAAATCCGGGAACGGATGGCGGAATATCTGCCCTTTATGACGAAAATCATCATTGCCCAGCGGATCTCCTCGGTGCGGAGCGCCGACCAGATCGTGATTCTGGACGATGGAAAAATCAGCGACGTGGGAACCCATGAGGAGCTCCTTGGGCGGAGCGAGATTTACCGGCAGATTTACGAATCTCAGAAGGAAGGAGTGGAGCTTTAAATGGCACAGTATCAGTACAATGGCTATAAAAGGCCGAAAAACACAAAGAAGACTCTGCTTCACCTGTTGAGCTATCTGGGCCATCACAAATGGCTGTTCCTGCTGGTGGGCCTGCTGGTCTGCGTCAGCACGGGAGCGAATCTTCTGGGGACCTATCTCCTGAAGCCTGTGATCAACCGGTTTATCCTGCCGGGGGATCTAAAAGGTCTGCTGACTGCGGTGGCCGGCATGGGAATCATGTATCTGTGCGGGGCCCTGGCCTCTCTGGCCTACAGCCAGCTGATGATCAAATCTGCCCAGACGGTGGTGCAGGAAATCCGCCAGGATCTGTTCATCCATGTACAGAGACTGCCGCTGAACTATTTTGACGCTCATACCCACGGGGAGCTGATGAGCCGTTTCACTAATGATGTGGATACGGTGCAGGAGGCCATGAACAACAGCTTTGCCATGATCATCCAGACTTTTCTGACCCTGACGGGAACCGTAGTCATGATGATGGTCCTAAGTCTCCGCTTGTCCATGATCGTGGTCGTCTTCCTGGCGCTGATGTTCGCCTTTATCCGCTTCAACGGCAGCCGGAGCCGGAAATATTTCCAGAGGCAGCAGGCAGAGCTGGGACGGATCAATGGCTTCGTAGAGGAGATGATGGCGGGCCAGAAGGTGGAAAAGGTCTTCAACCATGAAAAAAAGGACTTCGAGAATTTCTGCGTGCTGAATGAAAACCTGCGCCGGGAGTCCACCAGCGCGCTGGCCTATACGGGAATGCAGGTGCCCACGGTCGTCAGCCTCTCCTATCTGAATTACGCGGTTTCGGCCTGCGCGGGCGGGCTTTTCGCCCTGTCGGGCCTGATGGATCTGGGAAGCCTGGCCTCCTACCTGGTCTATGTGCGCCAGAGCGCCATGCCTTTGAATCAGTTCACCCAGCAGGTAAATCTTCTGATGACTGCCCTTGCAGGCGCGGAGCGGATTTTCGACCTGATGGAGGCGGAGCCGGAGGTGGACGAGGGAGACGTGACCCTCTGCAACGTGAAGGAGGAAGAGGGAAGGCTGGTGGAGACGGCGGAGCGCACCGGCCATTTTGCCTGGAGGGTGCCGGAAGCGCCAGGAGTGTCAGGAGCGCCGGAAGTGGCGGAAGCGCCAGGAGCGCCGGAAGTGGCGGAAGCGCCAGGGACGCCGGAAGTGGCGGAAGCGCCAGGGACGCCGGAAGTGGCGAAGATGCTCGGGACGCCTGCGGCCGCCGGTACCGGGACGCGGTTGGTTCCGCTGAAGGGCGACGTGCGCTTTGACCAGGTGGTCTTCGGCTATGTGCCGGAGAAGCAGGTGTTAAACGGCATCTCACTCTACGCGAAACCGGGACAGAAGATTGCCTTCGTGGGCTCCACCGGAGCCGGGAAGACCACGATCATCAACCTGATCAACCGGTTCTACGAGATACAGTCCGGCACGATCACCTACGATGGCATCGATATCCGGCGGATCCGAAAAGACGATCTGCGCCATTCCCTTGCCATGGTGATTCAGGAGACGCATCTCTTCACCGGAACCATCGCGGACAATATCCGTTACGGAAAGCTGGACGCCACCGACGAGGAGGTGCGGGAGGCGGCCCGGATCGCCAACGCGGATTCCTTTATCCGCAGGCTCCCGGACGGTTATGACACCATGCTCTACAGCGATGGCAGCAACCTGTCCCAGGGGCAGCGCCAGCTGCTGGCCATCGCCCGGGCGGCCGTGGCGCGGCCGCCGGTCCTGATTCTCGACGAGGCCACCAGCTCCATCGACACCCGGACTGAGCGGCTGATCGAGAAGGGAATGGACGCGGTCATGGAAGGCCGGACGGTCTTCGTGATCGCCCACCGGCTGTCCACGGTCCGCAATTCCAAGGCGATCATGGTGCTGGAGCACGGCGAGATCATCGAGCGCGGCGATCATGAGAGCCTGCTGGAGCAGAAAGGACGCTATTACCAGCTGTACACAGGGCAGTTCGAGCTGGAGTAGGCTGGGCGGTTTCACGCCTGCTCCTGGCGGTCTGCCGGGAAACCGGCAGACCATATGGTACGTATCAGGCCGGGCAGGCGTACAATACGGAAAGGCGGGAAAGGTATGCGAAAGGAAGCGATCCGGGAGATCCTGCACAGGCTGGATCTGGAGCGGAAGAAAATATTGGGGCCCAGGCTTCATGAGCTGGGGCTGACTGTGGGGGAAGGCCAGGGAAGGGCCCTGCTCTGCCTCCTGAAGGAAGGGCCCATGACCCAGAAGGAGCTGGCGGATCTCTGCATGCGGGACACGGCTACCGTGTCCCGGAATCTGGACAAGCTTGAGAGGGCGGGCCTTTTGACCCGGGAGAATAATCCTGAGTCCAGGCGCTCCTTCCTGATCTGTCTGACGAAGGAGGGAGAAGAGAAGGCGCGGCAGGTACGGCAGATTTTCCAGCAGCTGGATGAGCAGATCTGGGGCGAGATCCCGGAAGCAGATATGGAACGGCTGTACGAGATCCTGGCGAGGGTGGAGAAGAATCTGGAATTGGGTAATGATGGTTGACAAGCTGTGTGCTGCTCTCTATAATAAAACTGTCACTGAAATCATCTATGTGCGAGCCGCACATTCTGGCAGTTCTGCCATGATTTCCTAACGATTAATTTATTATGGCAGAGGTTTCCGAAGGCTTTTCCTGGAGATCCCTTTGCCGGAAAAGGAGGCAGCATGAGAGCAGTTTTACGAAAAGAGGATGGGTGGATGTCTGATCAGGAAAAAAGAGAGTATACGACAGATGATATTTTGGCCCTGCCGGAAGGCGTAAGGGCAGAGCTTATCGATGGGAAGATGTATTACATGGCGTCGCCGACCATGACGCACCAGCGCCTGCTTATGGGGCTGTCAGCTCAGATTTATAATTATATCAGGGAGCATGGAGGCGGCTGCCAGGTGTATCCTGCCCCATTTGCTGTGTTTATTATGAATGATAAGCGGAATTATTTTGAGCCGGATATTCTGGTAGTCTGCGATCCGGACAAGCTGGACGAGGCAGGCTGCCATGGAGCGCCGGACTGGGTGATTGAGATTGTGTCGCCCTCCAGCAGAACCATGGATTATTACAGAAAGGCCGGAAAATATGCGGAAGCTGGCGTGCGGGAATACTGGATTGTCGATCCTGCGCGGGAGGTTGTGGTGATCTGCCGGATGGAGAAGGGCGAGGAGCCTGTGATCTGCCCGTTTACAGACAGGCTGGTTTCCGGAGTCGTGGAGGGCCTGGAG
>CALWQJ010000116.1 GCA_944383645.1 uncultured Merdimonas sp.
TCCCGGAACTGCTCCTCCAGCTGGGCCAGCTCCGCCCTCAGGCTCTCATTGCCCTTCTCAATCTCTTTTAACCGGCTCTCCGCCTGATCCGCGTTCAGCTTCGCCGTATTCTGCACAAGGAACTGCTCCTGCAGGCGGGCGTTTTGCTCCTCTGCCTCCCGCCGGACTTCGCGGCGCTTTTCCTTCAGCTCCTCGATCCGCTGCCTGGCTTCCTTCATATCCTGATCCAGGCAGCGCACATTCTCCTCCAGCTGCTCCAGCTCGCGCCGCCGTCCCAGCAGATTGCTGGAATTGCGGAAGGCTCCGCCGGTCATGGAGCCGCCGGGGCTTAGGTACTCGCCCTCCAGGGTGACGATGTGAAGGGAATGGCTGTACTTCCGGGCGATCCGGATGGCGTCGTCGATGGTCTCTGCCACCAGCACCCGGCCCAGAAGATAGCTGACGATACCGGCGTACCTTTCATCGGCCTCCACCAGAGCGCTGGCAAGTCCCACCGCCCCCTTTTCCTTCAGGGCTTCCTTTTTCGGAAAATTGTCCCGGTTTCCCACGCTGGTCAGGGGAAGGAAGGTGGCCCGTCCGAAACGGTTCTGCTTCAGGAAGGCGATCATGTCCCGGGCCGTCTCTTCCGTGTCGGTGACAATGTTCTGAATATTGCCGCCCAGGGCCGTCTCCACAGCCGTCTCATACTTCTGGTCCACCCGGATGAGATCTGCCACCACGCCAAGGACGCCCGGGTTCTTCTCCCGCTGCTCCATGACCTTACGGATGCTGTTCCCGTAGCCGTCATAGCGCTCAGCCATGTTCCTTAAGGATTCCAGCCTGGAGGCTTCCCGGTGGAAGGCGCTCTGGCCGATCTCCAGCTCCTCATTGAGCTTTCCCAGCTGGCGGCGGAAGCTCTCGGCCTCCTCCTCCTTGTCCCTCTGGGAGGCCGTCAGCTCCAGGATCCGGGAGCTGACCTCCCTAAGCTCCTTTTGGTATGCTTCAAAGGACGCCTTCTGGGTCTCTTCGTTCGTCTTTGCCTCCAGAAGCTTCTGGGCCAGGGCGCTTTTACGAAGCTGCGCCTGCTCCTGCATGGCGTCGTAGCGCTGCAGGCGGCCCTTCGTGGAGGCCCGCTCATTCAGAAGGCCGATGATCGCGTTCTTGCCCTGCTCCGCCTTCTGGTTCAGGCTGTCGATCTGCGCGCGGATCCGCCTTAAATCCTCTGCCGCCTCCCTGGAGGCCGCAGACACCTCCTTTAGCTGGGCGTCCAGCTGCTTTTGCTCCTCCGTGAAGCGCTTTCTCGTCTCCCGGCGCTCCAGGATGTCCTCTCCGATGGCTGCCAGACGGCCCTGCTTTTGCTCCTCGCCGGAACGGACCGACTTAATCTGCTCCTTTAAAAGCTCGATCTGGTTCTCCATCTGCTGACGGCTCAGCTCGTTCTGAGCGGCGGCCTCCTTTGCCCCGTCCAGGCTGGCGTTCAGCTCCTCCAGCTCCTCCTCGATCCGGGAATGCTCCCGCTTGATCTTCTCGTACTCCTGGCTGGTCTCAGACAGCTGCGCCTGGGCCGTCCCTGCCTTCTCGCCCAGCTCGGACAGCTGACGCTGCAGCCGCTCTGTCTCCAGAAGAAACATATTCACATCGCAGCGCTTTAATGCTTCCTTTTTCTTCAGGTACTGCCTCGCGGTCTCCGACTGCTTCTCCAGAGGCCCCAGCTGCTTTTCCAGCTCCGCCAGGATATCGTTGATGCGGACCAGGTTCTGCTTTTCCTCCTCCAGCTTCTTCTGGGCCGTATTCTTCCGGCGCTTGAACTTCACGATGCCAGTGGCCTCGTCAAAAAGCTCTCTCGATTCCTCCGGCCTGCTGCTCAAGATCCGGTCAATCTGCCCCTGCCCGATGATGGAATAGCCCTCCTTGCCGATTCCGGTGTCATAGAACAGCTCATTGACATCCTTCAGGCGGCAGACCGTGCCGTTGATCAGATACTCGCTCTCGCCCGAGCGGTACAGCCGCCGGGAGACCGTGACCTCCTCGTAGTCGATGGCCAGCTGGTGATCCGAATTGTCCAGCGTGATGGCCACATAGGCGTAGCTTAAGGGACGGCGGTTCTCCGTGCCCGCGAAAATGACGTCCTGCATGCTGCCGCCGCGCAGCTGTTTGACACGCTGCTCCCCCAGCACCCAGCGCACCGCGTCCGCCACGTTGCTCTTTCCGCTGCCATTTGGCCCTACGATGCCCGTAATCCCGTTATGAAATTCAAATACAATCTTATTTGCAAAGGACTTAAAGCCCTGTACCTCTATACTTTTTAAATACATCTTATGACCTTACCCGTTTTTCCGTCTTTTCAGAATCGCGCGGTAGGCGGCCTCCTGCTCAGCCGCCTTCTTCGTCCGCCCGCTGCCCGTCCCAAGGATCTCTGTTCCCAGAAGGACATGGACCGTGAACCGTTTATTGTGATCCGGGCCCTCCTCCTTGATGAGCTCATAGCGGAGGGGCTCCTCCGTCTCGCTCTGGATCTGCTCCTGAAGGATAGTCTTGCTATCAAAAAAGAGTTTCTTATGCTCAATATCATTCAGAATGAAATGATGTACAAATTCTTTCGCATTAGCAAAACCACCGTCCAGATAAATGGCGCCCAGAAGGGCCTCCATGGCGTCCGAGGTGATGGAATCCCGCTCGCGCCCTCCGGTCAGCTCCTCGCCCTTTCCAAGCCGGAGCCAGGCACCAAGGCCCAGATCCCGCGCGCAGAGCGCAAGGGTCTGCTCACAGACGATACTCGCCCTGGTCCGGGTCGCCTCGCCCTCCGGCATCTGCGGATAGTTCAGATACAGATACTCGCTGGTGGCCAGCTCCAGCACCGCGTCGCCCAAAAATTCCAGCCTCTCGTTATTCAGAAGTCTGTCCATGTGCCGCTCGTTCGCGTAGGAGCTGTGGCAGAGGGCCTGCTCCAGCAGCCTCCTGTCCTGAAAATGATACCCCAGCTTTTCTTCCAGTTCTTCCAGCTTCATATGTCTTCTCTCCGTTCTCCACTCTCATAAAAGGCGGCGCCCACATCCGAAGCCGCCCGGAGGCGTGGTGAGCGCCGCTTTGTATTCCATTTCCTGCTTCCCGCCGTCCCGCGGCGGAATCAGCGTCCTGCTTAATTTTCTTAATTAATTATTGAGAGCCTTCTTAATCTCGTCTACAGCGTCTCCTACAGACACGATCTTCTCGGCCTCTTCCTGATCGATCTCGATATCGAACTCCTCCTCGATTCCCATGATAATCTGGAACACATCCAGAGAATCCGCTCCCAGATCGTCCACAAAGGTAGTCTCCATCGTAATCTCATTCTCATCTACGTTCAGAACGTCCGCGATGATTCCTTTCAGTTTTTCAAATTCCATCTCTTTTATCCTTCCTCTCTTAAAATATTCTCTCTGATTTTATCATTAATCCCCTGCTCCTTAAAGGTGACGCACTGGATAATGGAATTTCGTATCTCCTTTGATTTGGAGCTTCCGTGGGTCTTCACCACCAGGCCATTCAGCCCCAGAAGCGGAGCGCCGCCGTACTCGGCCACGTCAAAGGATTTCAGCGTCTGCTTCAGAGCCGGCTTCACAAGAAGGGCCCCGATCTTGCTTCGCAGCGTGCTCAGCATTCCTTCCTTAATCTTGCTGACCAGCACCGCCGCCAGGCCTTCGTAAAGCTTCAGGATGACATTCCCGGCAAAGGCCTCGCAGACAATCACGTCCGCCTCCCCGTGGGGAATATCCCGCGCTTCGATGCTTCCGGTGAAATGGATGTCCCCGCACTCTTTTAAGAGCGGGAAGGTCTCCTTCACCAGGGCATTTCCCTTCTCCTCCTCAGCTCCGATATTCACGATGGCCACCTTCGGGTTCTTCACGCCCACCACGTGCTCCATATAGATGGAACCCATCTTCGCGAACTGCACCAGATGGGACGGCCTTGCGTCCACGTTCGCGCCGCAGTCCACCAGCAGGGACACGCCCTTCTCCGTGGGAATCAGGGGCGCCAGGGGCGGTCTTTCGATTCCTTTAATCCTGCCCACCAGCAGCTGTCCGCCGACCAGCACGGCTCCCGTGCTTCCCGCCGACACGAAGGCGTCCGCCTCCCCGTTCTTCACAAGCTTCATACCCACTACGATGGACGAATCCTTCTTCTTCCGGATAGCCGCCACCGGGGGCTCCGCCATCTCGATGATCTCCGTGGCGTTCACAACCTCAATCTGCTCATCCCGATAGGAATAAGCCTTCAGCTTTTCCCGGATCAGCTCCTCTCTGCCCACAAGGAATACCTTGATGTCTTCCCGCAGGCCGACGGCCTCCACCGCCCCCTTGATGATCTCGTCAGGAGCATTGTCGCCGCCCATTGCGTCCACCGCAACCTTTATCATTTCGCGCATGATCTCTTCCTCCTGGTCTCCCCGTAAGGCAAGGGAAATTTTCCCGCCCCCAGGTCCTTTATCATGATACTAGATATTATCTCAGAAAGCAACCCGTAATTTTTCATACTTGACCCCGGCAAAAAATCTATATAGAATTTATCCCATGGACGAAGTAAAGAAAAGCAGGAAACCTCATACCTCTATTTTTATGGAGCATAAAAGGGGACTCATCTCCTTTGTTATCCTTTTGGCCGTGCTTCTGGGCTTATTGCGCCTATTCTGCCGCGAGCCAGCCTCCCGCCCCGCCGCCAAAACCAGCAGCCTCCAGAGCTGCCGCGTCTGCTATCTTCTGAACATTGACGGAATGAAGGGACTGGGACATTCCGCGCTTCTGTTGATTGACGAAAGCGGCGCAGGACAGCTCTTCAGCTACAACGGTATGCAGTATAATCTTCTGGAATGTCTGCTGTGAAAAGAAGGAATCGGGAAAATGAAAGTGATCTCCATGACTTCCGAAGAGACGGAAGACTTTCTGGAAACCGGAAGGCCGCCTGAGACGGCGTTTACAGGCGGAAGTTTTGAAGAATGCCGTGATTTTGACCGGATTCTTTTCCGCTGCATTACGGAACAA
This sequence comes from uncultured Merdimonas sp., assembly GCA_944383645.1. Taxonomy (GTDB): domain Bacteria; phylum Bacillota; class Clostridia; order Lachnospirales; family Lachnospiraceae; genus Laedolimicola. Next base: position 4,998 of record CALWQJ010000116.1, read on the forward strand.
GAATACCTTGCCATCCTCCAGGCCGCGGACGTGTACATTGATACAGGCGACGAATTTGAGCGGCTGTACGCCGCTGCCCGCTCTTCGGAAGCCACAGAACAGGCCAGGAAAGAAATGGACGCCTTCCTTTCCCAGGAAGGGCTGCCGCGCTATCAGATATATTCCCACAACTGCGACACAGCCGCCCGGGAAATCATAACCCTGGCAGATCCGGAAATGGCTGCCTACAATGACACTCAGGCGGGCCTCATTCCCGGAAATAACTATCGGAAAATGTGCCGTTTTCTGGGGAACTCCTGGGGATATGGAGCGCTTGGGAACGACAGCTGGCTGGAAAAGCTGCTGTCTTAAATGGAAAAAGGGTACGGCGCTAACCGTACCCCGCTTGTTCCTCCCGAAAACTTCATGCGCACTCCCATTTCATATTTCGATCTTCATCACAACTCCTCCAATGCTTTTTTCAAATCCTTAACATATAATTCCTGCTGTTTTTTCAAATATATTTTAACAAAAGGTCTCATAATGATTTTTTTCGCCGTTACTTCCTCCGTAAAGTCAATCTCGGTGCAATCACCTTTTTTTGTGAAAACGCCTGTCCAATGTCCCTTCATGTTACTGTTTTCCATATCAAATTCCCAGCGCTTACAAATTTCAGTACAAGTAACGGTAAATTTGGTTGGATATCCGTCTTTTGTATATTCAATGAACTCCTTCTCGCTCACGATCTTAACTTTACTCAGATCGCTGCGCCACGAATAATTAGAAAGAGAGGTTACAACATCCCACACTTTTTGTATATCGCACGGAAAAACCGCCTTTATATTTGAAGCTGCCATATCCCAACACCTCCATAGATACAGTATAAATCACTACTATAACTCCCACCCTCCAGATCAACGCTTCAGTATCTTTGCTGTCGCCTCCGGCGCACATTTGTTGACCTCGTGTCCTGCGCCTGGAATGATATGTAATTCTGCCTGTGGCAGCAGCCTGCTAAGCTGCTTCGCGGCTTTCAGATTTGCTCTGTCTTTTTCTCCGCACAGGATCTTCACAGGAATATGTCAGTTCTTCCTTTGCAAGAGCAGGCAGCTCCGGACAGTCTATATCCTGGAGGGCTGCACAGTGGATCACCGCATCCCAGTCCTGCGCTGTTTGGCCTAATCCATGTAAAAGCACTGTTTTCATATTCCCTTGAAGTCCTCCTCAATTCCACACCATACCCCAGCGGCTCCATGATCATATGGATTCATTTGTAAACAGGCTCGTTCTCTTCCTCCTCCGTCATATAGACCTGCAATATTTTATCCGCATCCAGTCCCTCCACGGAAATCGAAAGTTTTTCCAGGATCGCTTCCCGGCCTGCCATTCTAATTACGTTCCGCCCCGGCTCCAGCTGAACCGTCACCGCCGCTTCCTCTCCCTGGTCCGCCAGCGTCTCCACGCTGCCCTCCGGGCTTACGTACGCCAGCTTAAAATCTCCGGACACCAGATCCCAGGAGGAACGAAGCTCCACCTCCACCGGCTCCTGCGCGTATGCGATCAGAATCGACTCCGAGCCGCAGATGGCAAAGCTTTCCGCACCCACCGTGCGCACTCCATCTCCATAATCCCCCATATACCAAAAGGCTTTCCAGACTCCATCCACATCCTTTCCCGCCAGGAGCTCATCGTCCTCAAAGACCTTCCAGGCGTCCTCCGAAGGATCGATCCCAAAATCCATGTTCAGGACTTCCCTCTGCCAGCTGTTTCTGAAAAGCCTGTCCGCAAGCCGCCCCAGAAAGCTGTTAGAATTTCCTTCCTCTGTGGCCTCTGCTTCCGAAACCTCCTCCACCCTGTCCGTCTCCTGCCCAGCCGAGGGCGCGCAGGCTGACAGGAACGCGATTCCTGCAAAAGCGGCTATGGACAAAAGGGCCGCTGCCTTTCCCCGCTCCCGGAAGGAAAGGATTCCATGCAGGCGCTGCCCAAGATGCCCTCTTCCCTCCAGAAGCGCGGCGGAAAAGCCGCCTCTGCGAAACAGCGACTGACGCTCCGCCGTATCCAGCAGAACATTTCCATATACCTTTCGTTCCTCCTCCCGGAGCGGAGCGATCACCGCTTCGTCGCAGGAAAGCTCGCAGTCCTGCTCCATCCTCCGCTCAAAGAGGAGCAAAACGGGATTGAACCAATGGATGCAGCATACCAGCTGGAACAACGCTTTATACCACAAGTCCTTCCGTTTCAGGTGAATCAGCTCGTGCCGCAGTACCAGCTCTGCCTCCTTAAGCTCCCATTCCGCCTGCGGCAGGACGATGAAGGGGCGGCGCAGTCCGATCAGGGCCGGAGTCGCCGTGCGGGGGCTTTCATAGACCCAGACCCATCCTGGGATCCGCAGTTCTTCCGCCAGACGACCTGCCAGATGCTGCAGCCGATCTTCTGATACGCGCCTGCAGTCTTCCTTTATATAACGGAGAAACCGCCGGCAGCGAAGCCCTCTTGCAGCCAGGGAAGCTGCCGCTCCTGCCAGCCAGAGCAGAAATCCCCACTGCCACAGGGCTTCCCATTCAAAGCTCCTCGCGCTTTCTGACAGCGTCCCGGCATCGCTCCTCTGTGCCTGCCCAGTCCCTTCCGCTTCCGCCAGATTTTCTGTGGAAAATTGTTCTGTGGAATACTGTTCTATAGAAGACTGTTCTATGGAAGTCTGCTCGCCGGAAATCTGTCCGCCGGAAATCTGTGCGTCTATAAAAGCCTGACCTCCCGCTTCCGGCAGCTCCGATACCGCCGATACGCCTGATTCCTGCACCGGAAAGATTTCCCATCCCATATCCACATGTACCGGCAGAGCCAGCCGCAGCAGCACCGCCAGCCAGAGATAATAATGCCATTTCCAGGAAAACAGCCTCCTTGTAAGCGGCCGGAGCAGCCAGAGCAGCAGTCCCAGCACAGTCCCCGAGAGCGACAGAAATACCAGCTCCATCAATATCTGACGAGTCATACCCATTCTCCTCCTCTCCTAAAATCTGCTGTTGAAGAAATCACGCAGACTGGCGATATCTTCCTCTGTCAGGCTGTCATCGGACATCAATGCCGCCGCCATGGTTCCCGCGTTCCCTTTAAAAAACCGATCTACAAAGCTCCGGGTCTCTTCCTTTACATAAGCCTTCCGTTCCACCACAGGCTGATAGTAATAGACCTCCCGCTTCTCCTGCTTCAGCATCCCCTTTTTCACCAGCCGCTGAATCAGCGTCAGCACCGTGGTCCGCTCCCAGTTTTTATTTCTCTCCAGCAGGCTGCGAATCTCTGCCGCGTTCAGGGGCTTTTCTGCCTCCCAAAGCACCTCCAGGATCTCCAGCTCTGCGTCTGAAACCGACGCTTTTCTTTCCATCCTCTGACCTCCTCTTACAACTGCACCTCTGTGTCCATCTTCCAGCGTGCAGACTAC
>CALWQJ010000117.1 GCA_944383645.1 uncultured Merdimonas sp.
GCAGCGAGCCGTGCAACTGTTATGACACAAGCCGCCATTCTATAATCTGCCATGCCATTCATCATTTGCCGGCCTTTTTCCGGATACTTCCGCACGGCTCACTGCCAACGCGAAAAAAGCGGATACTTTCCTCTCCAAGAGACGAAAGTATCCGCGGTTCCACTCTTCTTAAAAGGCTGTCTGCCTTTTCACTCTGGCGCGTAACGTGCGCCTGGCGTACCCGGCTTGCGAAGCTGTCTTCCTGCGGACGCTTCCCGCTCACCGGATCGGCTCCCGGATGCACTTCGTCTGTCCCTCCACCAAAGCGGCTTTCAGCCGGCGGCCGCCTCTCTCTGCTGCTTCAGGTTCAGATTACTCTTCCGTTCTCTGCCTTTCCCTTATTTTTAAATCAGATATGTTTATAGAATATGCAAAATCAGGGATTTTGTCAAGTGCTGTCTACACGGTTTCGTTGATATAAATGCCGTCCAGCACCCGGATCCGCTCCAGCTTCTCCCGCACGGCGTCCGGATCCTTTGCCTGCGCCAGCCCCGGAAGCTCCTCCGCTCCCAGCATGCCGCACAGAAAGCTTCCCAGATCCGCGATGGAGATACAGATCTCCGGCTCTGCTCCTGAGGGTACAAGGGTGCTTCCCTCTTCGGAAAAGCTCCAGAGAAATACACCGTCGTTTTCCGCAAGAATGCTGTCTTTTATCTTCACAAACAGGCCCTGCTCCCGCTCCGCTCCGATCCTTTTTACAAAGGCCGGCAGATGCACAAGGCGGATCATCATGGGCGTAGTCTCCCACTCAGGCCAGGAAATGTGCCGTCTTTCATAGGCCGCGTCCTTCACCGGGTACAGGTCATAATCCTCCGCCAGCTCCTCCGGGCCAAGCTGTGCGAGTCCCTCCTCGTCGTCATTTCCCATCAGGCGGAAATCAAAGGGCGTATAGATCGCCTCGTCCGCCGGCATCAGGAAGGTAAAGGGGTATCCCTGCTCCTTCATATCGCGAAGGGCCCGGGTCAGAAGAGCCCGCATCAGCCCCCGGTGCCGGAAAGCTACCCTGGTCGCCACCGCCACCAGATAATCTGCCGGAACCTGTTCTCCCCTTAGCCAGAAGGTATAGGGATTGCGGTGCAGCATGGAGACAATCTCTCCATCCTCCTCCGCCACAAGAATCTCATTGTCCGCCGCCTTAATCTGATAGTAGGCGTCCACAAAGGCCTGCTCGTCCTCCACAAACACTTCTTCATACAGAGCTCTGGAGCGTCCATGCTCCTGCCTGTCCAGATAACGAACCTTCATCCTGATCCCTCTTTTCTCACAGCAGAAGGCAGACCGCCTGGGAGGAGATTCCCTCACCGGTTCCGGTAAAGCCCAGTCCTTCCTCCGTCGTCGCCTTAATATTGATCTGGCTTTCCTCTATTCCAAGAGCTCTGGCCACGTTCTCACGCATAGCCGGGATATGAGGCGCCATCTTCGGCCTCTGGGCGATGATGGTCGCGTCGATATTCCCCACCGCGTAGCCCTCTTTTTTGAGGAGCTCTCCCACATGCTCCAAAAGCCGGATGCTTGAAATCCCTTTATAGGCCGGATCTGTATCCGGAAAATGCTTCCCGATATCTCCCAGGGCCGCGGCTCCCAGCATCGCGTCCATGATGGCATGCAGCAGCACATCCGCGTCTGAATGCCCAAGAAGTCCTTTTTCGTACGGAATCCTCACGCCGCCGAGAATCAGATCCCGCCCCTCTGTCAGTCTGTGCACATCGTAACCCATTCCTATCCGCATTTTTTGCACCTCTTCTCTTATTTGAGCCATTCCCCGATTACGCTCCACTGCTCCGTAAGCGCCTCCAGGGAGCAGCCCGCGTTCGCCGGGCTGGTAGATGGCAGACGCACCGCTTCTCTGCCAGTCACCGGGTACAGATATCTCTGGTACAGCCGGTAAGCCGTGCCGCCGTTCGCGTAGATCTGCCGGATATCCGCCGCTTCCAGAATCCTGCCCACATCATTGGGTTCCACATCCCGGATGCTGCTGTCGCTGGAACCTTCGATCTCGCAGCTTTTTATCACATCCCAGAGAGCAATCCGGTTCTGCAGGAGAAATTCCTTTTTCTCCGGAATACTTCCCGGCGCCTCCTGTCCCGTCACAGCCGCCAGGACGCGCCAGAACCGGTTCTGGGGATGTCCGTAGAAAAACTGTGTCTCCCGGGACTTTACGGATGGAAAGCTCCCGAGAATCAGAATTCGGGAACGGGCGTCATAGACCGGTTCGATTCCATGCTGTTCCCTTGCCATTCGTCCTCCACCTCCGTACCCTGCGCCCGCTTGTGCCTGCGTCTCATCCGCGAAAAGCAGTCCGCCTCCGGCGCGCCGCCGCTACCCTCAGTTTACAGGGGCGCACTGCCTTTGTCAACGAAAAACAAAAAGCTCAAAAACATTGCTTCCACAACGTCTTTGAGCTCTTCGTCAGTAGCGAGGAAGGGACTTGAACCCCCGACACTGCGGGTATGAACCGCATGCTCTAGCCAGCTGAGCTACCTCGCCGTAATGGAACCTATAGGGCTCGAACCTATGACCCTCTGCTTGTAAGGCAGATGCTCTCCCAGCTGAGCTAAGATTCCATTCCTGCGGACCGTTATCTCCGACCCGCTTTGCTATTATACTATTAAGTTCTGACAAAAGTCAAGCACTTTTTTTATGATTTTTCAAAAAATTTTTTCACTGATTTCCTCCAGCAGTTTATCCCCGTGAAGAACCGTTCTTCTCTTTCCGCCGGCGTGCTCATACTGGAAACAGCTTTCGCCCAGAACAATGTGAAAAGGCCTCCCGGCACAGCTTCCATTGATTTCGGCTGTCACATCCTCCATCTGATAGGGGCCTGCCGTTTCCAGTGCCGCTCTGCTCCGGTAACGGGCAAGTATCTGTACAAGCTCCTGAATGTCAATCTCTTCCGTCACCTCTCTGCCTTTATAATACACGCTGGATATCGTACATGCTTCTGTGTCCTCAAGTACAGGGCCGGACCGGAAATACAGTGCTGCCGCAATACAGAAAACTCCCAAGACCAGAATGCTGATAAATATCCTCTTTTTTCCTCTTTTTTGGTTCATACCTCCCCCTTATTTCCCAGAACTTAAACTTCTCCGTTCTTAAACTTCCAAATCATCTCGCTGGTCAGGCTGATATTCAGGGGCTGGGCCGGGGCTTCCTCCCTGGTGAACCAGCCGGCCGTGGCCAGCTCGTCCGTGTCCAGCGTAATCGTATCCTCTCCGTCCAGCTCCGCGAAGAAGCCCATAAGCACCGTCTCGGAGAAGGACCAGGGCTGGCTCTTGTAGTATTTCAGATTCTTCACACGCAGGCCCACTTCCTCATAAACCTCCCGCTTCACGGTCTCCTCCAGCGTCTCGCCTATCTCTGTGAACCCGGCGATCAGCGCATAGTAGGTGACGTCGCCCCGGCCCGCGTATTTGGACATGAGAAGCTTTCCGTCATGAATGACGCCTATGATCACGGCCGGAGAAATCTTCGGGTACTCTGTCTGGCCGCAGTCGGGACACTGCAGCATCCGTTCCTTATCCGAATGCACCATCGGGCAGCCGCAGTGTCCGCAGAACACATGGCTGTCGTACCAGTGCCAGAGCTGATGGGCCGTAATTCCCGCAAAAGAGAGCCACTGGGGCGCGGCTGTCCGAAAGCCCCGGACGCTGTCCAGCCGGTACCCTCCCCGCTCCGGCGTCCGCAGCTCCTTTGCCAGATAAAAGCTCTGATCGTCTATGGAAAAAAGATAAATCAGATGCTCAGAAAGCTTTCTTTCCACCTCCGGATAATCCCGGAACCTGGGAAACGACAGCTCTTCACTGTCCCAGTCCGCCAGCGCTTTCTTTCCCTCAAAATACAGAAGGAAGCTGTCCTCCTCCGGCTGGACCGGCCTGTACTCATTATGATATCTGTGAGGTGCGATATCCTGAATCATGTGTCATCCTCCCGTTCTTCTGCGGCGTCCCCGCGCTCCATGCTCAGGCGCCAGCCCGCCGCTTCCACACGTTTTTTCAAATCTGCCAGGCTTTCCGCCGCCTCGTCTCCTGTGCAGAGCTTATTGTCATATAAATCGTACTGCTTTCTCCGCCCCGCAGGGGAAAGATTCGGCATCAGTACATTGGCCCCCGCCGCAAAGCCCTTTTCCCGGCCAAGGGGATCCATGGTCCCCAGCGCCGTCGTGGCCGGAAGCAGCACCCGCGGCAGCAGAATCCTCACCATGGACAGCAGGCGCAGAGTCAGTTCCACGCTTCCCGCCGGTTCATTTCTAAATGGAGTATTGTGATGGGGCACAAAGGGGCCGATACCGGCCATCTGGGGCTTCAGCTCCCCAAGAAATACCAGATCCTCCGCCAGCTCCGCATAGGTCTGTCCCGGCGAACCCACCATAAAGCCCGCCCCCGCCTGATAGCCCAGGGCCTTCAGCTGATACAGACACCGCTTCCGGTGGGCGGGGCTCATCTCTGCCGGATGAAGCCTCCTGTAATGGGCGTCGGAAGCCGTCTCATGGCGCAGAAGATAGCGGTCCGCCCCGGCCTCCCGGAGCCTCTGGTAGCTCTCATAGGAGCGCTCGCCGACAGAAAGGGTGACCGCGCAGCCCGGGCAGCGCTCCTTGATGGACCGGATGATCCGCTCCAGGCGCTCGTCCGTGTACCAGGGGTCCTCTCCGCCCTGAAGGACGAAGGTGCGAAAGCCCAGCCGCCATCCCTCCCCGCAGCAGGACAGGATCTCCTCCTCCGACAGGCGGTAGCGCTGGGCTTCCCGGTTGCTGCGCCGGATGCCGCAGTACAGGCAGTCATTTTTACAGTAATTCGTAAATTCAATCAGGCCGCGCACATAGACCGTGTCTCCATAATATTTCCGCCGCAGGCGCAGGGCCTCCGCGGCCAGCCTGGCCGCGGCCTGCGGCTCCTCCGACGCCTGCAGAAGAGCCGCGTATTCCTCCCTGCTCAGATATGGATCCCGAATAAAACGATCAATGATATCCATATGTGTTATCGTAAATTATCTTGTCTTATTTTTGATTTCTTCCTGGATCCCCGCAATGAAATCCTCCAGCTTCTTCGCGCCCTGATCTCCCTCCGCGCGGCTTCTGACAGAGACTGCGCCCTCTTCCTCCTCCTTCTGGCCTACGACCAGCATATAAGGAATCTTCGCGGTCTGCGCCTCGCGGATCTTGTAGCCGATCTTCTCGGAGCGCTCGTCCAGCTCCGTGCGGATGCCGGCGTCCTGAAGCTTCTGCTCCACGCTCTTCGCGTAGTCCATGTATTTCTCGGAAATCGGCAGCACGCGCACCTGTACCGGAGCCAGCCAGGTGGGGAAGGCTCCCGCGAAATGCTCGATCAGAATGCCGATAAAGCGCTCGATAGAGCCGAATACCACGCGGTGAATCATGATTGGGCGGTGCTTCTCTCCGTCCGCTCCCACATACTCCAGCTCAAACCGCTGGGGCAGCTGGAAGTCCAGCTGAATCGTTCCGCACTGCCAGGTACGTCCGATGCAGTCCACCAGATGGAAGTCAATCTTCGGGCCGTAGAAGGCTCCGTCTCCCTCGTTGATGACATAGGGAAGTCCCAGCTCGTCCAGAGCTCCCTGCAGAGCAGAGGTCGCCATCTCCCAGTCTTCGTCGCTTCCCATAGAATCCTCGGGACGGGTGGACAGCTCCACATGGTACTGGAAGCCAAACAGGGAATAGGTATCGTTGATCAGAGCCACCACGCCCTTGATCTCATCCTTGATCTGCTCCGGCGTCATGAAGATATGCGCGTCGTCCTGGGTGAAGCAGCGCACACGCATCAGGCCATGCAGCTGGCCGGATTTCTCATGGCGGTGCACCAGGCCAAGCTCACCCATGCGGATGGGCAGATCCCGGTAGGAACGGGGCTCGGAAGCGTACACCAGCACGCCGCCCGGGCAGTTCATCGGCTTGATCGCGAAGTCCTCGCCGTCGATCACCGTCGTGTACATATTGTTTTTATAGTGATCCCAGTGGCCGGATGTCTCCCAGAGACTGCGGTTCAGGATCACAGGCGTGGAAACCTCCACATAGCCTGCCTTCTTGTGAATCTCTCTCCAGTAATCAAGAAGGGTGTTTTTCAGCACCATTCCCTTGGGCAGGAAGAACGGAAATCCCGGTCCGGCCTCATGCATCATAAAGAGTCCCAGCTCTTTTCCCAGCTTTCTGTGGTCGCGCTTCTTAGCCTCCTCCATCATGGTGATGTAGGCCTCCAGCTCTTCCTTCTTCGGAAAGGCCGTCGCATAGAGACGGGTCAGCATCTTATTATGCTCGTCGCCGCGCCAGTAGGCTCCTGCCAGGCTCATGATCTTAAAGGCCTTTCCTACCTCCTTCGTGCTCTTTAAATGCGGGCCGGCACAGAGATCCACGAACTCTCCCTGCTGATAGAAGCTGATCTCCTCGCCCTCCGGCAGATCCTCAATCAGCTCTACCTTATAGGGCTCACCCTTTTCCTTCATGAAGGCGATCGCCTCGTCCCGGGGCTTCGTGAAGCGCACGATTTCCAGGTTCTCCTTGATGATCTTCTTCATCTCCGCCTCGATCTTTTCAAAATCGTCCGAGGTAAGCGGCGTCTCAAAGTCCATGTCGTAGTAGAAGCCGTCCGCGATGGAGGGGCCGATGGCCAGCTTAACGCCCGGATACAGACGCTTCACCGCCTGGGCCATCACATGGCTGGCCGTATGGCGCAGCACAGGTAATGCCTTCTCGTCTTTCAGCGTCAGAATGTTCAGCTGGCAGTCCCGGTCTACCATCGTGCGGATATCCACCACCTCGCCGTCGATTTCTCCGGCGCAGGCCACGCGGGCCAGTCCCTCGCTTAAATCAAGGGCAATGTCATATACGGATTTGCTCTCTGCGTACTCCTTTACGGAGCCGTCTTTTAATGTGATTTTCATAATGGGTTCTCTCCTTCTTTGATTTACGTTTTGGTGCTTTTGTGCGGCTCTGGCCTCATTTCATGAGCCGTGCAGCCGGATTTTGTCCCAAAATCCGGCTCGCGGGCTTCGCCCTATAAAAGCATGATCCCCCTCTCCCTTTCGCGCAAGCGCGAAGGGCGCGGTTGCTCATGCTTTTGCACGGCTCATGGCCTACGCGCAAAAAAGTCCCTTTCTGCCGTCTTCGACAGAAAGGGACGATATGCTTTTCTTTATCGCGGTTCCACCCTTCTTGCTTCACCCCCGGCTCCGGGCCGGTGGAGAAACCACTTCATTTAGACGGTAACGGTGTCGCCGGGCCGGATTGGGGCCGCTCTGAGCTGGTCTTCGGTCTGGATCTCCTCTGCTTCCTGCTCTCCCGGGAAAATCCTTCTGCTTCCTATGAGGATGCTCTCAGCCTCCTGCATCCCTCTCTGGCATATTCCGCAGCCTACTCGTCTCTTCAACGCTTTTGCTCTATAAATTTTGGATGGTTATCGGCAGCCGCAAAAAGCGGCTTCACCTGAAAATCATTATAGCATCGAAATCCGTTTTGTCAACCGTCATTTCCAGATGATATCCGCTTTCTTTCTGGGAGCTGTCCGCCTGTAGGATACGGCAGGATAACCGGCCAGCATACAGCAGGCGATGGGCTTGTCTCCTGTGCCGAGCCATTCCAGGAGGCGGGGGCTGGCAGAAATACTCCGCATCAGGTAGCCGCTGTAGAGTACGCCTGCGCCCTCCGCCACCGCCTGGTTTTCCATATTGGCCGCCGCCAGGCCCCCGTCCAGGGGATTTTCCGCCGCGATCACCAGCAGGCAGGGTGTGTTGAAGAAAAAGGTATCATTGGCAGGGTTCCTCTTCCACTGCTGATAGAAATACCGGAAAGGGCTGAAGTAAGGGGAGCCCTGTGCCTTCAGCTCCTCCAGAAGCCCAGGCAGTTCCTCCCAGAAAAGGTTTTTGAATTCCTCCAGCCTCTCCTGCACCACCACAAAGGTACAGGCCTGGGCGTTCTTCGCCGTAGCCGTGTACCGGCCCGCCGCCAGAATATGCTCCAGCGCCTCCCGCTCCAGCGGCTGCGCCTTAAAATTCCGGATGCTTCTGCGGAACTTTACCGCGTGCAGGAAATTCTCAGGGGCGATCCGGAAGGTCTTCGGATCGTATTCCTCCACCTCCTCCATATCATATTCCGGTATGGACACCGCCTTCACAGGACAGACTGCTGTGCAGTGGCCGCACTGGATGCAGGGACGCACCGCCTCTGCCTTTCCTTCCTTTATGTAAATCGCGTGGCCCGGGCAGTC
>CALWQJ010000118.1 GCA_944383645.1 uncultured Merdimonas sp.
GAGGAGTGCGTCTTTGTGGGGGACACCTTTAAGAAGGATGTGCTGGGCGCCCTGGACGCCGGCATGCATGCGGTCTGGTATAACGCGAAGGGTAAGGCTCTGCCGGAGAACGTGGATTTGACAGGTAAGGAATATCAGGAAATCCATCATTTTGATGAGCTGGCGCCTTATATTCTGTCGCTGGTATAGAAAAGGCAGGCAGGATAAAGCCCGGAACAGAAGAAAAATGTGGAGAATAAAACATGGATGAATTGAAGTATTTGGAAGAGCAGCAGGTGAATCCGAAGCTGCTAAGCGAGGTGGAAGCGTTCCGGAAGGAGTATCCTGTGCCGGAGGAGGTCAGGAACCGGGTAGCGAAGCCGCCGGTACCCTATTATGGAAGGGAGATCCTGGAGATGGCCATCGCGGCCCTGCTCGAGGGGGAAAATGTGCTGCTTTCCGGGCCGAAGGCCACGGGAAAGAATATCCTGGCGGAAAATCTGGCCTGGATTTTCGGACGGCCCTCCTATAATATGTCGTTTAATGTAAACACGGACAGCAGCTCTCTGATTGGCACGGACACCTTTATCGACAATGAGGTGCGGCTGCGCAGGGGCCCGGTCTACCAGTGCGCGGAAAACGGCGGCTTTGGGATCTTTGATGAGATTAACATGGCGAAAAACGACGCGGTGTCGGTGCTGCACGCGACCCTGGATTACCGCCGTCTCATCGATGTGCCGGGCTATGACCGGATTGAGCTTCATCCGGCCACCCGCTTTATCGGAACCATGAATTACGGCTACGCGGGTACGAGAGAGCTGAACGAGGCGCTGGTTTCCCGGTTCCTGGTCATCGACATGCCGGAGCTGGAGGAGGAGACGCTGATGCGGATCCTGCGATCCAGCTTTCCGGATGCGAAGGAGGAAGGGCTCCGCAGCTTCGCCGGTCTGTTCCTTGATTTGCAGCTGAAGGCCTCGAACAGTGAGATATCCACGAAGCCTCTGGACCTTCGGGGGCTTATCGGGGCGCTTAAGACGGTGCGCTGCGGCCTGAAGCCCCGGCTGGCCGTGACGATGGGGATTACGAACAAGAGCTTTGATATGTTTGAGAAGGAAATCGTCGGGGATATTGTGATGACAAGAATTCCGGAGGACTGGACTGCGGAGAAGATTTTTTAAGGTTTTTTAAGGTATGGATCAAAACGAACACAAGGAAAAAGAACTGGAAGAATTTGAAGAATACCGCTATGAGATCGAGAACCGGGTGCGGAACCTGTGCTGGACGGTCAGCGGCGACTACAGCCTGAACCTGAAGCTGGATACGATCTCCTACACGAAATCCCCCTATATCTCTCTATACGACGCGGTGAAGCAGGGGGCCTTTTCCCGGTATTTTGATCGGGACGCTTTCGGTCTCTATCTGGTGAAAAAGCTGTATCTGGGGGCGGACGAGCAGCCCCTGACCAACCTGGCCCAGATGGCGGTGGACAGCGCGGTATACCGGAAAATCAGCGGGGAGCGCCCGGGCGTGCTGGAGATCCGAAGAAAAGCCTTTTCCGATACGCTGGATCACGACTTTTCCAGGCTGGCCTCCATGTACATCGGGCAGATCAAGATTTCCGTGATGCAGGAGGCGGTCCGGGGAGAGGTGCTGGTGCAGTCCCGGATGCGAAAAGCCATGGACAGGCTCAAAAGTCTGGAGGATACCCGGGAGGTCATGAATATCATCCGGGTGGTGGACGAGCTTTACAACTGGCTGGTGGATCCTTATTTTGAGCGGAACCATGGGGATCTGGAGAAGGTCCTGTCGGTGACGACAGAGGAGCTGAAGACGTACAGCTGGAGAGATTTCCTGGAAGAAGAGGCCATGGAGGAGGACCTGGTCCAGGTCATGAACCGGGTAGAACAGGCCGTCACCCAGACGGCGGAGGTTCCCTCAGAGCAGGAAAAGAGAGAGCGGCGGATGAAAAAAATCGTGGTAGACGAAGAAGCCGTCTCCAAGATGTACTCCTACATTGAGCTCAATTACGGCCGCTCCTATCTGACGAAGGGAGAGCAGGAACGGCTGAACCGGACACTCTGCCGGGGAGCCCACGCGGACTGCAGCCTGTATTATACAGACGGAATCCTTTCCGGCATGGTGAAGCGCAATTACCAGTCCGAGTACGCCAGACGCGCCAAATCGGACAATCTGCGGGTCTACGGCCACAATACGCGGGTGGCCCGCCGGAATATCGAGCAGCTTTCCGACACGCTGCGCCGTTCCCTGACTGTGCGGAGCGAACGGGAGACGGTCCGCTCGGAATATGGGAGCATTGTGCCCGCCAGGCTCTGGAAACCGGGCCGCAGCCGGGACAGGAAGCTCTTTGACCGGGAAATCAAGAAGGACAGCTCCGAGTTCGTGGTGCATGTGCTGATTGATGCCAGCGGCTCCCAGAAGAGCCGGCAGAGCCTGGTAGCCCTCCAGGGCTATATCATCAGCGAGGCCTTGAGCATCGTGGGAATTCCCCACCGGGTCATGGGCTTTTGCACCTTCTGGGATTATACGGTGATGCAGCGCTTCCGGGACTACGACGATCCCCGGGAGGCTAATAAAAGGATTTTCGAATTCCACGCTTCCTCGAATAACCGGGACGGGCTGGCGATCCGGGCGGCTGCCGCAAGCCTCCGGGAGCGGCCGGAGGAGAACAAGGTGCTGATCGTCCTAAGCGACGGGCGTCCCAACGACATCATTGTGAACCGTCCGAACAGCCGGAACCCGGCGCCCTACTCGGGAGATTACGCAGTCCGGGATACGGCGACAGAGGTCCGTAAAGTACGGGCCGAGGGCATTTCGGTGCTGGGCGTCTTCGCCGGAGAGGAGCAGGACCTGATGGCGGAGCGGCGGATTTTCGGCCGGGATTTCGCCTACATCCGCAATATTATGAATTTTTCCAGCATCGTCGGACTCTATCTGCGGCGGCAGCTTGCGGACACGCCGTAACGGAAGATAAAAAGCTGGCCGGCCCTCCCTGGAGGGCTGGCTGCAGGAGATAAAAGACAAATGAGAAAATGTATGAAAAAATGGTGGAAACCGGCGGTGCTTTTTCTGATTCTGCTGGGCTTTCTTCTGTATCCCCCGGCGGTGCTTGCCGAAATCCGGGTGGATTTTGAGGATGAAAGCTATGGAATGGGACGGCACTGGAAGGCGCTGGCATCCTTTTCTGAGCATGCGGGTCTGGACAGTGTGAAGGATACCTATCACAAGCCCGGAGAAGCGAGAGTGTTCTTCTGGGATCTGCGTTACCGGGATGGACGTACGCTGAAGCGGATGGATCCCATTGATTATAATTCGGAAAATGAGATCCGTGTAAAGGACATGGCTTTCTATATCAACGGGTTTTACGCTGGAAAGCTGGAGGGAGAGGAGCTTTTACAGGCTTTTGCGCCTAACGAACAGGTGGAGGCGTACGAGACAGACACAGGCTCTCTGGGGCTTTTGATTAAAGGCGAGGACTCCCAGCTGATACCCACGGAATATTTTCAGGAATTTTACAGCGGGATTGCCAGGCAGTACGCCAGGACAGGGATTTTTTATCTGATCCCGCTGCTTGCGGCCGCGGTCTTTGTGGCAGAGTTCTATCGGAGGAGGATTTGGAAAGGACGGGAAAGCCGTTTTTTCCTGGCTGTGGACACGGTTTTATATGCGGCAGGCGTGGCGGCCATCGTCCTGGTGCTGATTGGAGCGTTTACCGGCTCGTCGGAGCTCAATCCGGATGAGTCGGAAAGCATTTATTCCGTGCAGTATTACATCGGACATCTGATGCCGCCGGACGCGAGAACGCTGAGTCTGGACGCTTACTCGGCTTTTGGTACAGCCCGGCTTACAGAATTAAATCTGTTTTATATTTTTGCGGCTCAGATTGCCCGCCTCTTTACCTTTGAGCATGGAACCAGGCTTTTCAGCGTTCTGATGTTTGCGGGATTGATGTATTTCCTGTTCTGGAATCTGAAGAAAAACAGGTTTCTGCTTTGCGCGCTTTTCCTGACGCCGCAGGTCTGGTACCTGTATACTTACTGTACCTCGGACGCCCTGGATTTTGCGGTGGGCGTGCTGGTTCTTTATCAGATTGCAAATCCGGATAGTATGCTGCACGGGCTTGCCCGGGACGGAATTCATAAATGCGGCGTCTGGAAGTTTCTTCTGCTGGGTTTTTTGTTTTCCAACATCTTTATGTCCAAGCAGAATTATTATGTGCTGGCAATTTACGCGGTGTGCATGCTCCTGGCGGATCTTTTCGCGGTTCCAAAGGAAGAAAGGAGACAGCGGTTTGCTGTGTATCTGTGTTTTGCGGGAGCAGCTCTTCTGTTTCTGGGAATCCGCTATATTCCGGAATTTGTCCATTACGGAATCCAACGCGGCGGGGTGCTTCGGGAAATGCAGGAAGCGATTGCGATACCGAAGCTGAATCCGGCTTCTCCGCCGGCAGAGCAGAGTTCAGCCTTCAATCTTCACGGGAAAGGAGTGCCGCTTGCGGACATTCTGTTTCATATGGGGCTGAATAAGACGCTGCTTCGTTCCTTTGTGGGAACCTACGGAAGCCTGCAGTTCCCGAGTCCGGATTGGTATATGTGGCTGATGGGGCTTCTTTACCTGGTGTTCCTGTCTGTGGTCTGCTGGCAGGTGCTGCGGGAAAAGGGACACCGGGAGCGGAAGGTGAAGCTGGGATTTTTATTTATCTGCGGCATGATTTCCTATGTGCTGGTGATTTACAATGCCTGGTTTATCGATTTCCAGGCCCAGGGGCGCTATATGCTTCCAGTGCTGATTTTTGCAGCGCATGCCGCGGCGCTTAAGCCGGAGATTCCCAGACAGCGGTGGTTCCAGATCCTGATCTGCGCGACGGCGCTTCTGTCCCTGTATTCCTTCGGCCTGTACTGCGTGCCGAATATCCAGCCGCCCTACTAAAAACACAACAGCATATCCAGGGCCGAAGCGGAGCTGTCTGCTTCGGCGCGCCGGCCTTATAAAGCCTTCAGGAGGAAAATGTGATGAAAGAATATGAAGTAGTCCACGAGATTTTTAACCAGTGCTCCAACAACCAGATGCGGGACGTCTTTATCGAGGAGGTTCCCATCGAGGATCTGGAGGCCTATGTGGTGAGCCGCCACCAGGGTGAGCGGGACTTCACCTATGAGAGGGAGGACCTGGCGGACGGCACGGTGGTTTACCATGTGAATACGTCCGGGCTTCTGCAGAGATATACGTTTACGGAGATCTGAGAAGGTGAAGATGGCTTATAACAATCTGGAGGAATTAAAAAAATGCGAAGAGGACTGACTGATATAGTGTTTGGACATATAGAAAAAAATTCTTTCGCATTATACAATTCCTGTGTAAAAAGCGGGTGTTTCGGCCTAAAAAGGTTCAATAAATTCTTATATTTTCTATATACAGAAAAAGTTGCGGCGTATATTCAAAGATCGGTGAAATTTTGGACATGGCAGGCTAAAAAGTTTCCATATATACAATTTGGACATTATTTCCTCGAAAAAGAGAGATTCTGGGCCTGCCAACGCGTGTTTTTGGACATCAGAATAGAAAAATAATGTATATGTCTAAAGACTGCTCGAGCAAAAACTGCCGCTGCAGGCCCCGCGGAAATAAAGCGGGGCCTGCAGCGGCAGTTAAATAAGTTTTTTGTATATCCGGGATCTTAAACGGCCTTCAGGAACGTTTTTATTTCACCCGTGCCGTTAAAGCACCATCGTTTACGTCGATAATAATGGTCTGTCCGGTGGAGATATCTCCGCCCAGAATCAGCTTCGCGGCCAGGGTCTCCACATATTTCTGCATATACCGCTTCAGAGGCCGCGCGCCGTAGACCGGGTCAAAGCCGTGGTCGGCGATAAAGGCTTTGGCGCTGTCCGTAAGCTCAATCTGCAGCTCACGCTCGGTCAGGCGTCCGTTCAGCTCCTTCAGCAGCAGATCGATGATGGAGGTGATATTGCTCTTGGTCAGCGGCTTGAAGAGAATGATCTCGTCCAGCCGGTTTAAGAACTCCGGACGGAAGTGATTCCGCAGATCGTTCATCACCAGCTGTTGGGCCTCCGGGGTGATATTGCCGTCCGTGTCGATGCCGTCCAGCAGATAGGAGGAACCGATGTTGGAGGTCATGATCAGGATCGTGTTCTTGAAGTCCACGGTCCGCCCCTGGGAATCGGTGATCCGCCCGTCGTCCAGTACCTGCAGAAGGACGTTGAACACATCCGGGTGCGCTTTCTCGATCTCGTCAAACAGCACGACCGAGTAGGGCTTCCTGCGGACGGCCTCCGTCAGCTGGCCGCCTTCCTCGTAGCCCACATATCCGGGCGGCGCTCCGATGAGCCTTGAGACGGAGTATTTCTCCATGTACTCGCTCATATCGATACGCACCATGTTCTGCTCGTCGTCGAACAGGCTGGCGGCCAGAGCCTTGGCAAGCTCCGTCTTGCCCACGCCGGTGGGTCCCAGGAACAGGAAGGAGCCGATGGGCTTCGTCGGGTCCTTGATGCCGGCCTTGGAGCGGATGATCGCTTCAGATACCAGCGTCACAGCCTCGTCCTGTCCGATGACCCGTTTGTGCAGTTCGTCGTCCAGGTGCAGGGTCTTGTTCCGCTCGCTTTCAGTCAGCTTGGCTACCGGGATGCCGGTCCAGCGGGAGACGATCCGGGCGATCTCGTCCTCGGTCACAGCCTCGTGAACCAGAGACAGGTCTTCCCTGCTGATGGCTTCCTCCTCCTGTGCCAGCTCCTTTTGCAGCTGCGGCAGGCGGCCGTACTGCAGCTCAGCAGCCTTGTTCAGGTCGTAATTCTGCTGAGCCGTCTGGATCTGCTTATTGATATCCTCGATCTCCTCGCGGAGCTTCTGCAGACGCTCCACGGAGGTCTTCTCATTGTCCCACTGGGCCTTCTTCGCGTTGAAATCGTCCCGCAGCTCCGCCAGCTCCCGCTGCAGGTGCTCCAGGCGCTCCTGGCTTAAGTGGTCTGTCTCCTTTTTCAGGGCAGCCTCCTCGATCTCCAGCTGCATGATTTTGCGCCGCAGTTCGTCCAGCTCGGTGGGCATGGAATCCAGCTCCGTCTTAATCAGCGCGCAGGCCTCGTCCACCAGGTCGATGGCCTTGTCCGGCAGGAAACGGTCGGAAATATAACGGTGGGAGAGGGTAGCCGCAGCCACCAGAGCCGCGTCTGTGATCTTCACGCCGTGGAATACCTCATAGCGCTCCTTTAAGCCACGGAGGATGGAAATGGTATCCTCCACTGTAGGTTCGTCTACCATAACAGGCTGGAAACGGCGCTCCAGAGCCGCGTCCTTTTCGATGTACTGGCGGTACTCGTCCAGAGTTGTGGCGCCGATGCAGTGAAGCTCGCCTCTGGCCAGCATGGGCTTGAGCATGTTGCCCGCGTCCATGGCTCCATCCGTCTTGCCTGCGCCCACAATCAGGTGCAGTTCATCAATAAAGAGGATGATCTGTCCCTCGCTCTTGCGCACCTCCTCCAGCACAGCCTTCAGACGCTCCTCGAATTCGCCCCGGTATTTGGCTCCCGCCACCAGGGCGCCCATGTCCAGAGAGAAAATCTTCTTATCCTTTAAGCCCTCCGGCACATCGCCCCGGACGATACGCTGGGCCAGTCCCTCGACCACGGCCGTCTTGCCGACGCCAGGCTCGCCGATGAGCACCGGATTGTTTTTCGTCTTACGGGACAGGATGCGGATCACATTCCGGATTTCCCCGTCACGGCCGATGACCGGATCGAGCTTCTGCTCCCGGGCCCGCTCCACCAGATCGGAACCGTACTTATTTAAAGTGTCGTAGGTGGCCTCCGGGTTGTCGCTGGTCACGCGCTGATTGCCGCGGACGGTGGACAGGGCCTGCAGGAACTTATCCTTTGTAATGCCGTATTCCCGGAACAGCTGCTTGATGGACGGACTTGGATCATTCAGCATGGCGAGAAACAGATGCTCCACGGAGACGTACTCGTCGCCCATCTGCTTTGCCACGTCCTCCGCGCTTACCAGTACCTTATTTAAATACTGACCCACGTAGGGCTGGCCTCCCGATACCTTGACTCTCTTATTTAAAGCCTGTTCCACTCCGTTCATGAAAAGATTCTGATCGATGCCCATCTTGGCGGTCAGCTTCAGAATCAGGCTGTCTTCCTGACGGAGCAGACTCATCAGAAGGTGTTCCTGCTCGATTTCCTGGTTGCCGTACTCGTA
>CALWQJ010000119.1 GCA_944383645.1 uncultured Merdimonas sp.
AAAATATCACAGGAGGGGATACGAAAAGCTGCTTCCTTACGCCGGCATTAACCGGTTCAAGTAATGAGGGTCAACACGAAATGTGTTTTCTCAGCCTTGGGCTCCCCTAGCATTGCGCTATGTGATTCACAGGAAGTATACTCCAGCCCGGAAGGATTGTCAAGAAAAATGAGAAGATTGAAAACGGCGCGTTTTCATGGTAACATACCAACAGAAACGGAGTATAGGAGCATACATAGAAGATGAAAACAAAACCTCAGAATAAAAAAATCATTATCCTCGGGAGCGCGCTCTGCTGTCTTCTGATTGTACTGCTGAGCTGGCAGCAGCGTTCCTGGCGTACGATGGACGTCATTCTGTTCATGGGCCAGAGCAACGTAAGCGGAGCGGGCGGGGACGCTGCCCAGGCGCCGGAGCTGACGGAAGGAGCAGGCTATGAATTCCGGGCCGTGACCGATCCCAATCATCTCCATGTACTGGAGGAGCCCTTTGGCGAGCATGAAAACAGGGGAGCTCTGGATGACACAGAGATTTTGGAACGGAACGGCAGCATGGCGACAGCCTTTGTAAACGCTTATTATGAAGAAACCGGGACGCCGGTGGTGGGCATTTCGGCCTCCGTGGGAAGCTCTTCCCTGGACGGCTGGCTGAACCGGGGCCGCAAGGAGGAAGCGGCGGCCCGCCTGGAAGAGGCGAAGGAATGTCTGAAAAAAGAAAATGTGCGGATCCGCCATATTTACATGCTCTGGTTCCAGGGAGAGGCCGACGCGAACCTGAAGACCACGAAGGATGAATATAAGGCGATGCTCCGCCAGCTGGTTTCCTATATGGAGGAGCAGGGCGTGGAAGCCTGCTTCCTGGTGCAGCTTGGGCCGGATCTGACCGATCCCTCGAAGCATCAGGAAATCATGGAAGCCCAGCTGGAGATCTGCGAAGAATCTGAGGATATCGTTCTGGTGTCAGAGCTTCCCGCAGAGCTTACGGGAGAGGATATGAAGGACGAGGGCGGAATCCACTTTACCCAGAAGGCCCTGAACCTGATCGGAGAGGACGCGGGGAAGAACGCGGGAGCCTACGCGGCGTCTCTTTCTGATTCTGGGGAAAATGGCGGGGAACAGCCATGAGAGGAAAGACATTCTGGAATATGGTATGGGAGCTGGTCTCCCCGATTCTGCTGTATCTCCTTCTATCCATAAGCCTGACAGGAGTGCTGGGACTGGCGGTTCCGGTATTGGAAGAACCGGAGAATTCCATGTGGCTTCTGGCGCTGGTGAACGGGTTCCAGATCCCGGTGTTCCTGTGGATGTACCGAAAACAGGGATGGGCGGAAAAGCAGCATGGGAGGGAGAGCTGTAATCCCGCCTGGAGGAAAGGCTTCGGGCTGTCCGATCTGCTGGCGGCGGCCCTGGGCGGCCTGCTTCTGGCCAGAGGCTTCAACGGGCTCATCGGTCTGACGCCGCTGCCGCAGCTCTTCCCGGCCTACGAGTCGGTGACAGAAGCCATGTATGGCGGAAGCCTTCTCTCGCAGACGCTTGCCAGCGTGGTGACGGCCCCGATCCTGGAAGAGCTTCTGACGCGGGGGCTTGTCTACGGACGGCTGCGCCCCTATTTTACGGATCCGCGCCCGGCAGTCCTGCTGGGCGCGCTGATCTTCGCGCTCTTTCATGGAAATGTAGTGCAGGGGACCTACGCCTTTTTTCTGGGCCTGTATTTTGTCTCGCTCTATGAGACTTATCATTCCCTGCTTCTTCCGATGCTGGCCCACGCGGCGGCGAACGCCTCCTCCATTCTGCTGGAGCAGACGGATTGGCTGGATCCGCTTTACGCGGACCTGCCGGCCTATTTTCTGACGACCGCAGTCTGCCTGGCGGCAGGGGCGGCCTGCTGGCGCAGGGCCGCAGGGAAAATCAGTTCAGACTAAACGTCCCCAGCGTTTCCTCAAATTTCGCTTCGATCTGCTGCGGCATTCCCACATAGCCGCAGATCTCCACCAGCAGGGAACCTTCATCCGTCGGCACGGCGTAGAAGGCAAGCGCCTGCGTTACGCCGTTCACCTCCTGCTCATAGTAGACACACTTGGTGCCCAGGCCTTCCGCCCCGAAATAAGTGTCCTGGACTGCCACGCCGTCCTGCCCGGACTGCAGGGCGAGGCCGTCCGCCAGGGTCTGCGCGTCCATATCCGGATAAGACTGGACTGCGATGTATGCGGGCCCCTCCAGCGTCTCCGCAGTATGGTAGGTGTAGATATCCGAACCTTCTCCCGTGTCGTCCAGCGTAAATACCGTGGGATCAAAGGTCATGGAGTAGCCGAGACGGCTTTCCTCCAGGACAGGACCTGCGTCCTCTGCGGGATATTCGTATACCGTTTCTGGTTCTGCCTGGGCAGTATTATCTGCGGCAGCGTCTTTGGAAGTCTGCGCGTCCTTCGCGCAGCCTGCCAGGGAAAGGGCGCAGGCACAGGCCAGCGCCAGAAATACGGTCATTCTTCTCATAATCATACTGCCTCCATCTCCGTAATGAATTTACCACAATTATAACAGCTTTAAGGAATAATTCCACAGGAAAGATCTGAACGGATCTTAACGGTTTTTTAACAAAAATGCCGGCTTTTCTTGACAGCGGGAGGGGAAACGAGTATAATTGAAAAAAATACACAAAAAAAGTACCGGAAAGCAGCTTCTATTTGTTTGAAATGTCATTTTTTATAAAAATGCCGTTAAAATCCCACTTAAGCAGGCGGACAGGAGCCCTGTTTTAAGTGGCCTTTTTTTGCCCGGGCAGGCAGGAAGGGGCAGCTTTTCCGGGCCCCTGGAGAGGGGCTGTCCCAATACTACATTAAGACACGAAGGAGAAATGTTATGGTTATCACGAATGGTTTTACCTACATCGCGTTTCTGATGTTCCTGGCCGGCGGCCTGCTGGCGCTGGAAAAGTATACGAAATGGAAGGTGTTCAATGTCATACCGCCTCTGGTGTGGCTCTATGTGCTGAATATGGTGTTCTGCACCCTTGGGCTTTACAATTCCGACGGCGTCTCCGCGGCCTACAGTGCCCTGAAGAATAATCTTCTCTACGCCATGATCTTTGTCATGCTGCTGCGCTGTGATTTCCGGAAGCTGGCCAAGCTGGGCGGCCGCATGATCGCGATTTTCCTGGGCTGCTCCCTGACCCTGGCGATTGGCTTCTTTGTGGGCTATCCGCTGTTTATGAATATGCTGGGCGGCGGACAGAAGACCTGGGCGGCTGTGGCGGCCCTGTATGCTTCCTGGGTAGGCGGCTCCGCGAACATGGCGGCTATGATGGACGCGCTTCCGGTGGATTCAGGAGCCTACAGCTGCGCGCTGGCGCTGGATACGGTCTGCTATTCTGTATGGATCGCCCTGCTGCTTCTGGCGGTGCGCTACGCGAAAAAGTGGAATAACGCCGTAAAGGCGGATACCTCCAAGCTGGACGCGGTGGCGGCGGCAGCCAATGCCGAGGTGGAGAAGGAGAAGAAGAAAGCGACCTCCGGCGACTGGATCTTCCTGATTGGCCTGTCCCTTCTGGTTTCCGCCCTGTCCCAGATGGTAGGCGGCGCCATGTACGACGGCCTTTCCAGCGTTGAAGCTATCGATCTTTCCATGTTTGACGCAGGCACCTGTACCACGTTATTTGTTACCATATTCGGTCTTATCTGCGCCCTGTCGCCTCTTGGCAAGCTTCCCGCAGTGGAGGAGCTGTCCAGCATTTACCTGTACGCGGTTGTATCCCTGCTGGCGTCCACCGCGAGCCTGACAGATCTGATTTCCGCTCCTATGTGGGTGGTGTACGGCGTATTCATCCTGATTATCCATGTGGTGCTGATGTTCGTCCTGTCGAAGCTGTTCCACTGGGATCTGTGCATGGTTTCCACGGCGTCGCTGGCCAATATCGGCGGTTCGGCCTCCGCGCCCATCGTGGCTACGGCCTACGACGCGTCCTTTGCCGGCATCGGCGTGCTGATGGGAGTGCTGGGCGCCGCCATCGGCAACTTCTGCGGCCTGGGTATGGGGGCGCTGTTGCAGGTATTCCTGTGACGCCTCCTGCCAGATACTGTGAATTCTTGCGGGCGGCAAAAAGCGCCGCCCGCCTGACAGCGTATGCGGGAGGAACTGTCTTTGAACGATAATATCAACGAAAATTTCCGCTGGCTTTCCATGGGGCTTCCGGAGGATATTCTCCGCCGGAAGCTCTGTGGTGATCTGGAAGGAGCCGTCCGCCTGATTGACCGGCGGCTGGCAGATAAGAAGACGCCGGAGGCCCTGCGGCGCTGTCTGACGGCGCAGCGCGAGATGATCCTGCGGCTTCCGGGAGATTATCCCTATACAAAGGAAGAGGCTCTGCGAAAAGCCCGGGAGAGGATTCCGGATTTTACGGAGGAAGAATTCGACGAGCGGGTGGACGCCGGGACGATCCGCTGGATTTACCAGAACGGGGAACCGCGGTATTTTGACCGTTTCTTTGAGACCCTCTGCAAGACGGAGGCGGGGTTCGCGGACCGGGCCGGCGTCGTCATGCGGGGCGCGGAGAGCGCGGGAGGGGATTCCCCGGAGACCAGAAGGCTCAAAGCATGTATCCGGCAGATGAAAGAGGAGGGAGCTGTGAGGCGGCGCATCCGGGTGCGGGCTTCCCTTCGGGTAAAGGATGAGTATTTTGTACCGGGCATGAAGGTGCGGGCGCACCTGCCGATTCCGGCGGACTGCGCGGGACAGACGGATATCCTGTTCGAAGAGATGACCCCGGGCGCAGTTGTGGCGCCGGGAGACGCCCTTCAGCGGACGGTCTGCTGGGAAGAAGAGCTTATGGAAAACCATGCGTTCGTTATCCAGTATTCCTATCTGCGCACAGCCGGGTATCAGAATCTGGAGGCGGCAGGGACGGCCGAGTCCGAGGCGCGGATGGATTTTCCCGGGCGGGGGGAGAGCCTGACGCCGTCGGAACAGTCTTCGCTTACGCGGGAGGAAGCGCCCCATATCCTGTTTACGCCCTATATCCGGGAGCTGGCTTTGGGGCTTTCCAAGGGGGCGGACAGTTCGCTTGAAAAAGCGCGCCGGTTCTATGATTATATTACGCTGCATATGACCTACACCTATATGCCGTCCTATTTCAGCCTGGAGAATATCGCGGAAAACTGCGCCCGCAGCTTCACCGGGGACTGCGGCGTCTTCGCCCTTTTGTTCCTGACCCTGTGCCGTTTTGTGAAAATTCCTGCCTGCTGGCAGAGCGGCCTTATCACGGAGCCGGATTTCTGCGGCGCCCACGACTGGGTGCGGTTCTATATAGAACCCCTGGGCTGGCTGTACGCGGATCCTTCTTACGGTCTGGCGGCGGTCCGGGCCGGGGACGAGGAGAGAAGGCGGTTTTATTTTGGAAATATCGATCCCTTCCGCATGACGGCCAACCAGGCTTTCCAGGCGCCCTTTACGGTGGAAAAGAGACACTGGCGGGCGGATCCTTACGACAACCAGGTGGGAGAGCTGGAGACGGCGGAGCGGGGGCTTCGATATGAGGAATTTGAGCGCAGCAAGGAAGTGCTGCTGTGCCGGGAGGAGTGATTTGTTGGAATTTCGGAAACGGATAGAAGAAAAGAAGGAAAAACTGGTGGCGGATCTGGCAGGCTGTATCCGGATCCCCAGCGTGTACGCGGAGGACGGCAGCGGCTATCCCTACGGGAAAAAGGTGCAGGAGTGCCTGGAGTACATGCTGGAGACGGCGGCCCGCCTTGGCTTTCCCGTCCACAATATGGGCAACCAGCTGGGCTGGTGCGAGTACGGGGAAGGCGAGGAGATGATCGCTGTGCTCTGCCACCTGGATGTGGTGCCGGAGGGAGACGGCTGGACGGTTCCGCCCTACGAGGGGCTCGTAAGGGACGGCCGGATCTACGGCAGGGGAACCATGGATGACAAAGGACCCGCCATGGCGGCGCTTTACGGGCTTCTGGCCCTGAAGGAAGCGGGCGTGCCCTTAAAGCGGCGCATCCGTCTGCTCTTCGGCCTGAACGAGGAGACGGGCAGCGCGGATATGAAGTATTATCTGAAGCATGGCGGCGAGGTTCCGGTGATGGGCGTCACGCCGGACGGCGAGTATCCGGTGATCAACGGAGAAAAGGGCCTGATAAACGAGGTCTTTTCCGGCAGCTTCCGCCAGGAGGGCGGCGTCCGTCTGGCAGAGATCCGGGGCGGCGAGGCCCACAATATCGTGCCTGCGGAGGCGCGTGCGAGGCTTCTGTGCTCCCCGGAGACGGCGCGCGAAATCGCGGAAATGAAAGAAAATCAGATTGCCATTGAACTCACGGAAGACGGCGTAAGCGTCACAGCCGCAGGAGTGGGAGCCCACGGCGGGACGCCCTGGGAGGGGGAGAACGCCATCGGCCGGCTGCTGATTTTCCTGGATAAGCTGCCCCTTGGCGGGGAAGAGGCCCGGGCGGTCTCCTTCCTGGCAGGACGCATCGGCATGGAATGGGACGGAGCGTCCCTGGGAATCGGCATGGAGGATGAGGAGTCCGGAAAGCTGACCCTGAACCTGGGCGTGATAGAAGGGCAGGCATGCGGCGGAGAGCTTACGCTTTCCGTAAAGCTGAATTACCGGTACCCGGTCACGAAGAAATTCGAAGACTGCGGCCCGCAGGTGGAGGCGGCCTTTAAAGAGGCAGGCTTTTCCATGGCTTCCTTGAACCACAAGGCAAGCCTTTACATGGAGCCGGACGGCCCCCTTGTGAGCAGGCTTCTTGAAGTCTACGCCCGCTTAACCGGACAGGAGGCGCGCCCCAAATGTATCGGCGGCGGCACCTACGCCAAGATGATGCCGAATACCCTGGCCTTCGGCCCCATTTTCCCGGGCGACGAGGTGCGGGAGCACAAGCCGGACGAATATATGGAGCTTGAGCGCCTGGTGGACAACGCGGAGATTCTGGCGGAAGCCATGTATGAGCTGGCGAAGTAACGAGAAAGCGAGGATGAAGAATATGAAAATTACGGGAGTAAGACTGGGAAAGATCTCGGTTCCCTTACGGGTGCCGTTTAAGACGGCCCTGCGCTCGGTATCCAGCGTGGAGGACGTGATTGTGGAGGTGTACACGGACACGGGAGCGGTAGGCTACGGCGAGGCGCCGCCCACGGGAGCCATTACAGGGGACACCACAGGAGCGATTCTGGGAGCTTTGCAGGATCACATTATCAAGACGGTAGTGGGCCGCGACGTGGATGAGTTCGAGGATCTGATGCAGGCCCTCAACAAATGCATTGTGGGAAATACCAGCGCCAAGGCGGCTATGGACATGGCGCTTTGGGACTTGTACGGACAACTTTATCGGATCCCGGTGTACAAGCTGATGGGCGGAAGCCGCAAGGAAATCATCACAGACATCACCATCAGCGTCAATGATCCGGAGGAGATGGCCAGAGACGCGGTGGACGCCGTGCGCCGGGGCTATGATACGCTGAAAATCAAGGTGGGCGCCCACCCGGAGCTTGACGTGGCCAGGCTGACGGCCGTGCGTCAGGCCATCGGAAATGACACCCGCATCCGTATCGATGCGAACCAGGGCTGGGAGCCCAAGCAGGCCGTGCGCCTGCTGAACCAGATGCAGGAGAAGGGCCTGGATATCGAATTCGTGGAGCAGCCGGTCAAGGCCCACGACATCGACGGCCTGAAATACGTGACGGAGCGCTCCTACGTGCCGGTGTTGGCGGACGAGAGCGTATTTTCGCCGGAGGACGCCGTGCGCATCATGCAGACAGGCGCGGCGGATCTGGTGAACATCAAGCTGATGAAGTGCGGCGGTCTGTACAACGCCCTGAAGATTGTCTCCGCGGCGGAAGTATACGGCGTGGAGTGCATGATCGGCTGTATGCTGGAGGCCAAGATCAGCGTGAACGCGGCGGTGCATCTGGCTTGCGCGAAGAAGATTATCACCAAGATCGATCTGGACGGACCGGTGCTGTGCAGCGAGGATCCCATCCTGGGCGGAGCAGTCTTCGACGAGCAGCGGATTACCGTATCCGACGAGCCGGGCCTCGGCATCAAGGGCGTGGAGAAGATCACGTATCTGGACTAGTTTGTATCTAATGGTATCTTGATTGAATCTAAAGAAAAATCAGGAAACAGCGGCTGAACAGGGACCGCCGCACTGAGTTGTGCGGCGGTCCC
>CALWQJ010000120.1 GCA_944383645.1 uncultured Merdimonas sp.
TATCTGACGCAGGCATACCCATTGTCCGCGTTAAAGCCCAGCGCCGTCACCAGGCTCTGCGTGAAATGGTCATAGACCAGGATGTTGATCCCGTTCGCCGCGCGGATCTGGCTTTCGCCCTCATAGATAAATTCCATCCCGGAAGGGCTTACCGTAATCTCCAGATCGGAATGCTCAAATTCCAGATGGCAGAAGCCATCCTGGCCAGCCGGAAGCGCGGCTTCCCCGTCCGCTCCACCGATAAAGGCGCCGCCCTGCTCCGCGATCTCCTGCGGCACGCCAGTCGCGACGAGCGTCTCCTTTAATGGCTGCTCTCCATTATCATAATTTCCGTTCAGGGAAACGACGTACGTATAGTGCCCGTCGCCACTCTCCGGGAGAAGGTTCAGCAGATCGTACCAGCCCTCCTCCTCATAGACAAGCTGATTTTCATACTGCTGGCTCCAGTCCGCCGCGTTCTGATCCCAGCTCTCATAAAGCTCCCCGCCGCGCCGGTCCGCAAGGTTATATTCTTCCTTCAGCCACTCTCCCAGCCAGGCGCTGAGCTTCTGCGCTCCCCGGTAGTTCAGGTGGGATGCTTCCGCGAAATCAGAAGCCGGATTGAGATCCAGCTCTTCGTACATCTGGTTAAAATCCAGGAAAGGAATGCCTTCCTCTGCCGCTATCTCGCCGCAGCGGTTGAAAATCAGCTGCTCGCTCTCGATGATTCCCGGATAGGGCGACACCATCAGCACAAGCGGAATCCCTTCCTCCTCTGCCAGGGCGATGATTTTCCTCAGATACTCCTCTGATTTTTCTGAAAGCTCCCCGCTCCCGGTCACGCCGCTCATATCCGGCATGCTGTCGAAGGCCTTCGTCACAAACAGGGGGTAATACCCCTTCCAGGCGCTGCCGTTCGGGTCGCCCTGATAGGCTTCAAAATCCGCCCGGGAAAGCTCTGTGTAGCGGGTATGGTAGACCGGATAGCCCAGCAGGTAATCCACGACGTTCTCCTCTGCCGTACTCACCCGCACATTCTCTATCTTGTCCTCCGAAAGCCTCATGCCAAAGGTATTCGTGATCGTCCGCGCTTCCTCGATATGCTCGCGGCTCTCGATGGCCCGCACCAGCTCCACCACCATCACCTGCGGGCGCTGGTATTTCAGGCTCTCCTTCATATAATAATAGGTGTTCCATAAGGGCTGCAGGCTGCCCGCCAGATCGTAGGACGGGATTCCCTGTTCCTCCCAGAGGACCGCCGGATTGATATCGGAATAGGTATGGCTGCTGCCATAGAACATCACGTCGATGCTGCCCGGCTCCTGCTCATAGAAAAGCTCCATGGGGACGATGCCGTCCTCCTGCTTGAGGCTGAACACCTCGTTCAGCTTCCACAGAAGCCCTGCCGCCAGCGCCAGAAAAATTACTGTGCCGATTAGCTTTTTCTTCATCGCACACTCCTAAAACTGAAAATAGATAAACTGCGAGGCCTCGTAACCGGGCCCGTAGACTCCGAATACGGCCACCGCGCCGATGAGCCCCAGAAGCACCGCCCAGCGGAACCAGAGATTCTGCCCCGCAAGGAACCCGTCCGGCAGCTGTCCCTTCCGATACCGAACCAGGTCTGTGAGGAAAAGCACCGCCAGGCTCACGAGCAGCACATTCATCTCCGGCCGGTCGAGCCCCAGATTGTAAAGCTCTCCATTAAAGAAGGACCACAGATCCGGCTTCGTCACCATCCGGCGGATATAGCCCAGGGCGTCCCCGATGCTGGGAGCGCGGAAAAAGATCCAGGCAAAGGCTGTAAGCCCAAAGGTCGCAAGCATCTGCCCCAGCCGATAGCTGAAGGCCTCGGTCTTCGTATGCAGCTTCTCGTTGATCCTCGCCTTCACGCCCTTCAGCTCATAGCCGATGATCTGATACAGGCCATGGAGTCCGCCCCAGACAACGAAGCTCCAGCTGGCCCCGTGCCAGAGGCCGCTCACCAGGAAGGTGACCATCAGGTTGAAATACCGGCGCAGCTTTCCGCAGCGGCTGCCGCCCAGCGGGATATAGAGGTAATCCCGGAACCAGCTGCTCAAAGATATATGCCATCTGCGCCAGAATTCCCGCATGGAGCGGGAAAAATACGGCGTATTAAAGTTCTCCATAATGCCGAAATCCAGCACCTTCGCCGCGCCCAGGGCCATCATGGAATAGCTGGCGAAATCGCAGTAGATCTGGATCGTATAGGCGATCGCCCCCACCGCCAGGCCGAACATCTCGTGCATCCGGTAATTGTCAAAGACCTGGTTCGCCAGAATCGCGATCCGGTCCGCGATCACCATCTTCTGAAAGAGGCCGAACAGCATCAGAGTCAGGCCTCCCGTCACCCGCTCAAAATTCCAGAGCTTCTTCTTTGGAAGCTCCCGGATCTGCCGCAGCAGGTTTGTGGAACGCTCGATCGGGCCCGACAGAATCACCGGGAAGAAGGAGACGAACAGGGCGTAGCGCAGGAAATTCCTCTCAGCCTTCGTATCTCCCCGGTACACGTCCACCAGATAGCCCAGGGCCTGGAAGGTATAAAAGGAGATGCCCACCGGAAGCGCAAAGGAAAAGGGGCTGGATACCGGCCCGGCTCCCAGCAGGCCAAGCGCCGCGTTCAGGTTGCCAAGCAGGAAATCAAAGTATTTAAAGAGGGCCAGCACCGCCAGGCTTGCCGCGAAGCACAGCGCCAGCACAGCTTTTTTTCGCTTTTGCGGGACCCTTCCCAGCAGCAGCCCGCCCGCGTAGGTGACTCCGGTGGAAAAGAGCAGCAGCACCGCGTACTTGGGGTTCGCGCTCATATAAAAGACATAGCTTGCGGCCAGCAGCCAGGCGCAGCGCAGCTTTCCCGGAAGGATAAAGTAAATAAGCGCTGCCGCAGGGAAAAAGACAGCAAACTGCAGGGAATTAAACAGCATTCGTTCTGTAGTCCTCCATCAGCTTTTTAAAGGCCGGCATCGAATTCACGATGATCTTTTCAGCCACGCAGTAGGCGATACGCACATAGCCCGGACAGCCGAAATCATCGCTTGGCACCAGCAGAAGATCATATTTCTTCGCATGCTCGCAGAAAGCGTAGGCGTCCGGCTCCAGGGATTTCACGAACAGATAGAAGGCTCCCTGGGGCGGCACGCATTCATAGCCCAGCTCCTCCAGACCTCCCATCAGCAGATCCCGGTTACGACGGTATGCTGACAGATCTCCCGTATCCTCCACGCATTTTCCGATCACCTTCTGGAACAGAATCGGCGCGCACACGTAGCCCAGCACCCGGGCCGCGCCTGCGATGGCCGGAGCCACATGCTCATGATCCGCGATGCGGTCCGGGATTACGATATAGCCGATCCGCTCGCCCGGCAGGGACAGGGATTTGCTGTAGGAATAGCAGACCAGCGTGTTTTCATAATATTTCGTCAGGTACGGCACCTGGATAGCATCGTACACGATCTCCCGGTAAGGCTCGTCCGTAATGAGATAGATCGGAGAGCCGTATTCCTCTGATTTTCTCCGCAGGATATCGCTTAAAGCCTTTACCGTCTCCTCCGAGTACACGACGCCCGAGGGATTGTTCGGCGTATTCACGATGACCAGCTTCGTCTTCGGCGTAAGCATGCTTTCAAAGACAGCTGTATCAATCTGAAAATCCGGAAGCCGCGGCGGAACCACCTGAAGAGACGCTCCCGTCGCCTCCACCCAGCAGCGGTACTCCGTAAAGAAGGGCGCGAAGGTCACAGCCTCGTCTCCCGGGTTCAGCAGCGCCTTCATACAGATGCTCAAAGAAGCGGCCGCTCCGCAGGTCATGAAAATGTTCTCCGCCGTGAAGCTCTCGCCGAACCGCCGGTTCAGAGACTCCGCAATCACCCTGCGCACCCCCGGATCGCCCGGCGCAGGAGAATAAGCATGGAGATTCTCCGCCGGCTCCTCCAGAAGCTCCAGAACCGCCTGCTTTACCGAAGGAGGAGCCGGGATGCTGGGGTTGCCCAGGCTGAAATCGTAGACCTTGTCCTCGCCCACCTCGGCCTTTCTCTTCAGGCCAAACGAGAATATCTCTCTGATGATGGAACTTTTACTCCCTAATTCATAACACTCCTGTGAAATCATCGCTGTATGTCCTCCTTTTTTCCATTCGAAGCTCTATTCTAAACTGCGCGCGTCATATTCTTTATACTTAATCACTTTTCTGATATCAGATTCAAACAATAACTGCTTGCTCTCGTATCCATCGGGAACAGCCAGCATATCAATGCACGCATACTTAAATTGCCGGCCCCCAAAACAAAGATACCGCTCCAGCAATTCACTCTCCGTTATCTCAACAGCTCCCTGTCCTGGGACATCCGTAAAATATGCCTTCTGCTGATTGCTGTAATAAAACCCATACGTTGGTTTTATATCGGAAGAAAGAATCAGCCTGCAGATTCTGCAATCAAAAAAGGAAGCCGCGCCTATGACGTTTAACGCTGATGAGAATCTTACTTCCGGCAGCATGGCACTTTCGAATACTGCCGCTCCAATTATTTTCAGGCTTTCCGGGAATACAATTTCATCCCGCACCACATAATCCTCAAACGATATATCTCCCTTTTCACGATAAACAGAAGTACAGCTGCCTATCTGCCTTACACCGGACGGTATCACCAGCTTCCGAATCGACTTGTCTTTTCTATTCTCGTTCTCCCAATCCTGTCCAAAAACACGAAATCTTTGACTGCAGTCACTCAGAGCCAGTCGGTTTTCCGGGCTGCATTCATATCTCAACAGCCGCCCCTCTTCATCACATATAAAAATACCACTTTCATTCTCATAAATCACCCGATCTATCACCTCTTCAAAAGTCTGCAGGGCAGGAAAGCCATAGTCTGATGAAAAGATCTCCGGCTCTTATAAATGCAGAGCTCCTGTTTCCAGTCCAGAAATCATAGCAGTCAGTTTAACGCTTTTCTCTCTTCGTGGATAAATACCGTGTCTCTGCCGTTTTCCGAAATTCTTCGAAGAGAGCCAGATAACAATTTATCAGCCTTTTGCAGACCTCCTTTACAATCTCGCCGTCATAGTCATGCGTCAGATCATTCCGGTCACGAAGCATATCCAGCCACGCTTCATCCGAAATCAGCTGAAACTCATATGCCTTTCGCAGAACCTCTCTGGGCGATCCCTTGGGAAAGTCCACCACCGCGAAATACTGGATGATAATATCCTTCATCACCTTCCACGCCAAGTCAAAGGTAATGTTAAACTTTGCCCCCGCGCCGCTTAAGATAAAGGAATCCGTCAGATCCCGCTCCCGGACTTCCTCCAACGCCACCAGAGATCTGCGAAAGCTCTCAAATCTTCTATAAAATTTTTCGTCCATATTCTCTGATCTCCTTAAGCAGAAGCTCGTTCCGGCAGGTATCCATATTCACCACATCAAAGGACAGCAGGGTCGGAATCTCGTCTATCGCTTCTTCCAGTCCATCAAAGTCCTCCGCCCCGGATACCGCGATGTCAATATCGCTCCGCTCCGTCTCTGTGCCTTTCGCACGGGAGCCGAACAGGATCACTTCTCTGGCCCGATACTGTCTGCCGATTTTCTCGACCTCTTCTAAAATTTTCTGGATCTGCATGGTGCCGCCTCCCGCATGGCTCATTATGCCTTATTTTAGCACAGCCTGTCTTTCAGGGCAAGAAGTCCGTAAAAATACCCCCAAAGCTCCGGATTGCTCCTTCACTCTGGGGGTATCTCACCGCGCCGGGCTCATTGCCGGCAGGAAATTCAATTCTGTTACAGGACTTATACCAGCTCCAGCAGCACTTCCATAGCTGCGTCGCCCTTACGCTGGCCGATCTTTACGATTCTGGTATAGCCGCCGTTGCGGTTCGCGTACTTGGGCGCGATCTCGTCGAACAGCTTCGCGGGCATATCTACCTTCTTGGTGCCGCGCTTCTTTCCAGCCGCTGTGGTCGGAACCTCGGTAACCGGGTACAGAACCTTCAGCATCTGGCGTCTTGCATGAAGTCTGGAAGGCTGATCCTTCTTGATCGTCTTCTCTACCTCATCATATACGGTCACCTTCTTGCCGTCTACGACTTCCTTCACGCGCTTTCCGTCTTTGTCCTTGCGCGCTACCTTGGCTGTCACGGTAACGGTGTCGAAGTTATCCTTCTCCTTTACCGCAAGGGCAATCAGGCCCTCCACAATCTTGCGTACTTCCTTTGCCTTCGCCTCGGTGGTTACAATCTTTCCATGCTCCAGAAGAGCGGTCACCTGATTTCTCAGCAGGGCCTTTCTCTGGCTGGAAGTTCTGCTCAGTTTTCTATACTTTGCCATCTTTCTTTTCCTCCATCTGTGGAACCGCTTCCCCACGCATCTTCGGTCTTACTGGAGAAGGGCTGCTCCGGCACACTAACGCGGGCCGGGGCCTCCATATTTGTTATGACTCTTCGCTCGGGTTCAGCTCCAGACCGAGCTCTTTCAGCTTCGCCAGCACTTCCTCCAGGGACTTGCGGCCCAGGTTGCGGACCTTCATCATATCCTCGGGCGTGCGGTTGCAAAGCTCCTCTACGGTATTGATTCCTGCTCTCTTGAGGCAGTTGAACGAGCGCACGGAAAGCTCCAGCTCGTCAATGCTCATTTCAAGCACTTTTTCTTTCTCGTTGTCCTCTTTCTCTACCATAACCTCCGCGGTCTTGGCATTCTCGGACAGGTCGATAAACAGGCTCAGATGCTCGCTTAAGACCTTCGCCGCCAGGCTGACAGCCTCGTCCGGAACCAGGGTTCCGTTCGTATATACATCCAGCGTCAGCTTGTCAAAATCAGTAACCTGGCCTACACGGGTATCCTGCACGGTCATATTCACGCGCTCGACGGGCGTATAGATGGAATCCACGGCAATCACTCCGATGGGAAGATCCGGATTCTTATTCTTCTCGGCGCTCACATAGCCGCGGCCTTTCGTAATCGTCAGCTCCATATACAGCTTGCTGTCCGCTCCGCCGTTCAGGTGGGCGATGACAAGCTCCGGATTCAGGATCTCAATATCCGGATCCGCCTGGATATCGGCCGCTGTGACCACGCCTTCTCCGTCAAACTCAATGTAGGCGATCTTCGGCTCATTGCTTTCGCTTGTATTCCGAATAGCCAGATTCTTGATATTCATAATGATCTCAGTTACGTCTTCCTTGACTCCCGGAATCGAACTGAATTCATGCAGAACACCCTCGATCTTCACCTGGCTGACTGCTGCACCCGGTAACGAAGAAAGCATAATTCTTCTCAGTGAATTGCCCAGTGTCGTACCATAGCCTCTCTCGAGCGGCTCAACCACAAATCTACCGTATTTCTTATCATTTGAAATCTCTGCAATCTCAATTTTCGGTTTGTTAAAATCGAACACTAAAAGGCCCCTCCTTCACATTTGGCTTGGGTGTTACGCTGCTGATTTTACTTCGGCTTACTTAGAATACAGCTCGACGATAAGCATCTCATTAACCGGTACATCAATAGCGTCTCTGGAAGGAAGCTCCTTAACAGTTCCCTTCAGCGCCTCCAGATCAGATTCCAGCCACTCCGGAACCAGTCTGCCGCCGGTCGCCTCTACGATATCCTTATATCTCTGAGATCCTCTGCATTTTTCCTTGATCTCGATCACGTCTCCGGCCTTTACCAGGTAGGACGGAATGTTGATCTGCTTTCCATTTACCAGAACGTGCTTGTGATCTACGATCTGTCTTGCCTCTCTTCTGGTTCTGGCAAGGCCCAGACGGAACACTACGTTGTCCAGTCTGCTCTCCAGCATGATCATCAGGTTCTCACCTGTCTGACCCTTCATTCTGTCGGCTCTCTCATAGTAGTTGCGGAAAGGCTTCTCCAGAACGCCGTAGATGAATTTCGCTTTCTGCTTCTCACGCAGCTGAAGTCCGTACTCGGACACCTTTCTGCTGGATCTCTTTAACTCTCTTGTTGATTTTTTATCAATTCCTAAAACGGTCGGCTCCAGACCAAGGGAACGACATCTCTTTAAAACCGGTACACGATTTACTGC
>CALWQJ010000121.1 GCA_944383645.1 uncultured Merdimonas sp.
ATGGGCGTCTATCTGAAAGGAGCTGCCGCCGATGGACAAGAAGAGGCTTTCTCAGGTTCTGACGAATATGAGCTTCGGCTCTACAACGGCGAAGGAGAGCTTCTTCAGCGGCTTTCCTGCGGCCGGATTACAGAGGATACGGAGTTTCGGTTTGATGATCTGAGTTTCGAGTACGGCAGTGAGCTGGAGATTTTCACGCCGGACGACACAGGGGAGGCGCAGAGCGGTCTCCTGTTTGCGTGGAATTATTGGGAGGATATTTTTTTCACAGAGCCTGTGGTGATACCAGCTTATCAGGAAGTATGGAACGGTTTTATGATGTCAACGGATACGGAGGGCGCGGTGGAAGAGCAGCGTGTCTATGCGGTTGACAGAGGGGCTGGGAAGGCTGTGCCAGCGAGGAGCAGGAGGATTGACAGAGACGCCGGAATTCTCGAAATTTGGAATGAACTGGAAGGCAGAAGGATTTTTGACGGCAGCGTAAGCTTCGGTTCGGAGGGAGGACTGGCTGATCAAGAGTATTATGACTTCCTTTTTAGAGATGGACTTTCGAATATTGCAGCCAGGGAAGCGAATGAGACGGTTCGGACCTGGCTGGAGGGGGGACGGCCGGATAACGAGGAAAGCCCTGGACAAAATATAGAAGCTTTTGAGAACATGCAGGGAATTATATGGGGATATGAGGGCCATACAGCGGAATTCCCTGACAGGGAGGCCTTTCTGGAGGCATGCGGATTCCTGGGGCGGGAACCCTTTTATGAGTATCAGAGCTGGGAAGGCGATCTGATCCTGGAGCTGTACCTGGATGAAAGAACCGGGCTGGGCTGCGGCGTCCGGTATGCCTGGTCGTATAGCACAGGCGGCGAAAAGAAGGGAGAGCTCTATGGCTTTACCTTTGTGCTGGAGCAGGGAGAATGGGAAGGCCATGACCCCTTTGCCATGAGCTCGGAAAGCGGTTCGGACGGTTCGGAGCTGGTGACGGAATATGAGAAAGCCCTGGAATACAGAGACGACGGCCAGCCGGACTGGTATCAGTCCCAGGGAGTGATTGAATGGCTGCGCGATGACATGGGACCTTACAAAATTCTTGATATTGACTGGGTTTACCGTGAAACTGGCAAGCTGTTTTACCGGGAATTCTATCAGAACAGCAGTCTGTGGGGGACGACCAGGCAGGCGCTGTACGACTATTATGATGAGGACGGGCGCCTGATTTATGAGAGCGCCTATATCACGCACGGAAGCCTGGATTATTTTTTTATTTATACGGATGGCAGCTGCAGGCCGGCATACTGCCTGCAGCTGGACAATAATCTGGGATACTGTATTCCGTTAATGGTGGAATTGGAATACTAAAATTTTCTTTTTCTGATAAAACACCAGCCTGCCGCAGACAGAAGGACTCCTGCTGTCAGAATGAAAACTGCCGCCTTTTTGTGGCTGCTTACCGGAGTTTTGAACGCTTTATCGGGAGCCAGAGCGCCCTGGCGCACAATTGCGACTCTTTCTACGGTCCCGGTTCTTTCTTGTGCCAGTTCGTACATATTCTGGCGGTACTGCGTATCCTCTTCCTGCCAGGTCTGGTAAGCAGCCAGGAGCTCTTCTTCTGTTGTCTCTCCAGTGCCGCAGTCCGTGAAGTTCTGCACGATCTCCCGGTATTCCAGTTCGGCGACTCTTCTTCCGCGGTTCATCTGTTCGATCACTGCTGCATAGGCCTGGGAAGGATTTTCCGTGATATTGGCGATATTGACTCCATTGGCTAATTCTTTTCCGCTCCAGCTTCCGATTTTCTCACCGTTGATATAAATATCATAGAGGCTCTCTTCCTGAAGCCCCTCTGCCTGTATTATTTCACGGTTCATCCTGTCCAGGATGTTCAAGAGTTCATCTGCTTCAAAATATTCGCTGGAAATTCCCATAGGCAGGCTGTCTGCGCGATAGTCGTAATACAGATAATCCTCTTCATAGTGAAAATTTGATACATCTGCATTTTCAGCGCTGATGCTGTCCCCCGAGATTTTGATATTGGATACGTCCTGCAGAGCTCCCTGCTGTTCGAGAAAGAGGTAAGCAAGGTAGATCTGTCCGGCTGTGTTCAGATGGAGTTCGTCATCCTCCATTATATTCTCTGAGGGATCCTGGTTTTCGGCATACAGAGTCTGCCACAGCCTGGTCAGCGGCAGGCGGAATTCCAGAAGTCCGGTCCCGTTCAGGGAAGCAAAGTCCCGGATTACATTTGCCCGATTTTCATAACCTGCCTGCAGACGTGTCTGAGGAAGAGCCTGGTCGGCGGCGTCTTCCGGACTTAAGGCTTTGGGGATTGGCAGGGTTGCGGCAAAGACATTCCTGCTTTCGATCCCGTCTTTCTGCAGAAGCTTTAGAAACTGCTCCAGGCTGTTTCTGAAATTCTGGAGGCTGTTCCTTTCTGTATTCTTACTGTCTGTATAAAATTCCGCGCTTTCGTACAGATTTTTCGTATCATTAATTCCATATTCCAGAACTACCTTTGTAAGGCCCCGGGCCGCCGGATCCTGTTCGTACAAATCCAGGCCATGAAGAATCGTCGCTCTTCCCACGCCCAGATTCCGAAGCTCAATCTCCCGTTCCGGAAAGTGTGTTACATAGTAATTAAAAAGTACATGGGTGTAATTGACCTCTGAATATCCCGCATGCGTAAGGCTGTCCCCGCAGAAACCGACTACATCCCCGTCCTGAAAGGTCTGATTTTCGCCGGCATTTAATAAGGTGCCGGCTGTCAGAAGGCACAAAAGAAGCCGCTTCATCAACAAGTTATCTACCTCCTGTCATTTTCTGAATGTCAGGGGGTATTATATGACAGCTTCCGGTCGAAATTCAAGACTTATTTTACGGCGCGGTGAAAAATTAAGGCATTCTTAAGAAAGCAGGACATGAAAATATTAGATGATGGAAAGTAAACTTGACATTTCTTGAATGTCCTGTATAATAAAAGCATGGAAAGTAAACTTTCCATAAAGAGAAGGTGATGCAGAACAGATGAAAAACAGATTGGAAGAGCTGAGAAAAGAAAGAGGCATCAAACAGGAAGAGCTGGCGGAAGCTCTGGAGGTTTCCAGGCAGACCATAGGCTCCCTGGAAAATGGCAGGTACAATCCTTCGATTTTACTTGCCTTTAAGATTGCCAGGTATTTTGGGATGAGCATTGAGGACATTTTCATTTACGAGGAGGGGGAAGGATGAAAAAGAAGGATGGGATCATGTTTCTGGTGGATCTTTTCATTGGGGCAGCTGTGGCAGTATTTGGGCTCACAGGGAAAACAGGCTTCTTCGATTCGGGAGCTCTGCTTGTCATGGGGGCGGTTCTGATCATAGGAAGCCTGGGCCAGCTGTGGCGCTTCTGGCAGAGCAGGAGGCCGGAAAACAAAGAAGCGTATGAAAGAGAAATGAAGCACCGAAGGATAGAATGGAAGGATGAGAGGAACAGGCAGATCCGCCATTATGCCGGGTATCTGACCTATGCGGTGACGATGCTGGGATGCTTCGTGGCGGCCGTGGCTGCAAATCTTCTGGGAGCTTCAAACCGGATCGTCTTTATTCTGCTGGCAGCCGGCGCGGCGGAGGGCGTGCTGTTCACGGTATTTGAGTGGTATGCGCGCAGAAAAACAGAGGCGTAGCTTCTATTTTTACGAGGTGAGAGTATGAAAAAGAACGATAAAATCTTCTGGGCCATTTATTTAATGGCCGGTGTGGTCATGATAGCTGTGGGACTGAAGCTGGATATAGAATATTATTCCACGCTGATCTTTGCCATAGGCGTTTCTTTCGCGGCGAACGCAGTCGCACGGATCGCGGGGCACTGGTACCACATGAGGCCCGGTAACAGAGAAAAATATGAGGAGAAGCTGCGCCAGCAGCAGATCAATCTGAAAGATGAACGGAAGATCCAGCTGCGCTGGAGAGCGGGATATATCACTTGGTGCTGGACGCTGCTGCTCTGCTTTGTGGGAGCCTTTGTCGTGAGCCTGCTCAATGGCTCCGTGACTGTTACAGCTGTTTTGTTTGCTGTGGCCGTGGCGGAGTATGTGGCGGCCACGGTGATTTACAAATATCTGTGCAGGAAGATGTAGGAAACCATAAAAATACCAGTTGCATTTGCATGATTTCAGAAAAAAGCAGAAGCCTGTAACTGTCCAGAGTGAACGGTTACGGGCTTCTGCTCTTTCTTATGAATTACATGAATGTAAGTGTTCTTTCGCTTTTTTGCTTTCCTCAGCCCTCCGGAAGCACCTTCATGGCTGCGGTCTGGCTGCCGGAAGCGGCGGCTTTCCCCTGGCTGCTGCCGGAATGGCCGCCGGCGGAGGTGCCGGAGCCGTGTCCCCGTCCGTCCTTGTCCTGGCTGTCCCTATTCTGGCTTTCAGCAGGCTTTTCAGCCTTTTGCGCCGCGTTCAAATGCTTATTCGCGGTGGAGAGCATCAGCTTCAGCCGGTTCAGCTGGTTGACCTCGCTGGCGCCGGGATCGTAGTCGATGGCTACCACGTTGGAAGCGGGGTAGCGGCGGCGCAGCTCCTTGATGACGCCCTTGCCGACCACGTGGTTGGGCAGGCAGCCAAAGGGCTGGGTGCAGACGATGTTCGGCACGCCGGTGTGGATAAGTTCCAGCATCTCGGCGGTCAG
The DNA here is from genome assembly GCA_944383645.1 of uncultured Merdimonas sp. Taxonomy (GTDB): domain Bacteria; phylum Bacillota; class Clostridia; order Lachnospirales; family Lachnospiraceae; genus Laedolimicola. The sequence continues at coordinate 4,654 of CALWQJ010000121.1, forward strand.
GAACCAGCCCTCGCCGGTCTGGTTGCCGACAGATACGATGTCGGAGGCCATCTCGGCCATCTCATCGATATTGCCGGGCGGATTGAAGTGTACGCTCTTTTTCAGGGCCTTCACAGCGGGCTTCCGGAGCCATTCCATGGCCTGGATGCCGATGCGGGCAATGCGGGCGCTGGAGCGCTTCTTGCCCAGGTAGTCAGCCTTGAACTCGGAATTCTTAAAGCAGTAGAGCAGGAAATCCATCAGATCCGGCACTACGGCTTCTGCGCCCTCGGATTCCAGCAGATCCACCAGGTGGTTGTTGGCAGAGGGAGAGTATTTTACCAGAATCTCTCCAACCACGCCGACACGGGGTTTCTTCAGATCCTCGTAGATCGGAAGCTTATCGAAATCTTCGATAATCCCTCTGCAGATCTGGACGAAGCGGCGGTGGCCCACATGCTTCTGGGATACAAAATCCTGGCAGATTTTCACCCATTTCTGGTGGAGGGCGTTGGCGGAGCCGGGCTCCTTCTCATAGGGGCGGGTCTGATAGAGCACCCGCATGAAGATGTCTCCAAATACAAGTCCGTACAGGCCTTTGAAGGCCAGGGAGGGTGTGATTTTAAACCCGGGATTGGATTCCAGGCCGCTTAAGTTCAGGGAGACCACCGGAATCTGGGGCTGGCCTGCCTTGGCCAGGGCGCGCCGGATGAACGAGATATAATTCGTGGCGCGGCAGCCTCCGCCCGTCTGGGTGATGATGACAGCCAGCTTGTTCGGATCGTATTTTCCGGAGAGTACGGCGGTCATAATCTGGCCGACTACCACCAGGGAGGGGTAGCAGGCGTCGTTGTTTACGTATTTCAGGCCCATATCGATGGCGGCCCGGTCGGAATCCGGCAGCACGTCAATGTGGTAGCCGCAGGAGCGGAAGGCCGGCTCGATGACGTCGAAGTGAATCGGCGACATCTGCGGGCAGAGGATGGTGTAATCCTTGCGCATCTCCTCGGTAAATACCACGCGCTCGTAGGAGGTGGGCTCGATGGTCCGGCATTCCTGCTTTCTCTCGCGCACCCGGAGAGCCGAGATGAGAGAGCGGATGCGGATGCGGGCGGCGCCCAGGTTGTTCACCTCGTCGATCTTCAGGCAGGTGTAGATCTTGCCGGAGTTCGTCAGGATATCGCTGACCTCGTCGGTGGTCACGGCGTCCAGGCCGCAGCCGAAGGAATTCAGCTGGATGAGATCCAGATCGTCTCTGGTCCGCACGTAGCTGGCGGCGGCGTACATCCTGGAGTGGTACATCCACTGATCCATGACGAACAGCGGACGCTCCACCCCATGAAGGTGGCTGATGGAATCCTCCGTCAGCACGGCGATGCCGTAGGAGTTGATCAGCTCCGGAATGCCGTGGTTGATCTCCGGATCAATGTGGTAGGGGCGGCCCGCCAGCACGATGCCCCGGCGTCCGTTCTCCTCCATGTATTTCAGCGTCTCCTCGCCCTTGCGGCGGATGTCCTCCCGGACGTTTGCCTGCTCTTCCCAGGCCTTCTTCGCGGCGGCGGAGACCTCCTTTGCCGGAATGCCGCAGTGGGCGCCGAACTCCTCGATCAGGCGCTTCTCCAGGATCTCCTCGCTCTCAAAGGAGAGGAAGGGATTGAAAAAATCGATATCTCCGCCGTGGAGCTCGTCGATATTGTTCTTGATATTCTCCGCGTAGGAGGTGACGATGGGGCAGTTGTAGTGGTTGCCCGCGTCGGGAAACTCATTTCTCTCATAGGGCACGCAGGGGTAGAAGATGAACTTCAGCCCCTGGCGGATGAGCCAGGTCACATGGCCGTGGGCCAGCTTGGCCGGATAACACTCGGACTCGCTGGGAATGGACTCGATGCCCAGCTCGTAAATCTTCCGCGTGGAAGCCGGAGAGAGCACCACCTGGTACTTCAGCTCGGTAAAGAATGTGTACCAGAAGGGATAATTCTCATAAAAGTTCAGCACACGGGGAATGCCCACCTTGCCCCGAACAGCCTCGTCCGCAGGCAGGGGCTCGTAGCCGAAGATCCGCTTGTTCTTGTATTCGTACAGGTTCGGGATATGATCCTTGTTGCGCTCCTTTCCGATGCCGCGCTCGCAGCGGTTGCCGGTGATGAACTGGCGGCCGCCGGTGAAGCGGTTGATGGTCAGGCGGCAGTTGTTGGTGCAGCCCTTGCACTTAGCCATGGTGGTGGTAAATTCCAGGCTGTTGATCTGGTCGATGGGAAGCATGGTGGTCTCCATGCCCTCCTCGTAGCGCTCCCTTGCGATGAGGGCCGCGCCGAAGGCTCCCATGATGCCCGCGATATCCGGGCGCACGGCCTCGCAGCCGGCGATCTTCTCGAAGCTTCGAAGAACCGCGTCGTTGTAGAAGGTTCCGCCCTGAACCACGATATTCTGTCCCAGAGAGGAGGCGTCCGACACCTTGATGACCTTGAAAAGAGCGTTCTTGATGACGGAGTAGGCAAGGCCCGCGGAGATATCCGCCACGGAAGCGCCCTCCTTCTGGGCCTGTTTTACCTTGGAATTCATAAATACCGTACAGCGGGTGCCCAGGTCGATGGGATGCTCCGCGAACAGAGCCGCCTTCGCGAAATCCTCTACGCTGTAGTTCAGAGAATGGGCGAAGGTCTCGATAAAGGAGCCGCAGCCGGAGGAGCAGGCCTCGTTCAGCTGCACGCTGTCTACGGTATGGTTTTTGATGCGGATGCATTTCATGTCCTGGCCGCCGATGTCCAGGATACAGTCCACTTTCGGGTCGAAGAACTCCGCGGCGTAGTAGTGGGCCACGGTCTCCACCTCGCCCTCATCCAGCATCAGGGCGGCCTTTACCAGGGCCTCGCCGTAGCCGGTGGAGCAGGAGCGGACGATATGGGCGTCCTTCGGAAGAAAACGGTAAATCTCCTTGATAGCCCGGATGGTGGTCTTTAAGGGACTTCCGTTATTGCTGCTGTAGAAGGAATAGAGAAGCTCGCCGTCCTCGCCCACCAGGGCCGCCTTCGTGGTGGTGCTTCCGGCGTCGATGCCCAGGAAGCAGTTTCCCTTATAGGCCTGAAAATCACCCCTTGTCACCTCGTGGCGGCTGTGGCGCTCCTGAAATTTGGCGTATTCGTGCTCAGACGCGAACAGGGGCTCCATGCGGGCCACCTCGAAATCCATCTTGATATGGGACTTCAGCCGCTCCTTCATGCTGCTCATGGACACGCCCGTCTCCTTTTTGCTGCTTAGGGCAGAGCCGATGGCCGCGAACAGATGGGAATTTTCCGGGGCGATGATATGCTCGTCGT
>CALWQJ010000122.1 GCA_944383645.1 uncultured Merdimonas sp.
AAACATGGCAAAACGCCATTCAATTTGAGGAAGCTTCCCGATTGAATGGCGTTTTGAATTGTTCATCTGTCAGATTTTCTGCTGTCTGAACAATGGTGATACTCTCAATGAGAGGGCAGATTCATTTTAAGGATATTCCTCTCGAATTTCCGCGCAAACAGATGGGGAAGCCCAAGAAGCAGTTCCTTATCCTCCTCCTGGAAGGTATAGGGACTGTTTTCGTTTCCGCGTTCCCAGTCCACATAGCGCAGATTTGCCATAGAGCCGCTTGTTCCTTCCCTGTCATAGATGCTTTCCCGGAATGGAGAGGCGGCGGCCAGAGTCTGCAAAAAGAGCTCGTCCGCGCAGACAGAATGGCTGAAGTGCTTCCGGATCCAGTCTTCCTGCTCCAGGACATACCGGGCCAGACCGTCCGTGATGCTGAACCAGTTGGGCCCTTTACAGACTTCGATTCCGGTTCCTTTTAAGCGATCCACATGGAGCAGGCGCTGAATCAGGGTCAGGAGATGATCGGCAGGCTCCGCCAGAGGCGAAGAGCTTTCCCGGAAAAAGTGCCACAGGCAGATCCGTTCCCGGGCCTGCCGGGATACCTCGCGGTCAAAGGCCAGGAATTCCTTCCCGGCGTGCCGCTCAAAAAAGGTATGGATTTCGTCCTGGGATTTCAAGGGGAGATCGGAACCGGAGAGCAGATGGTAATAAGCGTAACGCTCTTTGGAAGCAGGACCGTGGGAGGTCTGGCCTGCGGCCGCTTTCAGGAGCAGAAGCTCACAGGCGATCTGGCTGTACCCGCCCCAGCGCACGTCCAGGCGCTCAGTAAAAAAGAGCCGGGATGAGTTCAGAACCTTTGTGAACTGGTTCGGATCAAAACTGCCGGCCTTTTTGTCGATATGCAGATAAATGTCATTTCTGCTGTCATCCAGACAGCCAAGAAGCTCTTTTAGAAAATCAAAATGATTATGCGCCATAATCAGATAGGCGTGCCGCTCCATTCTTTTCCCTCCTGCATTCTGATACAGAATAAGTGTAGCACAAAAGCCGGAAAAAGAAAATGTCCGCTTTACTCGTTTTCGGACAGAAAGCACAGGTAGGACAGGGCCATATCCTTGCTTTTGGGCGAAAGGGAGTCGTAGAGGTCGAGCACCCTGCTCTGCTCAGAGGAAAGATCCCTGGAGGAACGCTCGAAAAACTGAGCTACGGAAATATTGCAGGCAGAGCAGATTTTTTCCAGAGTCTCTATCCGGGGTTCCGTGTTGTGCTCAAACATGGAGCTTAAGGTGGACAGGGAGATGCCGGACTGCTTGGCGAGCCGGTAGGTGTTGTAGCCGTTCTTTTCCATCAGTTCTCTGATTCTTTTGATGCAGAAATTCTCTTCAAACATAAAGCTGCTCCGTAAACTTTGATGAACATTATTTTAATATATGATTTGCGGCGGCAGGAAGATTTAGTAACCGATGAAAAAGATAGATTATACGTAGTATATGTGATATAATGCGGACAGAGCAGGCGGTTCGTGTCTGCAGACGGCGACGAAAGGCGGGGAGACAGAGAGTGCGCAGGAGAATCAGAAAGAAGAAAGGATTATTGAAGGATCCGGTTTATGAAAAAATAAAAGAGCGTCTGTTCCAGGAGCTGAAGGAAGAGGCGGCGTTTCTGGAAAGGCGCGCGGAGCAGATAAAACTCCCGGAGGAGGGGGCTTCGGAGGGAAACTCTGGCGGCGGCCGGGAGGCTTTTCCAGCTGGGAACGATTAGAAAAAACATTGACTTTTGCCCATGTAGCTGGTATATTGGTTACTAGAGAAAGCATGATGTACGGGAGAGATGCTCTTTGGGAAAACCAGGTTGTGTAAGATAAGATATGGGAGTCCGGATCCGGTATTTTAGATTGCAGAAGCTGGTCTTTTTATTTTCATGCGGCAGGAGATAGGAGGATGTATTTATGGAAACTCGTCAGGGTAAAAGCGTATTTTCCGGCGTCGCGATCGGAAAGCTGTTCGTATTTAAGAAGGCGAAGCAGGTCGTAGAGAAGAGAACGGTTGAGGATACGGCTGCGGAAGTGGCCCGCTATATGGCTGCCAAGGAAAAGGCAGGGGAGCAGCTGAAGCTTCTGAAGGAAAAGACCATGCGCGATGTGGGAGAAGCGGAGGCTGAGATTTTTGAGGCTCATCAGATGCTGCTCGAGGATTTGGATTTCGTGGAAGGCATCACGGGCATGATTGAGCAGGACAAGGTGAACGCGGAATACGCGGTGTTCGTGACCGGCGAGCAGTGCGCTGCCATTTTCATGAGCATGGACGATGACTATATGCGCGGACGCGCGGCGGATATCAACGATATCTCCGGCCGCCTGATCGCTATCTTAAGCGGTACGCAGGTGAGCGCGGAGGCGATGCCGGAGCCGGTGATTATCCTGGCAGAAGATCTGGCGCCCAGCGAGACGGTACAGTTCGAGAAGGACAAGATTCTGGCCATCGTGACCCAGAAGGGTTCAGCCAATTCCCATACAGCGATCCTGGCCCGCATGATGAATATTCCCTGCATTGTGACGGCAGACATCGATCTGGATCCGTCCCTGACGGGAAAAGAAGGTATCGTGGACGGATTTACGGGTAAGATTTATATCGAGCCGGATGAAGTGACCACGGCTGTCATGCAGGAGAAGAAGAAGAGAGAGGAAGAGCGCAAGCTCCTGCTCCAGAGCCTGAAGGGCCTGCCTACGGTGACAAAGAGCGGCAAGGTCATCCATCTGTACGCGAATATCGGAAGCGAAGAGGATGTGGACTCTGTCCTGGAGAATGATTCCGAGGGCATCGGCCTGTTCCGGAGCGAGTTCCTGTACCTGGGCCGCGACGATTATCCCACAGAGGACGAGCAGTTCCAGGTATATAAGAACGTGATTTCCAAGATGAACGGCAAGAAGGTCATCATCCGTACGCTGGACATCGGAGCCGACAAGCAGGCGGATTATTTTAACATTCCTCATGAGGAGAATCCGGCTATGGGTTACCGTGCGATCCGTATCTGCCTGGACCGCGTGGACATGTTCAAGACCCAGCTGCGCGCCATTTACCGGGCAAGCGCTTACGGCACAGCCTCCATCATGTTCCCGATGATTATCTCCGTGGCTGAGGTGAAGAGAATCAAGGAGATCGTGGAGGAGGTCAAGGAGGAGCTGAGACAGGCGGACATCCCGTTCGGCGACGTGGAGCTGGGAATCATGGTTGAGACACCGGCGGCTGTCATGATTGCCGATATGCTGGCGGCTGAGGTGGACTTCTTCAGCATCGGAACGAACGACCTGACCCAGTACACACTGGCCATCGACCGTCAGAACCAGTCCCTGGACAATATTTACGACCCGCATCACGAGGCGGTGCTCCGCATGATCCAGAGAACTATCGAATGCGCCCACGATCACGGCGCATGGTGCGGCATCTGCGGCGAGCTGGGAGCTGATATGGAGCTGACGCGGCGCTTTATCCAGATGGGCATCGACGAGCTGTCTGTATCTCCGGTATTTACCCTGGAGCTGCGCAAGAAGATCCGCGAGGCGGAGTAAGGCGCTTTCCGAAAGAGGCAGGGACAGGCGGTTTGGTTTCCAGGATAGTTTCGCCGGATTCTTCCGGCTTATGGCTATAAATATTATGAAAAAGGTTAAAGGAGACAAGTATCATGAAAGAGTTTAAGTATGTAGTGCAGGATGAGCTGGGACTTCACGCAAGACCGGCAGGACTTCTGGTAAAGGAGGCTGCAAAATATAAGAGCGCCGTTACTCTGGACAGCGGCGTAAAGAAGGCTGACGCCAAGAGAATCATGGCAGTGATGTCCATGGGCGTAAAGAAAGGCGTGGAAGTGACCGTCACCATCGAGGGCGAGGATGAGGACGTGGCATTCGAGGCTATCCAGAAGTTCTTCCAGGAGAACCTGTAAGACGGACAGTGCGGTTTATATCCGGTTTGGGATTGTAATTCCGGGAGTGTGAATCGCGGCGGATTGTTTCCGCACAGATATGACAGGAGAAAAGGGGCGCCGGGGATCGCGAGGGAGCGGTTCCAGGGCGCTCTTTTTGTTTACTATAATGTGTAGGATTGACCGCTTCAAAAGTTAAATGATAAAATTTTAACAACTGCAGGGGACAGCTGCTGCAGACAGGAAGAGAGGAGGAAATCATGAGCAGACTCAGTATTATTACAGAAAACAAAGCTCAGACGACAGTGGAAGAACTGTATAAGGATCTGGAACGAAGAATCAGCGCGAGCCCGCCGGGACTCTGTCCTGTGGATCTGGCGTCTTCTTTTTTGAAGATGTGCCACGCCCAGTCCTGTGGAAAGTGCGTGCCCTGCCGCGTGGGCTTAGGCCAGCTGGAAAAGCTGATGGAGGACGTTCTGGACGGAAATGGAACGCTTGAGACAATTGATCTGATAGAGAGCACGGCTTCCAGCATTTTTTATTCGGCGGACTGTGCCATAGGCTATGAGGCGGCCCTGATGGTCCTGAAAGGAATCAAGGGCTTTCGGAACGATTTTGAGGAGCATGTGCTGCGGGGACGCTGCATCTGTGAGCTCAACCAGCCGGTGCCCTGCGTTTCCCAGTGTCCTGCGGGCGTGGATATTCCCGGCTACGTGGCCCTGGTGGCGGAGGGCAATTACGCGGACGCGGTGCGCCTGATCCGCAAGGACAATCCCCTGCCCAGCGTGTGCGGCCTGATCTGCGAGCATCCCTGCGAGGTGCGCTGCCGCCGCACGCTGATGGACGATCCCATCAATATCCGCGGCCTCAAGCGGTTCGCGGTGGAGCATGCGGGAGAGGTGCCGGTTCCGGAGCCGGCGGAGGCCACTGGAAAGAAGGTGGCGGTGATCGGCGGCGGCCCGGGCGGAATCAGCGCGGCCTACTACCTGCGGCTGATGGGCCATGACGTGACGATCTATGAGCAGAGAAAGCAGCTGGGCGGCATGCTCCGCTATGGAATCCCCAGCTACCGTCTGCCCAGAGAGACGCTGGATCGGGAAATCGAGCAGCTGCTTAGCACCGGGATTCATGTGAAAACCGGCGTGACGGTGGGCGAAAGCCCGAATATCCTGGAGCTTCGCAGCCAGTACGACGCAGTTTATATCGCCATTGGAGCCCATACGGATCGGAAGATCGGCATCGAGGGGGAGGACGCGGAGGGCGTCATCTCTGCGGTGGAGCTGCTGCGCGGGATCGGAGACAGCCAGCTTCCGGATTTCACGGGAAAAGACATCATCGTCATCGGCGGCGGCAACGTGGCCATGGACGTGGCCCGCTCGGCCATCCGGCTGGGAGCGAAGCGTCTGCGCATCGCCTACCGCCGGCGGCGTGAGGATATGACTGCCATGCCGGAGGAGGTGGAGGGCGCCATCGCCGAGGGCTGCGAGCTGGTGGAGCTTCATGCGCCTCTGCGCATTGAGGAGGACGCGGAAGGAAAGGTGGCGGCCCTCTGGGTGAAGCCGCAGATCATAGGGCCTGTGGTGAACGGAAGACCCAAGCCTATGGATTCCGGGCAGCCGGAGGTGCGCCTGGCCTGCGATATGGTGCTGGTGGCTATCGGACAGGGCATCGAGTCCAAGAATTTTGAAAAGTACGGAATTCCTGTAAAACGGGGCGTCATTGACGCGCTGAACTGGAGCGGCGTAAAGGATATTTCAGGCGTCTTCGCCGGAGGCGACTGCGTGACAGGGCCCGCGACCGTGATCCGCGCTATCGCGGCAGGCAAGGTGGCGGCGGCGAACATCGACGAATTCCTGGGTTACCACTATGTGATTTCCACAGACGTGCAGATCCCAAAGGTGCGCATGGACACCAGGAAGAGCTGCGCCCGGGTCAATATGAAGGAGCGCAGCGTCTGCGAGCGCGTGAAGGATTTCCAGCTGATAGAATGCGGCATGACAGAGGAAGAGGCCATGCAGGAATCCCGCCGCTGCCTGCGCTGCGACCGCTTCGGCTTCGGATCATTTAAAGGAGGGAGAGTGGAGCAATGGTAAAGCTTACGATAGACGGAATGGAACTTCAGGTAAAAGACGGAACGACGATCCTGGACGCGGCTTTACAGGCAGGTATCCACATTCCGACCCTCTGTTATCTGAAAAACCTGAATAAGATCGGCGCCTGCCGTGTCTGTATGGTCGAAGTGGAGGGCAATTCCAAGCTGGTCACCGCCTGCAATACCCGCGCGGTGGAGGGCATGGTGGTCCATACGAACAGCCCCAAGGTCCGCAAAACCCGGAAAATCAACGTGGAGCTGATTCTGTCCCAGCACGACACGAACTGCGCCATCTGCGCAAGAAGCGGCAACTGCAGCCTCCAGAAGCTCGCCAATGATCTGGACATTCTGGAAATGCCCTTTGAGAAGCAGCTGCCAAAGACCAGATGGAACCCGGATTATCCGCTGATCCGCGATTATAAAAAATGTATCAAATGTATGCGCTGCGTGCAGGTCTGCGATAAGATCCAGACCTTAAATATCTGGGATGTGGCGGGCACCGGCTCCCGCACGACGGTGGATGTGTCCCGCAACCGGAGGATCGAAGAGGCGGACTGCGCCCTCTGCGGCCAGTGTGTGACCCACTGCCCGGTGGGAGCGCTCCGGGAACGGGATGATGTGGATAAGGTGCTGGACGCCTTGGCGGATCCGGAGAAGATTACGGTGGTGCAGATGGCGCCCTCGGTGCGGGCGGCCTGGGGCGAAGAGTTCGGCCTCAGCCGGGAGTTCGCCACAGCGGAGCGGCTGGTGGCGGCGCTTCGGCGGATCGGCTTTTCCTATATCTTTGACACGGACTTCAGCGCGGATCTCACCATTATGGAGGAGGGAAGCGAGTTCCTGGAGAAGCTGAAAAACAAGGATAAGGAAACCTTCCCCATGTTTACCTCCTGCTGTCCTGGCTGGGTGCGCTTCCTGAAATCCCAGTATCCGGACATGATTGGACAGCTTTCCACAGCGAAGTCCCCGCAGCAGATGTTCGGAGCGGTGGCCAAGAGCTATTACGCCTCCCTTCTGAACGTGGATCCGAACCGGATTTTCTGCGTCTCCCTGATGCCCTGCATTGCCAAAAAGCATGAATGCGCGCTCCCGGTCATGAGCGACGCCCATGCCGGACGGGACGTAGATGTGGTTCTGACGACCCGCGAGGTAGATCGGCTGCTTCGGGCAGAGCACATCGTTCCCGCGGAACTTCCGGAAGAACCCTTTGACATGCCTCTGGGCGTCGGCACAGGCGCTGGCGTCATCTTCGGGGCCACGGGCGGCGTCATGGAGGCGGCCCTTCGGAGCGCTTATTATCTGGTGACCGGGTCCAATCCCGATCCGGACGCCTTCCGCGCGGTCCGCGGCATGGACGGCTGGAAGGAATCTGAGTTCATGCTGGGAGAGACGAAGCTTAAGGTGGCCGTGGCCCATGGCCTGGGCAATGCCAGAAAGCTCATCGAAGCCCTCAGAAGGGGCGAGGTCTCCTATGATTTTGTGGAGGTCATGGCCTGTCCCGGCGGCTGCGCCGGAGGCGGCGGACAGCCCATCCACGACGGCGAGGAGCTGGGCGAGATACGCGGAAAGCGCCTGTACGCGCTGGACGGCGCGAACGCTTTGCGCTTCTCCCATGAGAATCCATCCGTGCAGAAATGCTATGAGGATTACCTGGGCTCGCCCCTTTCCCACAGGGCCCACGAGCTGCTGCACACGGATCATCATGCCTGGAAGATGCCGGCGGAGCAAAAGGAGCAGTAAGGTTTCGCTTTTAAACAAAAGAAAAAAGTGATATACTATGTGGCAGATGCCACGGTTTTCCAAGGGCAGGACGTGTAAACGTAGCTGCCCTGGTTTTTTCCATGGGCAAATCCAATAGAACAGGAGAGAATTATGAAGGTAGAAGAATTACAGGCTTATGAGCTTTTAGAAAAGCGCGGG
>CALWQJ010000123.1 GCA_944383645.1 uncultured Merdimonas sp.
CACCGAGATCTACACTCTTTCCCTACACGACGCTCTTCCGATCTGTGTGTACCATCTGGATGTGTGTAGGCTTTTCGGAGTGATTTATTTCGGGCCGAAGGCTCTCGGGCATATTCTGGTCTGCGTCGTGACCTGCGTGCTGACAGAATTTGTGTTTGAAGCCTTTGCGGACCGGCCGCTGGCAGTGACAGACTGCAGCGCGGCGGTGACGGGGCTTCTGCTGGCCCTGATGCTCCCGGTGGGAGTTCCGCTGTGGTATGGAATTCTCGGAGGAGTCTTTGCCATTGCGGTGATCAAGATGGCCTTTGGCGGCATCGGGAAGAACCGCCTGAATCCGGCCTTAAGCGGCTACTGCCTGCTGCTGGTGCTTTTTTCAGATACCATGCGGGATTACAGCTTTGGTGATCTGGGCCCGGCGACCCTGCTGGGCCGCTTTCTGCAGGGGGAGACGGTGGATCCGCTGCCGCTGATCCTGGGAAATACCAACGGAGGCATTGGACAGACCTCCTCCATCGCGATTCTGGCGGGCGCTGTTCTGCTTCTGGCTCTTGGCATTATCCGTCTGCGGATTCCGCTGGCGGGAACCTTTGCCTTTCTTCTGACCCTGTTTGTGTTCGGCGGAAGGGGGATTGATCAGCTCTGGCTGACCACGCAGGTCTGCGGCGGCGGTTTTGTGCTGGGCATCTGGTTCATGGCGGAGGATTATACGACCTCGCCTGTCACGCGGAGCGGACAGATCCTTTACGGGGCGCTGATTGGCATCCTGGCGGCCGCCCTGCGCCTGCGGGGAATCGAGGAAGCCATCGTCTATGCGGTTCTGCTGGCGAATCTGACGACGCCGCTGATCGAGAAGCTCACGGTATCCAGAGCTTTTGGACAGCGCAGGCTGGTGAAGATTTCCAAAGACTGAGGGCGGACGGAAATTGACCGGGAGCTTGTCCCGGCTGGCACAAGCATTCTTAAGGAGACGATAGACGGCTATGATAGCATACATCAGGGGACGGCTGGAATATGTGGAGCCGGAGGAAGGGACGGCAGTCCTGGAAGCAGGCGGGATCGGGTACCGGGTTTACCTGTCCGGAAGGGATCTGGAGCTGCTGCCGGAGGCCGGAGAGGAAGTGCGTCTTTACACCTATCTGCAGGTGCGTGAGGACGCCTTTGTTCTCTACGGATTTTTTACCCGCGAGGACAGAAAATTATTCGGACAGCTGCTGGGAGTCAGCGGAATCGGGCCGAAGGGAGCCCTGGGGATTCTGTCGGCTTTGTCTGCGGATGACCTGCGCTTCGCGGTGCTGGCTGACGACGCCAAGGCCATCTCAAAGGCGCCCGGCATCGGGCTTAAGACGGCGAAGAAGCTGATATTGGAGCTGCGGGACAAGCTGAGTCTGGAGGAGGCCTTCGAGGCCCGGCTGGCAGGGGAGAAGCTGCGGGATCAGGCGGCGCCTTCCGCAGGGCTTACCGAGGCCAAAAACGAGGCGGTGGAGGCGCTGACGGCTCTTGGATACTCCTCGTCGGAGGCTCTTAAGGCTGTGCGCCAGGTGGAGACGGCCGACGGCATGGATGTGGAGGACATTCTGAAGGCAGCTCTCAAATTTATGAGTTTTTAAGCGGCTTGGGCTTTCTCTGCCGCTTTTGGAGTGACGGAATATGGGAAAACGGATTATTACGACAGAGCTTCAGGAAGAGGATATCCGGACAGAATACAGCCTGCGCCCCCAGACGCTGAAGGAATATATCGGCCAGGAAAAGGCAAAGGAGAACCTGAAGGTCTATATTGAGGCGGCCCTGGCCCGGGGAGAGGCCCTGGATCATGTGCTGTTCTACGGACCGCCGGGGCTTGGAAAGACGACGCTGGCGGGCATCATCGCCAACGAGATGGGCGTGCGCATGAAGGTGACCTCCGGACCGGCCATTGAGAAGCCCGGGGAGCTGGCGGCGATTCTCAATAACCTTTCGGAGGGGGACGTCCTCTTTGTGGATGAGATCCACAGACTGAGCCGGCAGGTGGAGGAGGTGCTCTACCCGGCCATGGAGGATTTCGCCATCGATATTGTCATCGGGAAGGGAGCTTCCGCCCGGTCCATCCGCCTGGATCTGCCCCATTTTACCCTGATCGGGGCGACGACCCGGGCCGGTCTTCTGACGGCTCCGCTGCGGGACCGCTTCGGCGTGGTGCACCACCTGGAGTTTTACACGGAGGAGGAACTAAAGACCATCGTGCTGCGCTCTGCGGAGGTGCTGGAGGTGGAGATCGAACCCCTGGGAGCCCTGGAAATCGCCCGGCGCTCCAGAGGCACGCCGCGTCTGGCGAACCGGCTTTTGAAGCGGGTGCGGGACTTCGCCCAGGTGAAGTATGACGGAAGGATCACGGCAGAGATCGCGGATTTCGCCCTGGATCTTCTGGAGGTGGACCGCTATGGCCTGGATCAGACGGACCGGCTGATCCTGAATACTATGCTGGAGAAATTCGCCGGAGGCCCGGTGGGCCTCGATACGCTGGCGGCGGCCATCGGCGAGGACGCCGGGACCATAGAGGACGTGTACGAGCCGTATCTTATCAAGCGGGGCTTTATCAACCGGACGCCCCGGGGCCGCGTCGTCACAGAGCTGGGCTGCCGCCATCTCGGAGTTGTGCAGGGCGGCTGAATGTGCTACAATGATGGAAAATGGGAGTGAGCAGTATGGCTATGAAGAATACCGCGGAAGTGGTGATTGCCGGGCGGGTGTATAAGATCAGCGGATACGAGAGCCCGGAGTATCTGCACCAGATCGCCGTCTATCTGAACGACAAGATGTCAGAGCTTCAGAAGACAGACAGCTACCGGAAGCAGAATACGGATCAGAAGCAGCTTCTGCTGAATATGAATCTTGCTGACGACTTTTTCAAATCCAGGCGCCAGGCGGAGAAGCTGTCCGCGGACCTGGAAAAGAAGGAGCGGGAGCTTTACAGTGTGCGCCACGATCTCATAGAGGCCCAGCTGGCTCTGGAGAACCAGAAAAAGGAGCTGAAGGATCTGAAAAAGCGTCTGAAGGAGCTGGAAAACGCTAAGTCCAGGGAGGCCGCGCAGCCAGAGGGCGTGAATGTGCCGGCAGGAGACGTGGCGGAGGCGGCTGGCGCGGACAGGGCGGATTCGTCCGGCAGTCCGCAGACGCAGGCTTCTCAGAGCCGGAGCCAGAATCCGGCTCAAAATCAGAGCCAGGCTCAAAACCAGAGCCAGACTCAAAACCAGAATCAGAACCAGAACCAGCTCAGGCAGATCCACAGCCAGGGACGGAAGTACCATCCGAACAACAAATGAGAAAACAGAAGCGTCAGATGCAGTTTCAGGGCTTTGACGCTTTGTTTTATCCTGTGGAAGACTCGGAAAAAGGAAGGAAAGGAGTCATGAAGTTACCATTCACAGCCGCCCCACCCACATGCGCACTCGTCGCCTCTTATGAGGCTCCAGTCCCGCTCCTTACGGAGCTAAGACTGCTTATGTGGGTGGGGTGACTGCTTCACAGTCCTGATTCAGAAATGATAACAGCTGTTTACATGCAAGCACGACACAGCTGTTATCATTTCTGAATCGGCTGTGAATGGTAACGTCTTGAAGGAGGAATTATGAGACATCAGACAGAACTTCTGGCGCCTGCCGGATCCCTGGAAAGCCTGCGCGCCGCTGTGAATGCAGGCGCGGACGCGGTCTATATCGGGGGCAGCCGGTTCGGAGCCAGAGCCTATGCGGACAATCCAGAGGAAAAGGAGCTCTGCGAGGGGATCCGTTTCGCCCATCTTCACGGCTGCGACCTGTATCTTACGGTCAATACCCTGCTCAAAGAGAACGAGCTGGAGGAGCTGGGAGCCTACCTGAAGCCGTATTATGAGAGCGGGCTGGACGGGGTGATCGTGCAGGATCTGGGTGTCTTCGCCTATCTCCGGGAGACCTTTCCGGATCTGCCGCTTCATGCCAGCACCCAGATGACGGTGCTGGGAGCGGACGGCGCGGCCCTCCTAAAGGAGCAGGGAGCGGCCCGGGTGGTGACGGCCCGGGAGCTGTCGCTGGAGGAGATCCGCAGGATTCACGATACGGTGGATATAGAAATCGAAAGCTTTGTCCACGGGGCTCTCTGCTACTGCTATTCCGGCCAGTGTCTGTTCAGCAGCATGCTGGGCGGACGGAGCGGCAACCGGGGGCGCTGCGCCCAGCCCTGCCGCCTGCCCTATCAGTGGAAGGATGGGCGGCGCGTGCTGAACAGCCCGAAGGAAAGCTATCTTTTAAGCCCGAAGGATATGTGTACCATCGAGATCCTGCCGGAGCTTCTGGAGGCCGGCGTCTGCTCTCTGAAAATCGAAGGACGCATGAAGCGCCCGGAGTACACGGCGGGCGTGGTCCGCGTTTACCGGAAATACCTCGACAGGTACCTGGAAACGGGAAAGGAAGACTGGCAGGTGGAGCGGCAGGATTACGCCGAGCTTCTGGCCCTCTATAACCGGGGCGGCTTTTCCAGAGGCTATTACCAGGTGCATAACGGACGGGAGCTGATGTCCCTTACAAGGCCCGGCCACTTCGCTGAGAAGGACCGCCAGGCAGTCCGGGAGAAGCAGGAGTACGAGGCGCTCCTTCTGCGGATGCGCAAAGAATACGTGGAGAAGGACCGCAGAGAAAAAATTCAGGGAAGCTTCACAATTTCTGAAGGATTTCCTGTGGAGCTTGCAGTAAAATATAAGGAGACAGAGGTCCGCGTCACGGGAGCCGCGGCGCAGAAGGCCGAGAAGCGGCCCATGACAAAGGAGGATCTGGAAAGGCAGCTTCGAAAGACAGGGGATACGCCCTTTGTCTTCGACAAGCTGGAAATCCGGCTGGAGGGCAGGGTGTTCATCCCGGTGGGAGAGCTGAACCGTCTCCGCAGAGAGGCGCTGGAAAAGCTGGAGGAGGCATTCCTTTCCAGAAGCTGCCGGAAGGCCAGAGAGGGTGTTACGCCTTTGGGAACGGAACTTAAGAGCGCGGGAGAGCCTTCTGTGGGAAAAGAGGACAGCGGGGAAAACGCGAACAGCGGGAAAAGGCTTCTTCTGCGGGTACAGCTGGAGGATCCGGAGCTTCTGCCGGAGGCGCTGGCCTGCCCGGAGGTAAAGAGCGTGTACCTGACCAGCGAGAGGCTGGATTTCTCGAAGCTTAAGGAATACGCGTCCGCCTGCCGCCAGGCAGGGAAGGAGTGCGTCCTGGTGCTTCCTTATGTCTTCCGGCTGGATGCCAGGAATTATTTTACAGAACGGCTGGAGCTTTTGAAGGATGCCGGTCTGGACGCCGTGGTAATAAAGGATATCGACGAGCTGGGCTTTCTGAAGGCCTCCGGCTGGGACATTCCGGTGATCGCGGATCACAGTCTTTATAGCTGGAACCGGGAGGCAAGGGGCTTTTGGAAAAGCCAGGGGATTTTGCGGGACACCCTGCCACTGGAGCTGAACAGCCGGGAGCTTTCGCGGCTCGGCTGCGGGGAAAGCGAGCTTGTCGCCTACGGATATCTGCCGCTTATGACGACGGCGGGCTGCCTTCATAAGACCGTAGAGCGCTGCGACCGCCGTCCGGTCCGCCGGACGCTGGCGGACCGGTACCAGAAGGAATTTCCGGTGGCAAATTACTGCCGGTTCTGCTATAACGTCATCTACAACTGTGAACCGCTCTCTCTTCTATACAGCAGGGAGGAGGTCCTGCGGCTGTCTCCGGACAGCCTGCGGCTCTGCTTCACCATGGAGAGCCGGGAGGAGATGCGCCGGATCCTTAAGGATTTCGTGCAGGTCTTCTGCCGGGGCAGCCAGGCCGGGAAGCCGGAGGGCGGATATACGAAGGGACATTTGAAACGGGGAGTTCAATAGACTGCTATGATCAATCTGATTGTGGAATTATCCAGATATGTATTCATCCTTTTTATAGCGATGTATACTTTTCTGTGTTATTCCGTACTTCGCAAAAAGAACCAGGAGGAAATTAACCATGGCTGGAGGGTGCAGAATCTGCTGACCTTCCTGATTCACCTGCTTGCCTTTGGTGTCATTTTCATCCAGACCTGGCAGGTGGAGGTCCTGATTTTCTATCTGTTGCAGTTTTTCCTGCTGCAGGCCGTGCTGGTGTTTACCAGACTGATTTATCCGAAGATCAACCGGCTGGTGCTGAATAATATGTGCTTCCTTCTGATGGTGGGCTTTGTGATTCTGACCCGGCTCTCCTTTGACCGGGCGGTGCGCCAGTTCCAGATTGCGGCCGCGGCTCTGATTCTGTCGCTGGCTGTGCCGGTGCTCATCCGCAAGTGCGCGTTCCTGCAGAAGCTTCCCTGGCTTTATGGGACGGCGGGGCTTTTGCTTCTGCTGGCGGTGGCCTTTGTGGGTACGGAGGATTCCGGGGCGAACCTGTCTCTGGTGATCGGAAATTTCAGCTTTCAGCCGACGGAGGTTGTGAAGCTTACCTTCGTGTTCTTTATCGCGGCGCGGCTGGCCGGAAGCACAGAATTCCGGGACGTGGTCCTGACGACTGTGCTGGCGGCCCTTCATGTGCTGGTGCTGGTCTTTTCCAGGGACCTGGGAGGGGCGCTTCTGTTCTTTGTCACCTATCTGATTGTGCTGTATGTGGCATCGAAAAAGAGGCGGTATTTCCTGGCTGGTCTGGGAGCAGGCGTGGCTGCGGCCTTTATCGGCTACCAGCTGTTTTACCATGTGCGGGTCCGGGTGCTTGCCTGGACAGATCCCTTCAGCGTCATTGACAATGAAGGCTATCAGATCACCCAGTCCCTCTTTGCCATCGGTACGGGCGGCTGGCTGGGGATGGGCCTTTTCCAGGGAATGCCGAACAAGATCCCCGTGGTGGAGGAGGACTTTGTGTTCTCCGCCATCGCAGAGGAGCTGGGGGGAATTTTCGCCATCTGCCTGATTCTGATCTGTATGAGCTGTTTTATTATGTTTGTGAATATCGCCATGCAGATTAAAAATAACTTTTACAAATATTCGGCTCTGGGCTTTGGAACCCTCTATGGCTTTCAGGTATTTCTGACTATCGGCGGAGCCATACGCTTTATCCCCTCCACGGGGGTGACGCTGCCGCTGGTGAGCTACGGAGGAAGCTCCATGGTGTCGAGCATCATTATGTTCGCGGTTATTCAGGGCATGTATCTTTTAAAGGAAGACGAGGAGCTGGAGATTGAAAAAGAACGGGAACGGGCAGCCAGAGCGAAAGCCCGAAAGGCGAAAAAAGAAAAATCATGAGCTGGCTGTGGTCACTTACATGTTCATGGGATTGTTTACCCTGATGATCGGGTATTTCGTCTATTTTGAAGCTGTTTTAAGCGAGGATGTCATCAACAACCCCTATAACGCCCGGCAGGAGGCCTTTGCGGAGAAGGTGATCCGCGGCAGCATCCTGGCGGAGGACGGGACGGTGCTGGCAGAGACGAAGGTGGCGGAGGACGGGACCGAGACGCGGGTCTATCCGTACGCGGAGCGGTTCGCCCATGTGGTGGGCTACTCTTCGCGGGGAAGGACCGGCATCGAGAACCTGGCGAATTTCAGCCTGCTCACCTCGGACATCTCGACGGTGGAGCAGATTCAGAATGATATCCGTGAGCAGAAGGATCAGGGCAACAACGTGGTGACGACCCTGAATGTGGAGCTTCAGGAGGCGGCATACTCCGCCCTGGGGAACAGCCGGGGAGCGGTGGTGGTGCTGGAAGCTGAGACCGGAAAGCTGCTGGCCATGGTGTCGAAGCCGGATTTCGATCCCGGAAGCATCAACGAGGATTGGGACAGACTCACCGCGGAGGACGATACGGACAGCGCCCTCTATAACCGGGCGGCCCAGGGGCTGTACCCGCCAGGCTCGACCTTCAAGATCGTGACCCTGCTGGAATAT
>CALWQJ010000124.1 GCA_944383645.1 uncultured Merdimonas sp.
CTGGTAAAGCTCTCCTGCCAGGCGGCGCGGTACGATATCCTGCGCAGAAGAGAGCAGGAAAACGGATAAAAGCGGACAATCAGAAGTCTTGTTGAAAGGGGAGAGTGTTGTGAATGCTTCTGTTTTTCCATCTGATAAAGAGCTGTTTCCTGATTTAGTGCCTCAGCCAACGGGCTGTCAGTTGAGGTATAGTTATTTTTCCAAGGTATATGAGAGTGAAGAAGAATTTCGGAAGAATGTGAACACCCGCTTGGATAAATATGAAAAGAAGAACAGCAAGGGTTCCTGCGACCGTGTTCTGAAAGCAGTGGGTAAGTTTCCGTGGAGGGTTTTAGAGGTGATGGAGCCCTGGATGGATCAATATCTGAAGGAGAAGCTGGTGGACAGCTACCCTGCGGGAGAGATTTCTCTGGGAAAAATCAAGCATACCTACTATGGTCCGGACGGCAGTGGAGAGCAAACTTACGATCTTTCTGTGGATTACCTGAAAGGGCTCGAACTTGTCTGGGGATTGAATGAAGTGGATCTGGAAACAGACAGCAGTACTCCTGGTCTGCATAGGGATTTGCACCGCCTGCACATTGCGCTGCATCCAATCCGTCTGTGGAAGAGTTTTCTGCGATTGTTTAAATGTGTCATTCCTCTGGCCGTGGGTATTGGGCTTGTGTGGTATTTCAGGCTGGGAAGCTATATGGGGACGATTAATACGGTGCGAGTGCAGGGGTTTCTTGACTCTCAGCATGTGTTTCGGGCTTTGGTGTATGACTGCCTTCGCCTGGGCGGAGTACTGCTGATTGCCATAGGCGGGATGAGTGTGCTGTATGGCATTATTATGCTGTTCCACAATGTGGCTGACTGACTGCGTCAAAAGGAATATCGGCGCAATCGGGATATGTTGGCTTTGGATGCATATCGGGCTGTGCGGTTTTATCAACTATGGGCAGCTAACGAAAATCGGGAACTAGATCTGCACTGGGCGCAGGCGGTATTGGATGAGTATGCTGCGTCAAAAGGCGGTTGATGTTACATATGAAAAAAGAGGGAAAGGCACTTCTTTCGTGGATGTATCATAAGATAATATAAATCCACAGGAGAGGTGCCTTTTTGAAAACTTTTCCGCAGCCATTGCCGGCAAAGGAGGAGCAGTATTACCTGCAGAGGCTGGGAGAAGGCGACGCCCGCGCCCGTGATATCCTGGTGGAGCATAACCTCCGGCTCGTGGCACACATTGTAAAGAAGTACCAGAGCCCGGAGGAAGAGATGGAGGATTTGATTTCCATAGGGACCATAGGACTGATCAAGGCCATCACGACCTTCAACAGTGAAAAGGGGCCCCGTCTGGCGACGTATGCGGCCCGCTGTGTGGAGAATGAGCTTCTGATGTATTTCCGGGCGAAGAAGAAGACGGCCCGGGAGACGTCCTACTATGAACCCATCGGCACAGACAAGGAAGGAAATGAGATTCATCTTTTGGATATCATGGAAAGCGGCGAGCGGGACGCCTTCTCCCAGGTAAGCCTGAAAGCGGACAGTAAAAGGCTGTATGAGCTGCTGGGCGAGGTCCTGACCCCGCGGGAGCAGAAGGTGTTGATCATGCGGTACGGACTTTACAATGGAAGAGAGTATACGCAGCGGGAAATCGCCGGGGAGCTTGGGATTTCCCGCTCTTATATCAGCAGAATCGAGAAAAACGCGCTGATGAAGCTGCGGCAGTATTTCTAAACAGACAAAAAGCCTGCGACAGTGTGGGGACTGGCCACAGCTGCAGCAGGCTTTTTTCTGTGCAATCTGCCGAATTTTGTAAAACAAAAGAAATCCGCGTGACTTTTTGATTTGGATGGAGTAAAATCAGTCTATCCTGTACCGCGTTCTGACGGTACGGACGGTTCATCCGGCGTTCGCCGGAAGGTTCCCGGTATAAACACAGGAGACAGGAAATAAGGATACAAAGGAAAAGAATACAGGAGGGCTTGGAAAGGAAGGATTGTGATTGTTCAGTAAAGTAATGTCGGCCGGAATCGGCGGCGTGGACGCCTATCCGGTGCGGGTGGAGGCAGATGTGAGCGAGGGTCTGCCCCAGTTTCTGATGGTGGGATATCTGGCTTCCGAGGTAAAGGAGGCGGGGGACCGGGTGCGCACGGCCCTGAAAAACGCGGGCTGCCCGCTGCCGCCCAAGCGGATCACGGTGAATCTGGCTCCGGCCAGCGTGAGAAAGGCGGGCTCGCGCTTTGACCTGGCAGTGGCGGCCGCAGTGCTGTCTTCCATGCAGAAGATTCCGGCGGAAAGCCTGGACGGGCTGATGATTGCCGGGGAATTAAGCTTAAGCGGACAGGTGCTGGGGATTCCGGGGGTGCTGGCGTTGACGGAGGCGGCCCGGGAGGCCGGAATCAGGCGGTGCATCGTGCCAAAGGTGAACGCCCGGGAGGGCGCGCTGGTCCGGGAGGCGGAGGTCGTCGGCGTGTCGGATCTTGCGGAGCTGATGGAGCTTTTGCGCCATCCGGAAAAGGGGACGCGGACCGAGGTGGACGCGGACGGCCTGCTCAGAAAGGGCCTGGAGGCTGCGCAGGAGGATTTTTCGCAGATCCGGGGACAGAAGGCGCTTCGAAGAGCGGCGGAGATAGCCGCCGCAGGGATGCACAACTTTCTGATGATCGGGCCGCCCGGCTCCGGGAAAACCATGATCGCGAGAAGGATCCCGGGGATCCTGCCGGGGCTGACGCTGGAGGAAAGCCTGCGGATCACCAAGATTTACAGCGTGGCGGGACTGCTCCCGCCGGAGATCCCGCTTCTTACGAGGCGGCCTTTTCGGGCGCCCCATCACACGACGACGGCGGAGGCTCTGGCAGGGGGCGGGAGACTGCCGCTGCCGGGGGAGATTTCCCTGAGCACCGGAGGCATTCTCTTCCTGGACGAGCTTCCGGAATTTCGCCGCTCCGCTCTGGAGATCCTGCGCCAGCCCCTGGAGGAGCACCGGGTCTGCATCTCCAGGACGGCGGGCACCTACATGTTCCCGGCGGATTTTATGTTGGTGGCGGCCATGAATCCCTGCGCCTGCGGCTATTATCCGGACAGGAACCGCTGCAGCTGCGCGCCCCGGGAGATTTCCCGGTATCTGGGACGTTTAAGCCAGCCTCTTCTGGACCGCATCGATATCTGTATGCAGGTGCCGAAGCTTTCCTATGAGGAGCTGCAGAAAGGGGAGGAAAATGAAAGCTCCGCGTCTATCCGAAGAAGGGTGGAAGGGGCGCACCAGATGCAAAAGGAGCGGTTCCGGGGGCTTCCGGTCCGGTTCAATTCCCGCCTGGGCGCGCGCGACACGGAAAGCTTCTGCGCTTTGGGAACAAAAGAAAAGAAGCTTCTGAAGGAAGCCTTTGAGCGGCTGTCCCTAAGCGCCCGGGCCTATCACAGGCTGCTGCGGGTGGCAAGGACGATCGCCGATCTGGCCGGGGAGGAGCGGGTTCTGGAGCAGCATATTCTGGAAGCTCTGGGCTACCGGCCGCTGGAGCGGAGCGAATGGCTGAAGGGGGTGCAAAGATGAAGGCGGGAGAAAAAATAGAAGAGAAGGAGGCGTACTGGCACTGGTTCTGCGCCGGCCTCTTTTCCGATCCGGGGCTGGAGCGAAAGCTCCTGGAGCATTTCGGGACGCCGCAGCATGTATTTCGGGCCGGAGAGGAGGAGATTAAGAACGTCTCTCCGAAAAATGAGCGGAAGCTGTCGGCCCTCTGCGCGGGGAGAAAAAAGTGGGATTTCGGGAGAGAGGCAGACCGCCTGGACCGCCTGGATATCCGTTTCGTGAGCAGGGAGCACCCGGACTATCCGGCCCGGCTAAGGGAGCTCCAGGACGCTCCCTGCGGCCTGTTCTTCCGGGGCTCCCTCCCGGCGGACGATAAGCCCTCCGTGGCCATCGTGGGCGCCAGGAACTGCAGCGCCTACGGGAACCATGTCTCCTACTGGTTCGCAAAAGAGCTGGCGCGGCAGGGCGTGCAGATTGTAAGCGGCATGGCACGGGGAATCGACGGGATCAGCCACAGGGGAGCACTGGCCGCGGATGGCAGGACCTTCGCGGTGCTGGCGGGCGGGGTAGACCGCTGCTATCCGGAGGAAAACCGGGACATCTATATGGAGCTGGAGCAAAGGGGCGGCCTGATCTCGGAAAGCCCGCCGGGTGTGCGGCCCCTTACCTATCTGTTCCCTCTGCGCAACCGGATCTTGAGCGGCCTTTCGGACGCGGTTCTTATAATAGAAGCAAAGGAAAAAAGCGGCTCCCTTATCACGGCGGACTGCGCCCTGGAGCAGGGCAGGGAGGTCTACGCGGTGCCAGGGCCGCTGGGGGAGGCTTTAAGCGCCGGCTGCCATAATCTCATCCGCCAGGGAGCGGGGCTTGCGGTGTCGCCGGAAAGGCTTCTTGAGGATTTGATGATTTTACCGGGAATTAACATGAAAAAAATGCAAAAGAATAAAATTACTCTTGAAAGGTCTGAAAATTTAGTGTATAGTTGTCTACGTTTACAGGCCCAGAATCTGGGGGAAATCTGCGAAAAGACAGGTCTTGCCCCGGAAAGCGCTTTAGGCATTCTGGCAAAGCTGCAGCTGAAAGGATACGTAAAGGAAGTGTCCAGGAATTATTATATCAGAGGCGGCTGACGGCAGTGCGGCGGGAGCGTCTGTTCTTCTGCCAGGCTGGCGCTGAGAAATAGAAGAGAAAGAAATAGCAGAGAAAGAGGAAGGATACATGGCAAAAAATCTGGTTATCGTAGAGTCTCCGGCCAAGGTGAAAACCATCAAGAAGTTCCTGGGATCCAACTACGAGGTACTGGCTTCCCAGGGGCATGTGCGGGATCTGCCAAAGAGCCAGCTTGGCTTTGACGCGGAGCACGACTACGAGCCCAAATATATTACCATCCGCGGCAAGGGAGAGATCCTGGCGAAGCTTCGCAAGGAGGCGAAGAAGGCGGATAAGATTTATCTGGCTACCGACCCGGACCGGGAGGGAGAGGCGATTTCCTGGCACCTGTCCCAGGCGCTGAATCTGGAAGGGAAGAAGGTCTACCGGATTACCTTTAACGAGATTACCAAGACCGCGGTGAAGGAATCCTTAAAGCACGCCCGCGAGATTGACATGAACCTGGTGAACGCCCAGCAGGCCCGCCGGATGCTGGACCGCATGGTGGGCTACCGGATCAGCCCGATCCTGTGGGCGAAGGTGAAAAGAGGCCTGAGCGCCGGCCGCGTGCAGTCAGTGGCCCTGCGCCTGATCGCGGACCGGGAGGAAGAGATTAACGCCTTCGTTCCGGAGGAATACTGGACGCTGGACGCGGATTTCCTGGCGGACGGCGGGAAGAAGCCCCTGCAGGCCCATTTTTATGGGACGAAATCGAAGAAGGTGACGCTGAAATCCAGGGAAGAGGTGGATCAGGTCCTGGCGGATCTAAAAGACGCCTCCTACCGGATCAGCGAGGTGAAAAAGGGCGAGCGCGTCAAGAAGGCGCCGCTGCCCTTTACGACGAGCACCCTGCAGCAGGAGGCTTCCAAGACGCTGAATTTCTCCACGCAGAAGACCATGAGCGTGGCCCAGCAGCTCTATGAGGGAATCGATATCAAGGGCAACGGCACGGTCGGCGTCATCACCTACCTGCGTACGGATTCTACCCGTGTGTCAGAGGAGGCGGAGAAGGCAGCCAGGGCCTATGTCAGCTCCGTCTATGGGGAAAATTATGTATCCAGGGGCCAGGGGGCGAAGGCGTCCGGGAAAAAGATCCAGGACGCCCATGAGGCGATCCGTCCGACGGATCTGGCCCGGACGCCAGCGGCGCTGAAGGATTCCCTGACGCGGGAGCAGTTCCGCCTCTACCAGCTGATCTGGAAGCGCTTCGCGGCCAGCCAGATGGCGGACGCGGTCTACGAGACCTCCTCGGTGAAGATCGACGGGGGAGAGTACCGTTTTACCATGTCGGCCTCCCGGGTCTCCTTTGACGGCTTCCTGTCCGTCTATGCCCAGGACGAGGAGAAGGAAGGAGACAGCCGGATTTTGAAGGGCTTAAGCACAGAGAGCTCACTGTCCCTGAAGGAATTCGAGAGTAAGCAGCATTTTACCCGGCCTCCCGCCCATTATACGGAGGCGGCGCTGGTAAAGACGCTGGAGGAGCTGGGCATCGGACGGCCCAGCACCTACGCGCCTACGATCACTACGATCCTGGCGCGCCGGTATGTGGTGAAGGAGAATAAGAATCTGTATCTCACGGAGCTGGGCGAGGTCGTGAACAACATGATGAAGCAGGCCTTCCCCAGCATTGTGGAGACGGACTTTACAGCCAATATGGAAGGGCTCCTGGACCGGGTGGAGGAGGGCACCGTGGACTGGAAGACCGTGGTGGAGAACTTCTATCCGGATCTGGAGGCTGCCGTGGAGGCGGCGGAGAAGGATCTCAAGGAGGTTAAGGTGGAGGACGAGGTCACAGACGTCGTCTGCGATCAGTGCGGCCGCCACATGGTGATCAAGTACGGGCCCCACGGCCGCTTCCTGGCCTGCCCGGGCTTCCCGGAGTGCCGGAACACCAAGCCCTATCTGGAGAAGATCGGCGTTCCCTGCCCGAAGTGCGGCAAAGACGTGGTTCTCCGCAGAACCAAGAAGGGCCGCAAGTACTATGGCTGTGAGAATAATCCGGAATGCGATTTCATGTCCTGGCAGAAGCCCTCGAAGGAGCAGTGCCCGGTCTGCGGCAGCTACATGGTGGAAAAGGGAAACCGCCTGGTCTGCGCGAACCAGACCTGCGGCCATGTGATGGCAAAGAAGGACGCGGAAAGGGATGAGGCTTAAGCCGCGCTTCCAAAACGGGCAGGTCAGTGAACCAGAAGGACCGAAAGCTGCGATTTGTCAGAATTTTTTGAAAAAGGCATTGTAAAATTTGAAAGTATGTGTTAAAGTTTTACTATAATGAAATCGTACTCCTTTGCGTGAAAAGGGAAATACAGGGAGAGCTTCTGAGAAGGTACGACGGAGGGAATACAGTGAGTGTACAATTATTAGACAAGACGAGAAAGATCAATAAGCTGCTGCATAACAACAGCTCCAGCAAGGTAGTATTTAACGACATCTGTGAGGTATTGACGGAGATTCTGAATTCCAATATTCTGGTGATCAGCCGGAAGGGAAAGGTCCTGGGCGCCAGCCGCTGCGAGGGTGTCGAGGTGATACAGGAGCTGATAACCGACAATGTGGGCGAGCATATTGACGAGGCTCTGAATGAGCGGCTCTTAAGTATTCTTTCCACAAAGGAGAACGTGAATCTGCAGACCCTGGGCTTTGTCTCAGAGCATATCAGCGACTATCAGGCGATTATCACGCCCATCGACATCGCGGGAGAACGGCTTGGCACCCTGTTCCTGTACAAATATAAGGAGCAGTATGACATCGACGACATCATCTTAAGCGAGTATGGCACCACGGTGGTGGGCCTGGAGATGATGCGTTCCGTGAACGAAGAGAATGAAGAGGAAAAGCGCAAGGTACAGATTGTGAAATCCGCCATCAGCACTCTGTCCTTTTCCGAGCTGGAGGCCATTACCCACATTTTCGACGAGCTGAAGGGGACGGAGGGCGTCCTGGTGGCGAGCCGCATCGCGGACAGCGTGGGCATCACCCGCTCCGTGATTGTGAACGCCCTGCGGAAATTCGAGAGCGCCGGAGTCATCGAGTCCCGCTCCTCGGGCATGAAGGGAACTTATATCAAGGTCGTGAACGATGTGGTCTTCGACGAGCTGGCGAAGCTGAAGAAAGCGTAACAAAGAAAACATAACATAGAAAACACAACATAGAAAACACAGAAAGAGCCGAGGCT
>CALWQJ010000125.1 GCA_944383645.1 uncultured Merdimonas sp.
GCCGCTCCGATCACATTGCCCGGATGCAGGCTGCAGGGCTTCGCCACCAGAGGCGAGCCGGACACATTGTTGTCCTCCGGAATCAGCGTAATAATCCGGTACTCATGAACCGGACACATGTCCGTCGCCAGAGCGCCGCTCTCCACGCAGGCCTCTCCGGTCACATGCACGTCGCAGTATTCCGTCGGCTGCGTACCCTCGGCAAAGTATTCGGTCCTCATCATGCCGTCGCAGATGCCGGGAATCGGCAGCTTGCCGGAAGCCGAGCAGACCGTGGCGCTCGTGATTCCATCCGGCATCTCAAAGCTCTTGTTCTCCAGATTCTCATGGATCCGGGACATGACCTCGCGCCAGATATTCAGGTGGTACCTGGTCTCTCCCGCGCTGCTGTTCAGATGGTGGTTATTGTCATAGCCCGCCCACACGGCAGCCGTATAATAGGGCGTAAAGCCTGCGAACCAGACGTCCACGTTATCCGTGGTGGTACCGGTCTTTCCGGCGATATTCATGCCGGAGAAATTTGCCCGCGTACCCGTTCCGGAGCGCACCACATCCTGCATGGCGCTGGTCAGCAGCCAGGCGGTCGTATCCTTCAAGACGGTCCTCGTGTAGGAGACCGTATTGTCAATCAGCACATTGCCGTCATGGTCCAGAATTCTCGTATACAGCACCGGCTTCGTGTAGACGCCGCCATTGGCAATCGTCGCGTAGGAGGCCGTCAGTTCGATGTTCTTCACGCCGTTCGTCAGGCCGCCCAGAGCCAGCGTCTGCCCGAAATCGTTGCGGCCGTCAGCCGTGGTCTCCGTCTGAATCGTGGTAAATCCGAAGTTCTCCAGATAGGTGACGCCCAGCTGGGTGGTGATATCCGTCAGAGTCTTGACCGCCACAATATTGATCGAGTTCATGATACCGTTGCGGAGCGAGGTCCAGCCGCTGTAATTCCGGTTGGCATTGCGGACCTCGCGGCCCTTTCCGTTGTCGTACTTATAGGGCGCGTCATACTGGGTCGTGGCCAGCGTCATGCCCGCCGAGTCGAGGGCCGGCGCGTAGGTAGACACGATCTTGAAGGTGGAACCGGGCTGACGGTTCGTATCCGTCGCCCTGTTCAGAGACAAGCTGGCCGTCTTCTCGCCGCGGCCGCCCACGATGCCCTTCACATAGCCCGTGGCCTGATCCATGACCACCATGGAAATCTGGGGCTGGATGGTGATATCCATACTCTCGTAGACGGTATCTCCCTCTTCCACCAGAGCCGCCTTGTAGGCCTCCACATGGGCCAGGGCGTCCTCCTCCGTATCAAACAGCAGCTCGAAATCGGACTTCTCATTCTCCTGGAAATATTTCTCCATCATTTCCTTGCTGTAGTTGATCTGCTCCCCGTCTGGCTTCACCACCGTCAGGGCGTACTCCAGGCCGTATTTGACGTTTTCCGGATAATTCTCCGGGTCCGAGGTCTCCTCATCCATAATCGCCTGGATCTCCGGATCCTGGGCCGTCTCGATGGTCAGACCGCCGTTGTAGACCAGACTGTAGGCCTGCTGGGAGGTATAGCCCTTCACCTCCTGCAGATCCTTGATCACCTCTTCAATCGTGGCGTCCACATAATAGGAATAGACCGTCGAGGTGCCGGTGCTCTCATTCGTCGTCTGGATCCGCTCGTATACGTCATCCTCCAGAGCCTCGTTATACTCCTCCTGGCTGATATGCTCCTTTCTGAGCATGGCGTCCAGGACCCGCTTGCGGCGCTCCGCGTTGTAATCCGGGTGGCTGATGGGATTATACTTGCTGGGGTTCTGAGTAATGGCCGCGATAGTCGCCGCCTCAGAGATGGTCAGATCGCTGACGTTCTTATTAAAATACCGGTTGGCCGCCGCCTGGACGCCCAGGGTATTCTGTCCCAGGTTGATGGTGTTCAGGTAAGCCTCCAGGATCTCCTGCTTGGTCATGATCTTCTCCAGCTCAATCGCCAGATACTGCTCCTGAAGCTTACGTTCCACCTTCTCCACGAACGTATCCTCGCTCATGAAATCGAAGACGCTGTTTTTCAGCAGCTGCTGGGTGATGGTGCTGGCGCCCTGGGTCTCCTTGAAGCCGCTGGCCACCATAGTCATGCCCGCGCGCAGGATACCCCGCAGGTCAATGCCGTTGTGCTCGTAGAAACGCTCGTCCTCAATATCGATGAACGCCCACTGGACATCCTCGGGAATGTTCTCGATGTCCACCCAGACCCGGTTGGAGCCGGCTGTGACCAGCTCTGCCATCGTGTTCCCGTCCGCGTCCAGCATGACGGACTTATAGCCCCGGGGGATTACTGTGGTGTCGTCAATATTGGGCGCGTTGTCAATGACGCCCTTCACGATTCCCACGCCCGCGCAGATGCCGACGACGCCCACCGCCAGGATACAGATCAGAAATGCCTTTATAAAGATTACGCTTGCTTTTTTCTTTACCTTTGTAGCTTTGGAGTGCATGGACTTCTGCTTTTTAGAAGTTCCGCGTTTTCCATAATTCATCTTCGTTCCTCCTCTACATCGTTTCATTATAACAAAAACTTTCCAAGGAATAAAGGGAAATTTGAAATTTCACAGTTTTATCAGCATTTCTTAAGGATTTTGCACCTGCCTCCGGTTGACAGCGGACGGAGGTTCATTCTATACTGATTTAAATGCGAAAATTTTCCGCCCATGACAGCTTTCGACAGTCTTTGCGGCTCAGGTCCGCTATAATATCCCTGGATCCGGATTTTCCCGTACTACCTATCGGAAAAACATGTCCGGTCAAAGGAGAATGCGATGCAAAGGGAATTTTTAATCGAGACGCGGGCTGTCGCGGACGAAAAAGGAAACCTGCTGAATCTGAAATACTACCTCATCGAGGAGGAGGCTCCCCGTTCAGCCGCTCCCCTCTATCGGATCTGCGTGAAAAAATCCCTGTCCGAGCAGCCTTGTGTGGAGGAAGCGGAGAGCACTCCGCCCGTCTCTGCTTCAGAGGCGCAGGCCCGCCAGATGCTCCGGCAGCTCATCACAAACGCGGTGACGCCCGTATGTCTGCTGGAAATCGTAGACGACATGATGACAAGGGAGGACATGCAGGTCTCCTGAAAGGAATACCGATGACAGAAATCTACCGTTTTACCTGGCAGGGAGGGACGGGCGAGCTGACGGAAAAGAAATCCCGCTTCATCGCCACCCTCGCCCCTGTCAAATCTGAAGAAGAGGCGCAGGCCTTTATTGAACAGATCAAAAAGCAATACTGGGACGCGCGGCACAACTGCACGGCCTTTACCATCGGCAGCCGCCACCAGCTGACCCGCTGCAGCGACGACGGAGAACCGGCCGGCACCGCAGGACGCCCCATGCTGGACGTGCTCCTGGGCGAAGACATCCACGACACCTGCGTGGTGGTGACCCGCTATTTCGGCGGCACGCTTCTGGGAACCGGCGGACTGGTGCGCGCCTACTCCGGAGCGGTGCGCGAGGCTCTGAAGGCCGCCGTCATTCTGGAAAGACAAAAGGGGATACGGCTGGGCATACGGACCGATTACAGCGACGTGGGAAAAATTCAGTACCTCATCGGGCAGAACCGGATCCCGGTCCTCTCCTCCTCCTACACCGACTCGGTCCTTCTGCAGACTCTCGTTCCGGAGCCCCTTTTTGACTCCTTCGCATCCGCTCTCACGGAAGGGACCGCCGGAAAGGCGGCGCTTACAAAGGGAGATGCGGTCTGGTACGCCCTCCAGGACGGCCAGCCCCTTCTCTTTGACAGGGAGGAGTGACCTATGAGAGATTTTTCCTTGAGGAAGCATACCATGTTCTGGGTCCGCCTTTTTACGGCGGTCCTTTTTCTGATGCTTCTCCTTCTTTTCCTCTGGAAATACAGAAACGGGCTCTACACCGCTCCCGTTCTTTCTCTGCGCATCAACGAAGTCTGCACCATCAATCCGGGGACGCAGGAGGGAGGCAGCACCACCTACGAGGATTATATCGAACTCTACAATCCTTCGGATGAGACCGTTTCCCTGGAGGGGCTGTATCTGTCCGACGATCCCGCAGATCCGCTCCTTTCCGCCCTGCCGGCCGACACGCTGGGGCCTGGCCAGTATTACCTGATCTACGCCGCCGGAGAAGGGGATTCCGCTCCCGCGGACTGCCCTTACGTCTCCTTCGGGCTGACAGAGGAGGAGACCCTCCTTCTGACCTGGGTCAATGAGACCGAGGACGGCGTCGTCAGCGCCCATACCATCGACTCCGTCTACGTGCCCTCCGGGATCACCTCAGGGGCCGTCTACTCTGCCTCGGAGGACGGCGGCGCGGAGTTCGCGGAGGCCCGCCCCTCGCCCGGAGCCTCCAACAGCACGGCTCCCCTCACCGTGGACGAGCCGGTATTCCTGACGCCGGGAGGCTTCTATGAGGGCAGCGCGGAGGTGGTTCTTTCCGCGGCGGAGGGCCTTACGATCCGCTATACGCTGGACGGAAGCGAGCCCACGGAGGATTCCTTCCTTTATGTGGAGCCTCTGATCCTCACCGATCCCAGTTCTTCTGAAAATGTATACTCCGCCCGGGAGGATATCACCTCCCTGGACCGGAAGTACCAGGCGCCGGAGGAACCGGTGGACAAGGCCGCCGTGGTGCGCGCCGCCGCCTTCGACGGAGACGGAAACCGCAGCAATACCGTGACCTCTACCTATTTTATTGATTTCGGGGAAAAGGAAGGCTATGAGGACGCCGTCATCCTTTCCCTCGTTACGGACCCGGAGAGTCTCTTTTCCGACGAAACGGGAATCTACGTGCGGGGCTCCCTCTACGAGGACGCCCTGGACGCCGGGGAGATCTATGAAGAATTTCCCTGGATCGAGCTGATGGACTACACGCAGTATTACTGGGAGGGAATGGAGTCTGAAAGGCCAGCCCATCTGGAGCTCTATTCCGTCTACGGCGACACCCTCCTCGATCAGTCCTGCGGCATCCGCATCCGTGGCAACGAGTCCCGCAGCTTCCCGCAGAAGAGCTTTACCCTTTATTCCCGGAAGCGCTATGAAAAGGAGGCCTTCGATCCGGTCCTCTTTGACTCCGGGATCTCCTACCCCAGCCTGATTCTGAACAACAGCAAAACGCTGAAGAAGGTATTCTTCTTCTCCCTGGTGGAGGACCGCGGCGCCGCTGTTCAGAGATATATCCCCTGCCAGATCTTCCTGAACGGAGAATACTGGGGCATGTACTATCTGATGGAGCGCTATTCCTCCGAATATCTGGACGGCTATTATGGGGCGGACGAAGAAACTTCCACCCTGATCAAAGACACCCGCTATGTGGCCGACGGAGACCCGGAGGGCATCGAAAGCTACCGGGCTCTGCGGGACTACCTGGACCGGGAGGATCTGGACGACCCGGAGGTGTACGCCGGCCTCCTTGCGCAGATGGACATGCAGAGCTTCATCGACTGGATGTGCACGAACATCTACATTGCGAACACGGACAGCAAGCCCCTGGAAAACAACGTCTACACCTGGCAGTCCGGACAGGCCGCGCCAGACGCCGAAGCCGGGAGCCTCGCCTGCAGCGACGGAAAATGGCGCTGGATGCTTTACGATCTGGACGATTCCCTGGCTGTGGGCACCTCCATGGAAAATGGAGAGACCTATACCATGGACTCTTTCACCGATCACGCGGGCTACGCGCCCAGCGGCTATCTGGATGACGAGCCCATGGCGGCCCTGATGAAAAACGCGGATTTCCGCCGTCAGTTCGTCCTGACCTTCCTGGACATGGCGAACGAGAACTTCCGGGCGGAGCGCGTCCTGTCCCTCCTGGACGAGATTGAGGCAGAGTATACCGCCTGGGCGGACGCCAGCTGGGAGCGCTGGAACGCCAATCCCCAGGACAAGACTTTTGCCGAACAGGTGGAAGAACTGCGCGTCTTCTTCGAGAACCGTTTTGACTACATCGTACCCTGTCTGGCGGAGCATTTCGGGCTGACCGGCAGTCTGGCCGCGCTCTCCCTGTCCGCGGACACCGGAGAAGACGATCCGGACGGCGCTTCCGTACCCATCTCCCTGAACACCCTGAGCCTGGAGCTTGGCGGCGCGGAGAGCTGGCAGGGACAGTATTACACAGACTACCCTGTCACCTTAACCGCGCAGGAGGCAGACGGTCTGGAATTCGTCCGCTGGGAAGTCGACGGCGGTACGATCACCGAAGGCAGCGTAAGCACCCCTTCCATCCAGGTACAGCTGAACGGCGATACCCGGATCCGCGCTGTATACGAATAATTTCTACAGCCTTTTGTCCATAATAAGTCCATGGAGCGGCGCCCGGCGCGGATGTCAGACATCCTCCGGGCGCTGTGTCAAGAACAGAAAAAGGAGAATCCCACCATGGACTATTTGCAGATTGAACAGGTTACCGGCAGAGAAATTCTGGACTCCAGAGGAAATCCCACCGTGGAGGCCGAGGTCACCCTGGCGGACGGCACCGTATGCCGGGGAGCCGCTCCCAGCGGAGCCTCCACCGGCGAATTCGAGGCCCTGGAGCTCCGGGACGGCGACAAGAGCCGCTATCTGGGCAAGGGCGTGACAAAGGCTGTAAAAAACATCAACACCACCATCCGCGAGGCGGTTACCGGCCTGGACGCTTCCGCCACTTATGCGGTCGATCAGGCTATGATCCGTGCCGACGGCACAAAAGACAAATCGAAGCTCGGGGCAAACGCCATTCTCGCCGTCTCCATCGCCGCGGCGCGAGCGGCCTCCCGATCTCTTGGCATCCCGCTCTACCGTTTCCTGGGCGGCGTCTCCGGGAACCGTCTCCCTGTCCCCATGATGAATATTTTAAACGGCGGCGCTCACGCCTCCAACACCGTAGACGTGCAGGAATTCATGATCATGCCCGTGGGCGCACCCTCCTTCCGGGAGGCCTTACGCTGGTGCGCGGAGGTCTTTCATGCTCTGGCCTCCCTCCTGCGCTCAAGAAATCTCGCCACCGCTGTCGGCGACGAGGGCGGCTTCGCCCCTGATCTCTCCAGCGACGAGGAAGCCATCTCCTGCATCCTGGAGGCCATAGAGAAAGCCGGCTACGAACCAGGAAAAGACTTTATGCTGGCCATGGACGCCGCCGCCAGCGAGTGGAAGAGCGGCCGGAAGGGCGAATACCTCCTCCCCAAGGCCGGGACCCGCTTTAGCTCCGAGGCCCTCATCAGCCACTGGAAGCAGCTCGTGGACAGCTATCCCATCTTCTCCATCGAGGACGCCCTGGACGAGGAGGACTGGGAGGGCTGGCAGCTTCTCACGAAGGAGCTGGGCGGCCGGGTCCAGCTGGTGGGAGACGATCTCTTCGTCACCAACACCGAACGCCTCTCCAGGGGCATCCAGCTTGGCTGCGGCAATTCCATCCTCATCAAGCTCAACCAGATCGGCACCCTCTCCGAGACCCTGGAGGCCATCCAGCTGGCCCACCGCTCCGGGTACACCGCCATCGTCTCCCACCGCTCCGGCGAGACCGGCGACACCACCATCGCCGACCTGGCCGCAGCCCTGAACACCGGCCAGATCAAGACCGGCGCCCCCAGCCGCTCCGAGCGGGTGGAGAAATACAACCGGCTGCTGCGGATCGAGGAGGAGCTGGG
>CALWQJ010000126.1 GCA_944383645.1 uncultured Merdimonas sp.
GAATACTTTGTGTCCTACTACGACTACTACCAGCCGGAGGCCTATGTGCCCTCCACGGACACGTATATCGCCAAGGATTCGTCCATCAACGACGAGATCGACAAGCTGCGCCTGTCGGCCACTGCGGCGCTCATCGAGCGCCGCGACGTCATCATCGTGTCCTCGGTGTCCTGCATCTACGGTCTGGGCGAGCCGGAAAATTTTGAGAAGATGATGGTGTCCCTGCGGCCGGGCATGGAGAAGGACCGGGACGAGGTTCTGCGGCAGCTGGTGGACATCCAGTACGACCGGAACGATATGGATTTCAAGCGCGGCACCTTCCGGGTGCGGGGAGATGTGATTGAGATCATTCCGGCCAACGAGGCGGAGACTGCTGTGCGGGTGGAGTTTTTCGGAGACGAGATCGACCGGATCACCCGGGTGGACGTGCTGACCGGAGAGATCAAGGAAGAGCTGAATCACGTGGCGATTTTCCCGGCTTCCCATTACGTGGTGCCGGCGGAGCAGATTAAGCGGGCCGCCGCGGCCATCGAGGAGGAGCTGGAGGAGCGGGTCCGGTACTTCAAGAGCGAGGACAAGCTTTTGGAGGCCCAGCGGATCGCGGAGCGGACGAATTTTGACATCGAGATGCTCAAAGAGACGGGCTTTTGCTCCGGCATCGAGAATTATTCCCGCCATCTGGCGGGGCAGGCGCCGGGGACGCCGCCCAACACGCTGATGGATTATTTCCCGGATGATTTCCTGATCATCATCGACGAGTCCCACAAGACGGTGCCCCAGATCCGGGGCATGTTCGCCGGGGATCAGTCCCGGAAGCGGACGCTGGTGGATTACGGCTTCCGCCTGCCCTCGGCCCTGGACAACCGTCCCTTGAATTTTGACGAGTTTGAAAGTAAAATAGATCAGATCCTGTTCGTGTCGGCGACGCCGGGAGAGTACGAGGCGGACCATGAGATGCTGCGGGCCGAGCAGGTGATAAGGCCCACAGGCCTTCTGGATCCCAAGGTCGAGGTGCGCCCGGTGGAGGGCCAGATCGACGACCTGGTGGGCGAGGTGAACAAAGAGACGGCGGCAGGCCACAAGATCCTGATCACCACCCTGACCAAGCGGATGGCGGAGGATCTGACGGACTACATGCGGGAGCTGGGCATCCGGGTCAAATACCTCCACTCGGACATCGACACCCTGGAGCGGACCCAGATCATCCGGGATATGCGCCTGGATGTGTTCGACGTGCTGGTGGGCATCAACCTGCTCCGGGAGGGCCTGGATATCCCGGAGGTGACGCTGGTGGCGATTCTGGACGCGGACAAGGAAGGGTTCCTGCGTTCCGAGGTGTCGCTGATCCAGACCATCGGCCGCGCGGCCCGGAACTCAGAAGGCCACGTCATCATGTACGCGGACACCATCACGGATTCCATGCGGCTGGCCATCGATGAGACGAACCGCCGCCGGGCCATCCAGGAGGCTTACAATCAGGAGCACGGCATCACGCCGAAGACCATTCAGAAGTCCGTCCGGGAGCTGATCAGCATTTCCAGGGAGATCGCCCAGGAGGAGCTGCGGTTCGAGAAGGATCCGGAGTCCATGAGCAAAAAAGAGCTGGAGAAGCTCATCGCGGACATCGACAAGAAGATGAAGAAGGCGGCGGCGGAGCTGAACTTCGAGCTGGCTGCGGAGCTGCGCGACAAAATGATCGAGCTGAAAAAGCAGCTGGCAGATCTGTAGGATAAAGAGGAGCATTATGAAAAACTGTATCAGAATCAGAGGAGCCAATGAACACAACCTGAAAAATCTTAATCTGGACATTCCCAGAGATAAATTTGTGGTGCTGACGGGCCTGAGCGGTTCCGGAAAGTCCTCGCTGGCCTTTGACACCATCTACGCCGAGGGGCAGCGCAGGTACATGGAATCCCTGTCGTCCTATGCCCGCCAGTTCCTGGGGCAGATGGAGAAGCCCAATGTGGAGAGCATCGAGGGCCTCTCCCCGGCGATTTCCATCGACCAGAAATCCACGAACCGGAATCCCCGCTCCACCGTAGGCACGGTGACGGAGATTTACGACTATTTCCGTCTGCTTTACGCGCGGATCGGTATCCCCCACTGCCCGAAATGCGGCAAGGAGATCAAGAAGCAGAGCGTCGATCAGATGGTGGACCAGATCATGGCTCTGCCGGAACGGACAAGGATCCAGCTTCTGGCCCCGGTGGTAAAGGGCCGCAAGGGCGAGCATGTGAAGGTGCTGGAGCAGGCCAGGAAGAGCGGCTATGTGCGGGTGAAGATCGACGGAAACCTCTACGAGCTCTCCGAGGACATCAAGCTGGAGAAAAATATCAAGCATCTGATCGAGATCGTCGTGGACCGTCTGGTGGTGAAGCCGGGCATCGAGCGGCGCCTGGCGGATTCCATCGAGACTGTGCTGAACCTGGCAGAGGGCCTTCTGGTGGTGGAGACCGTCGGGGAGGACAGCGAGATCATGACCTTCAGCTCCAGTTATGCCTGCCCGGACTGCGGCATCAGCATGGAGGAGATCGAGCCCCGAAGCTTTTCCTTCAACAATCCCTTCGGAGCCTGCCCGGACTGCTTCGGCCTGGGCTATAAGATGGAATTTGACGAGGATCTGATGATCCCGGATAAGTCTTTAAGCATCGCCGAGGGGGCCATCACGGTCATGGGCTGGCAGTCCTGCACGGATCCCTCCAGCTTCACCTACGCGATCTTAAAAGCTCTTTCGGAGGAATACCAGTTTGACCTGACGACGCCCTACGATCAGCTGCCCCAGGAGATTCAGCACATGCTGATCCACGGCACGGACGGCCGTTCCGTGAAGGTCCATTATAAGGGACAGCGGGGCCAGGGCGTCTACGACGTGGCCTTTGAGGGCCTGATCAAAAATGTGGAGCGGCGCTACCGGGAAACCGGGTCGGACATCATGAAGCAGGAATACGAGACCTTTATGCGGATCACGCCCTGCAAGACCTGCGGCGGCCAGCGGCTGAAAAAGACCTCCCTGGCGGTGACCGTGGCGGATAAAAATATCGCGGAGATCACGGCCATGTCCGTGCGCAAGCTCTATGATTTTCTGCAAGAGCTGAAGCTGACCCGCCAGCAGGAGCTGATCGGCGCCCAGATTTTAAAGGAGATCCGCGCCCGCATCGGCTTCCTGGTGGACGTGGGCCTGGACTACCTGACCCTGGCCCGGGCCACCGGCACCCTGTCCGGCGGCGAGGCCCAGAGAATCCGCCTGGCGACCCAGATCGGATCCGGCCTGGTGGGCGTGGCCTACATTCTCGACGAGCCCAGCATCGGCCTTCACCAGCGGGACAACGACAAGCTGCTGGCCACCCTGAAGCGCCTGCGGGATCTGGGAAACACGCTGATCGTGGTGGAGCACGACGAGGACACCATGTTCGCGGCGGACTATATCGTGGACATCGGGCCGGGGGCCGGGGAGCATGGCGGGCAGCTGGTGGCCGCCGGCACGGCGGAGGAGATCATGGCCTGCCCGGAGTCCATCACGGGCGCGTACTTGAGCGGGCGGCGGAAGATTCCGGTGCCGGAGACGCGCCGGACGCCCACGGGCTGGCTGACCATTAAGGGCGCGGCGGAAAACAACCTGAAAAATATCGAGGTACGCTTCCCCCTGGGCGTGATGACCTGCGTGACCGGCGTGTCCGGATCCGGGAAAAGCTCCCTGGTAAACGAGATCCTCTACAAGACCCTGGCCCGGAAGCTGAACCGCGCCAGGACGATCCCGGGAAAATACAAGGCCATCGAGGGAGCGGAGCAGCTCGATAAGGTCATTGCCATCGACCAGTCCCCCATCGGGCGGACGCCCCGCTCCAACCCGGCGACCTACACGGGCGTCTTCGACCAGATCCGCGATCTCTTCGCGGCCACGCCGGACGCCAAGAGCCGGGGCTACAAGAAGGGGCGCTTCAGCTTCAATGTGAAGGGCGGCCGCTGCGAGGCCTGCTCCGGGGACGGCATTATCAAGATTGAGATGCATTTCCTGCCGGACGTCTACGTGCCCTGCGAGGTCTGCCAGGGAAAGCGGTACAACCGGGAGACCCTGGAGGTCAAATATAAGGGAAAGAGCATTTACGACGTCCTGGATATGACGGTGGAGGAGGCCCTGGAGTTCTTTGATTCCGTGCCCTCCATCCGCCGGAAGATCGAGACGCTGAACGACGTGGGGCTTTCCTATATCAAGCTGGGGCAGCCCTCCACGACCCTGTCCGGCGGCGAGGCTCAGCGAATCAAGCTGGCCACGGAGCTGTCCCGGCGCAGCACCGGAAAGACCATTTACATTCTGGACGAGCCCACCACGGGCCTCCACTTCGCGGACGTCCACAAGCTGACGGAGATCCTGCAGCGGCTGGCCGAGGGCGGCAATACGGTGGTGGTCATCGAGCACAACCTGGACGTGATCAAGACGGCGGATTATATCATTGACATGGGGCCGGAGGGCGGCGACCGGGGCGGCACCGTCATCGCGAAGGGCACGCCCGAGGAGGTGGCGGAGCAGGAAATCTCCTACACCGGCCAGTACCTGCGAAAATACCTGAAAAAATAAGAGGACAGCCGGGCCGTACCACAGCACCGCGGCGGGAGCTGATGCAGAAGGGCAGCGGGAGCAGCCGCAGAAAAAGTATGGGATCTGCCGTGGAAAAGCAGGGGTTGTGTAAACCTTAAATTTTGCATATAATGTATCCAGACGAAGTTAAACGAAACAGGAAACGGCAGGATACGTTACAGAATATGAGAAACGATACATTTTATCAAACCTTATGTGGGATCAACGGAGCGGAAAACGTGCTTCTGGACGAGCCCATGAGACAGCATACCACCTTCCGCATCGGCGGTCCGGCCCGGTTTTTCTGCAGGCCCGGGTCAGCCCCGCAGCTGAAGGATACCATCGCGGCCTGCGAGGAGGCGGGGCTGCCCTGGTACATCCTGGGAAATGGCAGCAACGTGCTGGTCAGCGACGCGGGCTGGGACGGCGTGGTGATCCAGCTCTTTCACAACCTGGAGGCGGTCCGGGTGGAGGGCTGTCTGATGGAGCTGGAAGCCGGAGTGCTGCTGGTGAAGGCCGCCCATCTGGCGGCGAAGGCGGGGCTGACCGGCCTTGAGTTCGCCTCCGGCATTCCCGGGACTGTGGGCGGAGCTCTGGTGATGAACGCCGGGGCCTACGGCGGCGAGATGAAGGATGTGGTCCGGGAAGCGGTGGTGATGCGAAAGGACGGGAGAATTCTCCGCCTGAGCCGGGAGGAGCTGGAGCTGGGCTACCGGACCAGCGTGATCGCCCGGGAGGGCTATGTGGTCCTGAGCGCTCTGCTGGAGCTGAAGGAGGGCGACGCCGCGGAGATAGAGGCAAGGATGCAGGAGCTGAAGGAAGCGCGCACCTCCAAGCAGCCGCTGGAATACCCGAGCGCGGGCAGCACCTTCAAAAGGCCGGAGGGACATTTCGCCGGAAAACTGATTATGGACGCGGGTCTTCGCGGATACCGGGTAGGCGGAGCGCAGGTGTCGGAAAAGCACTGCGGCTTTGTGATTAACCGGGGCGGCGCCACGGCGGAGGATGTGATGAAGCTCGTCCGCCACGTGCAGTCGGAGGTAAAGCGTCAGTTCGGCGTCGACCTGGAGATGGAAGTGAAGACGCTGGGCTTCTGAGAGGGAGAAGCGCGGCGCTGTAAAGAGAGAGACGAAAGGGAGAAAGGATTCAGACCTGAGGGAGAGTACGAATGAGATTTGTGATTGTGACCGGCATGTCCGGAGCGGGCAGGGGGACGTCCCTGCGGATCCTGGAGGACGCGGGCTATTTCTGTGTGGATAACCTTCCGATTTCCCTGATCGGGAAGTTCGCGGAACTGATTTACTCGGGCGCCAGCGAGTTTTCCAAGGCGGCGCTGGGGCTGGACATCCGCAGCGGACGTTCGCTGGGGGAACTGACGTCCACGCTTGAGAAGCTTGCCATGGCTGGCTACCAGTATGAGATTCTGTTTCTGGACGCTTCGGACGAGGTGCTGATCAAGCGGTACAAGGAGACCAGGCGGAGCCATCCGCTGGCCCAGGACGGACGCGTCATCGAGGGCATTGCCCAGGAGAGAAAGAAGCTGTCCTTCCTGAAAAAGCAGGCCGATTATATCATTGACACCAGCAGTCTGCTCACCAGGGAGCTGAAGCAGGAGCTGGACAGGATCTTTATCCAGAACAAGGATTTCAAGAGCCTGGTGATCACAGTGCTGTCCTTCGGCTTCAAATACGGCATTCCCAGCGATTCGGACCTGGTGTTCGACGTGAGGTTCCTTCCGAACCCTTATTATTACGAGGAGCTGAAGGGCTTAAGCGGGAATGATAAGGAGGTCCAGGATTTTGTGATGGGCTTCGAGGCGTCCTACCGGTTTCTGGACAAGCTCATCGACATGCTGCAGTTTCTGATTCCCAACTATGTGCTGGAGGGGAAGAACCAGCTGGTGATCTCCATCGGCTGCACGGGCGGAAAGCACCGCTCCGTGACGCTGGCCAACAAGCTGTACGACCGCTTGCGGGAGAACGCGGACTACGCGGTCCGGATCGAGCACAGGGACATTGAAAAGGATGCGATTGTGAAGGCCCATTAGGCCTGTTCAGAAAGGATATGAGGTGACGGATGTCCTTTTCCGGTGAGATTAAACGGGAGCTTTCCTGTCAGATCCCGTCTGCCAGACACTGCCGTCTTGCGGAGATTTCCGCTGTTTTAAGCTTCTGCAGCCATGTGGAGGAGGGGGCGGACGGCCCCGGAAGTGTGAGAATGCACACGGAAAATCTGGCAGTTGCAAGAAAATACTTTACATTAATGAAAAAAACCTTTAATATAGACATGAACGTGTCGGTTCGTCAGAACAAAAATCCCCAGGGAGTCAGAAGCTTTGAGGTTTCTTCCTGCGCGGACATGGCTGCGGTCAGACATGTGCTGATTCAGAATCCATGCTGCAGGCGCGCCTATATCCGCGGAGCGTTTCTGGCATCCGGGTCCATCAGCGATCCGGAGAAAGGCTACCATTTTGAGATTGTGTGTCCGGAGGAAGCCCAGGCCGGGCAGCTTTGCGGGATGCTGGAAAGCTTCGGCGTCGAGGCGAAGGTGACGCTGCGCAAGGGCAGCCACATTCTCTACGTGAAGGAGGGATCGCAGATCGCGGACATCCTGAATGTGATGGAAGCGCATGTGGGGCTGATGAAGTTCGAGAACGTCCGCATCCTGAAGGAGATGCGCAATTCTGTGAACCGGCAGGTGAACTGCGAGACTGCCAACCTGAA
Organism: uncultured Merdimonas sp.; assembly: GCA_944383645.1. Lineage (GTDB taxonomy): Bacteria > Bacillota > Clostridia > Lachnospirales > Lachnospiraceae > Laedolimicola. The sequence goes on from CALWQJ010000126.1 coordinate 7,300, forward strand.
TAAGACCGTTTCTGCAGCGGTGAAGCAGATCGAGGATATCCAGTATATCCAGAAGACCATCGGCTTCGGAAAGCTGCCTGAGAATCTGGCCGAGACAGCCAGACTGCGCCTGGAGCAGCCGGGGCTGTCCTTAAAGGAGCTGGGGCAGCTGCTTACTCCGCCGGTAGGCAAATCAGGAGTGAACCACAGACTCAGGAAGCTGAGTTCTATTGCAGAAGAGCTAAGGGATCACAAGGAGGAGAGAATATTATGATTAAGCAGGAAATCACGATTCAAATTCCGGATGGGTTGGAGGCCAGACCTGT
>CALWQJ010000127.1 GCA_944383645.1 uncultured Merdimonas sp.
TTTCATTTATCCCCTATGATACAGGTAACACGTGTGATAGAAAATGTAACAAACGCCGCAGCGGGGAACAGACCGGGATATACGCAGGAGAAAGGCCGGGCCGCCAGCTTCTGTCCGCCGGCGTGCGGTGAGTGGAAACACTAGAAAGTGGGGAAAGATATGAGTGTAATAACCAGTATCTGGAATGTGTTGTTCAACAACGTTCTTGCGCAGCCGGCTATCTTTATCGGTCTCATTGTAGTCATCGGCTACGCGCTTCTGAAACGGAAATGGTATGATATCGCCGCCGGCTTTATCCGCACGGTGGTAGGCTACATGATTCTGCAGCTGGGCGCCAGCTCTCTGAAAAACACGGTACAGCCGCTGCTGGACGGCATCCAGCAGAAATGGGCCATGGACGCCGTGGTCATCGACCCGAACTTCGGTCTGACGGCGGCCCAGAGCGCTCTGGAAAGCATCGGCGTCACGACCTCCTTTGCGATGGTTACGCTGCTGATCGCGTTTATCTGGAATATCATCCTGGTGTTCTTCCGTAAGTACACCAAGGTGCGTACCCTGTTTACCACAGGCCACATTATGGTAAAGCAGTCCACAGTGGCGACCTGGATTATCTTCTTCCTGATTCCGGAGCTTCGGAACATGGGTGGAATCGTTCTGGTAGGTCTTCTGTGCGGCACCTACTGGTCTGTATTCTCCAACCTGACTGTAGAGGCGACTCAGGAGCTGACGGAGGGCTCCGGTTTTGCCATCGGACATCAGCAGATGCTCGGCGTATGGTTCGCTTACCGCTTCGGAAAATTCTTTAAAGGTAAGAAGAAAGAGGGCGAGGAGACCAAGAAGGAGATTAAGCTTGGCGGAGCCATGAAGGTTCTGGACGATTACGTGGTATCCACAACCCTGATTATGCTGCTGTTCTTCGGAACGATTATGGTTATTCTCGGACCCGACCTGCTCAGAGAGCTTGACAAGAGCAATTTCTCAGCCGGTCTGACCTTCCCGGTATACATCTTCCAGCGCTGCGCTTCCTTCGCGGTATCTCTGGTAGTGCTGAAGACAGGTATCCGTATGTTCGTAGGCGAGATGGTGGAATCCTTCGAGGGTATCTCCGGTTCCATCCTGAAGGGCTCTCTGCCGGCAGTAGACTGCGCGGCGACCTACTCCTTCGGCGATTCCAACGCAGTTACCCTGGGCTTCCTTTTTGGAGCGGTAGGACAGCTGATCGCTATCGTGGGACTGCTGGTATTCAAGTCCCCGCTGATGATTATCCCGGGCTTCGTGCCTCTGTTCTATGACAACGCTACCATCGGTCTGTACGCCAACATGAAGGGCGGCTTCAGAGCTCTGGTTGCCTGTTGCGTAGGCTCCGGACTTCTGCAGGTGCTGGGCAGCGCCTTCGCCATCGGCCTCTTCCAGATGGGCAGCTTCGGCGGCTATGTAGGCAACCTTGACTGGGCGACCCTGTGGCCGGTGATGGGCGTGGCGATCAAGTATCTGATGGTGCCGGGCGCAGTTCTGTGCATTATCGCGATGCTGGTTATCCCGCAGGTACAGTACCGCAAGAATAAAGAGAACTATTTTAACCTTGGCATGGATGAGGATTAATTAAAAAATCCTGGTTTACAGAAAGGAAGGAAAGGATTATGTTAAAGGTATTAGTTGCATGTGGATGCGGTATGGGAAGCTCACAGCTTCTGAAGATGAACTGTTCCAACGTACTGAAAAAGCTGGGCGTAGAGCATACGATCCACCACACCAGCATCGACGAGGCAAAATCCACCGCTCATGACTACGACCTGATCGTGGTAGGCGAGAACTTTGTAAACAGCTTCAATGTAAAAGAGGGAACGAAGGTCATCGGCCTGAAGAACCTGATGAATAAGAAGGAGCTGGAGACGAAGCTTAAGGAAAGCGGAATCGCGGACTGAAAAGCGGTCTGAGAAAGACCGGATAACAGGATAGAGGAGAAGGAATATGAAGCAGATTGGCGATGAAGAACTGGCTGTGATAGCGGAAGTGGCGCGCATGTACTACATAGAAGGCATGTCGCAGCTGGACATCGCCAATATGCTTTTTTTCTCCAAAGCCAAGGTATCCCGGGCCCTTCGGATCGCCCGGGAGGAAGGCATTGTGGAATTCCACATCAATTATCCGCTGAAGAGATCCATGCGCCTGGAGTCGGAGCTGAAGCGAAGATTCGGCCTCCAGGAGGCGCTGGTGGTCACTGATCTGTACAGCAACCAGAACACGGATATTTCCATCAAACGGATCGGGGAGATGGCCGCCAGCTATCTGGACGAGATTCTCAAGGACGGCGACACCATCGGCCTGTCCTGGGGACGGACCATGTATCAGACGGTGCGTCAGCTGAATCCCTCTTCGCCCAGAAAAATCCAGGTGGTGCAGCTGGTGGGCAACTCCACGGACGCCTACAACAGCCAGGAGCTGGACGTGACCACGCTGGTGCAGAGGATGGCGCAGACCTTCCAGGGCTCCGCCACCATGCTTTACGCCCCCATGTATATCAACAGCGATATCGTGCGGCGGGAGCTGATGAAGGAGCAGCTGATCCAGAAGGCTCTGGAAAAGATCAACGGGGTGGACTACGTGCTGACAGGCATTGCCGACGTAGCCCTCGACCGGCCCTTAAGCACCTGGGCGGGCTACCTCACGGAGCAGAAGAAGCGGGAGCTGATGAAAAAAGGAGCCGTGGGCTATATCTGCGGCTATTTCTTCGATAGAGACGGCAACAAGCTTCTGGATCCCATCAACGATAAGATCATCGGAATTTCATTTGAAAAGCTGAAAAAAGGCCCCCGCGTCATAGCGGCGGCGGGCGGCGTAGATAAGACTCATGCAATCTGCGGGGCTTTGCGGGGCAGGCTCATCGACTGCCTGATCACGGACAGCCGGATCGCGGAGAAGCTCATGGGCATGCAGGGCGGCCTGGGATAAATAAGCCGCTCAGAGAGGAGAAATCTATGTCAGACAAGATTACTTACAGCTTCTGCGACAGTCTGGTCAAAAGACAGGCAGAAGCCGAAAAGCAGATGCTGGCAGAGTGGAAAAGCGGGGACTATACCTTTGAGAAACCGCTGATAAAGCTGAATCCGTATCTGATCAATCCGCTGGCGGCCGTGGTGCTCTTCACCACGGAAAAGGAGACGGCGGTGACGCTGACGGTATACGGAAAAGAGGAGCGAGGCAATATCGTGCACACCTTCCCGCGGGCGAAGGAGCACGTGATCCCGGTGGTGGGCCTGTACGGAGGCTGCGAGAACCGGGTAGAGCTGCGCACCTATGAGGGAAACACGCAGGAGCTTACGATTACGACGGAGCCCTTAAGCGGCGACGTGCCGAAGCTGTGCTACATGAAGACGGAGCCGGAGTACACCTCCCGGGATCTGATTTTCGTGACGCCGTCCCTGAACGCTCTGGCGACGGGCTTCGACTACCGTGGCGACGTGCGCTGGCACCTGACCGTGCCGGTGGTCTTCGACCTGAAGCGCCTGAAGAACGGCAACTTCCTGATCGGCACCGAGCGGGTGCTGCAGATGCCCTACTATATGTCCGGCCTCTACGAGATGACCATGGCCGGCAAGATCGTGAAGGAGTATTCCATTCCGGGCGGCTACCATCATGATCAGTGGGAGATGGACAACGGGGACATCCTGGTGCTTGCCGAGGATCCGGACTTCGTGACCGTCGAGGACGTAGTGGTGCTTCTGGACCGGGAGACCGGAAAGATCAAGAAGAGATGGGATCTGAAGGACTGCCTGACGCCGGGCGACGGACCCTCCGGCGGCTACACGGACCGCGACTGGTTCCACAACAACGCCCTCTGGTACGATAAAAACAACAATTCTATCACCCTTTCGGGCCGCCACACGGACAGCCTGATCAATATCGATTTTGAGACCGGAAAGCTGAACTGGATCATCGGCGATCCGGAGACCTGGCCCGAGGAGAAGCTGAAATACTTCTTCAAGCCGGTGGGAGACGGAGACTTCGACTGGCCCTACGAGCAGCACGCCTGCCTGGTGACGCCGAACGGCGACGTGATGTGCTTCGACAACGGACATTACCGCTCCAAGATCCGCGAGAAATTCCTGCGGAACCGGGACAGCTTTTCCAGAGGCGTCCTTTACCGGATCAACCGGGAGGACATGACCATCGAGCAGCTCTGGCAGTACGGCAAGGAGCGCGGAGAGGAGTTCTTCTCCTCCTACATCGGAAACGTGGAATGGTACGGGGAGAACCATTATCTGGTGCATTCCGGCGGAATCCAGTATTACGGAGAGCATGCCTCCGACAAGCCGGCGGCCCTGATGAAGGACGACCCGAATGTGCGGGCGGAGAGCATCACCGTGGAATGGCTGGACGGAAAGGTCATCATGGAGATGAAGATCGAAGGAAACTTCTACCGCGCGGAGAAGCTGCCGCTGTACCACGATCAGGACAATCTTCCTCTGGGAGAGGGAATCCGCGTGGGCGAGATGGGCGTGACGCCGGAATTCGACACGCTGATCCCCATGGAGCCCTGCGGGGAGCTTCTGCCCTACCGCTATGAGGCGCAGATCATCGAGGAGGAGGACCGCTTCACCTTCAAGGCCATCTTCGAGGGCGGCCAGCTGGTTATGCTGATGCTGGAAAATGAGGAAGAGGAGCACGGCTACTTCATCTCCACCGCCAAGAACAAGTTCAACGCTCTGTGCTGCGGCACCTTCATCGAGAAGGATCCGAGAAACATTACCTTAAGCGTGAACAAGGCGGGTCTTAAGGGCGATTTCCAGGTGCGTGTGATTGTAGACGACAAGAAGTATGACACAGGAATTCAGATCCACTGCTGATTTTCGGAGGCGTAATTATGGCAGATTATGATTTGGTGATTATCGGCAGCGGCCCGGCAGGTATGACAGCCGCCATTTACGCGGTCCGGGCCGACCTGTCCGTACTGATGCTGGACCGGCTCGCGCCGGGCGGCAAGATTATCAATACGAATGAGATTCAGAATTATCCTGGCGTGGGCACGGTGAGCGGGGCGGAGCTGGCGATCCAGATGTTCCAGCACACCCAGGAGCTGAGCGTCCCCTTCGACTATAAGACAGTGAAGGAGGTCCGGGTGGAGGAGGACGGCACGAAGAGGGTCCTCTGCGAAGAGGAGGATGCGGTCTATACGGCCCGCGCGGTGCTCCTGTGCACGGGAACCAATTCCCGGACGCTGGGGGCTCCCGGCGAGGATCAGTACATCGGAAACGGCATCAGCTTCTGCGCCATCTGCGACGGCGCGGCCTGCAAGGGCAAGGACGTGGTAGTGCTCGGCGGCGGCAATTCCGCGGTGGAGGAGGCCATCTATCTGGCCGGGCTGGCGAAGTCCGTCACCGTGGCGGTGCGCTCTTATCTGAAGGCGGATCCCATCGCCTGCGACAAGCTCCGCTCCTTTGAAAACGTCACCGTCCTGGAGGACTGGAACGCGTCCGAGTTCTGCGGAGACGGAAGACTTCGCAGCGTGCGCTTGAAAAACCAGACGACCGGGGAAGAAAAAGAGGTGGACTGCGTCCAGGCCTTTGAGTATATCGGACAGATCCCGGCTACGGACTGCTTCCGGGGACTCGGCGTCCTGAACGCGGCGGGCTACGTGGAGGCCGACGAGCAGATGCGCACGAAGGTGCCGGGAATCTACGCGGCGGGCGACTGCATCGTGAAAAATCTGCGCCAGGTGATCACCGCCTGCGCCGACGGAGCCATCGCGGCCCAGAGCGCGGCCCACTATATCCAGAATCTGAAATAGGAACCTGAAGTAATGATCTGATACAGAAGGAGGGAAGCTTCGATGTTAAAGGAAGTAACACAGGAAGAATTTCGTCAGGAAGCGGGAAAGGGCCTTGTGCTGGCAGATTTCTATTCTACCACCTGCGGACCCTGCAAGATGCTGGCCTTCGTGCTGGCGGACGTAGACAAGACCTGCGGCGATAAGGTCAATATCATGAAAATCGACTTCGATAAGTGTAAGGAGCTGGTGGAGGAGTACGGCGTGGCCGGATATCCGACGCTGATTCTCTTAAAGGACGGCCAGGAGGTAAAGCGCCTTTCCGGTCTCCAGCAGAAGCCGGTGATCATTAAAATGATCGAGGACGAGGCATAAAAGAGTAAGAGCCCGGCGGCTGCCGGGGGTTGAAGGAGCAGGCGCCCTGCCGGAAGGCAGGGCGCCGCTTTTGTCGTCCGCCGGGTCCCGTCTTGTATCAGGGGCTTTGACTGCATCACAAAAGAAGGTAATGGGTATTTCTGCCTTTCCCCTCCTGAATGATTTGGCCGCGCTGCGCCATTTGCTTCAGCATCCGGCCGCAGGTGGACTGGCTGATGCCAAGCTCTTCCTCCACGTCCTTTCTTGTGAAAGAATTCTGTTTTTTTGCCAGAGCGATTACCGCTTCTTCCGGACTGCCACCGTTCTGTCTGGCGCCGGGCTCATTCGGATCCGCATGCGCGTTCAGATTGGGGAGTGTGATCTTGAAAGCGTTGTCGGAGGTTTCGATTTGAGGTTCTTTTCCGGTCCCGGAATAAGCCTCCATGATTTTCAGGATTCCGGTTCCGCAGGCTTCAATCAGCTCCAGACGGTAAAATACATTTGCCAGCTTTACATTTCGGCACACGGAAATTCCCATCATCACATCCTTTAAAGTAACGCCGCTTACAAGACCTCCTATGGAAGTAAACTCAATCCGGTCTGCGTAAAGGCTGATCAGGGTGCTGGCGCGGAAGGAATATTCCCGGTGTACAAGCGAATTCAAAAGCGCCTCCCGGACAGCCGTCTCCGGATAATCCCGTCGATCGATCCGCCTCAGCTTTTGAAAGGTGGAATGGGTCTGATTGCGGAAATCAAAATAATCATAGACTTCATTCATCTGTCGGAACAGAGAACCGGAAAATTCTCTCCTGTCCTTAAATTTGTTTGGTGTGGTACCTTCAAAAGCGGCGGCCTTGATGGTATGCACACATTGATCGGACAGTAAAAGCCCGAGGTTCGTATAGATACCGTCATGGGTCATAAGGCCCAGAGTTTTCATCTGCGCTTCGCCAAACCGGATATTTCTTTCGGAAAATTCTTTTTTTGCTGCTTCAAAGGTCAGGTTCTGCTCCAGGGACCGCATTTCTTCAAAATGATCCCCGTCGGTTTCTTTAATCATGCGCCGGATTGCCGTATTAGATGCCGGCACGGACGAATATCCCTGACGGACAAAAACCCCTTCCGGGCGCAGGCCCTTCCTGGCAAGGTAATAGGGGCGTTCGGTTCCCCGCTGTACGTCGATGGCGATAATCTGCTTTCCGTCCTCATTCAGGGTTTCGTAATGGAGGAACATGGTCAGATCCGGTTTGACAGCATCCCGCACCATGTTGCTGATCTGCAGAGCGGCTCCATCCGGGTCATCCAGTCCGACCACCGTTCCATCATCCTGGACGCCGATATACAGCTTTCCACCCTCACAGTTTGCAAATGCAATAATTTCTTTCTTTATATCATCCACCACGACAGACTTGAGCTCTACGGTTTCGCTCTCCTGAAAATGCATTCGCTCACCTCCTGAAATGCTCTAACTATTCTAACCA
>CALWQJ010000128.1 GCA_944383645.1 uncultured Merdimonas sp.
AAAATAGCACGGCGCACCAAGAAAGTCAATGGAAGAAATTCTTAAATTTTATAGAGGAAGGCTGGAACCGGAGAGCGGCTTCCGCCGGTACGGGATTTTGTTCTGCGCCATGCTTTACAGGTATAGAAAAAATGCCTATAATAAAACCAGGTTCATGGAAATTATGAATTCTGAATATGCAGGAAAATGTGAGAAACGAAAGGTGCAGGGAAGATGAACACAGACAGGCTGGTAAGGACGTTTCAGGAGCTGGTTTCCATAGATTCTCCATCCTTTGACGAGAGAAGGATGGCGGACGAACTGGCGGGACGCTTAAAAGAGCTGGGATTTGCGGTTTCGGAAGACGGGGCTGGAGAATATTATGGAGGGACGGCAGGAAATCTCTACGCGTACCGGGAGGGAACCCTGCCCGGAGAACCGCTTCTTTTTTCCACCCACATGGATACGGTGGAGCCGGCCCGGGGAAAAAGGGCGGTGCTCCGCGGGGACGGCAGGATAGAAAGCGGCGGGGACACGGTACTGGGGGCCGACTGCATGGCAGGGACGGCGGCGCTTCTGGAAGCCCTCGCGGAGCTTAAGGAAGAAGGAAAGGACTGCCGCAGCCTGGAGCTTCTTTTTTTCATCGGGGAGGAACGGCATCTGCAGGGCAGCGCGGTCTTTGATTTTTCCAGGGTGCGGGCAAAGGAATCCTATATCCTGGATCTAAGCGGCCCTCTGGGGAGGGCGGCGAACCAGGCACCGACGCTGGTGGATTTCCGGATCGCCGTGCATGGAAAGGCGGCCCACGCAGGCTTCGCGCCGGAGAAGGGCGTCCATGCCATCGCGGCTGCTTCCCGGGCGGTGGCGCGCATGGAACTGGGAAGAGTGGGGCAGGATATGACCGTAAATATCGGCCATATCGAGGGAGGCGTGAAGGCGACGAACATCGTGCCGGACGCCTGCTTCCTGATGGGAGAGGTGCGCAGCTATTCCCATGAGCGTGCCCTCGCTCAGATGAAGAACATTGAGGAGCTGTTCCGGGAGGAGGCGGAAAAAGCGGGCGGAAGCTGCGAGGTGTCGTATACGGTTCCCGTTCACGCCTACCAGGTGCCGGAGAGCCATCCGGCGGTGAGCCGGTTTCGCAGAGCCTGCGAAAAGCTCGGCCTTCCGGGCGTCCTGGAGCCGACCTTTGGAGGCAGCGATCAGAGCAATCTTTCCCTGCATGGCATCCAGGGCCTGGTCCTGGCAAGCGCCATGGAGCAGGTGCATTCCTGCGGAGAGTACACCACGGTATCCGGTCTCGAAACCGTGGCGGAGCTGGTAAAGCTTCTGATGCAGGACAGAGAGTAGATTTTTCAGAAAAACTATGGTAAAGTAAGACCCGTGAATCCGTGGCCTTGGCAGAAAAAGTGGATCCATGATCCTGACAGAAAAAAGAAGAGGAGGAAACGAGAAGATGGCAGTGATAAAGATTACAGAGCAGAACTTTGAAGAAGAGGTGCTGAACGCGGACGTTCCGGTGCTGGTGGATTTCTGGGCCGTATGGTGCGGGCCCTGCCAGATGCAGGGGCCTATCGTGGATGAGCTGGCGGAGGAGGTTAGCGGCGTCAAGTTTGGAAAGCTTAATGTAGATGAGAATATGAGCCTGGCGCAGAGATACCGCGTGGCGAGCATCCCGACCCTGCTGGTATTTAAGGACGGCAGGATTGCTGCCTCCGCCGTAGGCCTGCAGTCCAAGGACGGCTTAAAGCGGCTTCTTGGGATTTAAGGACAGGGAGTAGAAGCGATGTCAGAATATGATGTAATTATTGTGGGCAACGGCCCGGCGGGACTGTCGGCGGCCCTCTATACCAGCCGCGCGAATTTAAGGACCCTTGTGATCGGAAAGGATCAGGGAGCCCTGGCGAAGGCGGATCGGATCGAAAATTATTTTGGGCTGGCAGAGCCCATTTCCGGCTGCGAGCTGGTGGAAAATACAAAGATCCAGGCGAAAAATCTGGGCGCGGATCTGGTGACGGATGAGATTTTCCATATTTCCTGGAACCAGGACTTTACGCTGGAGGGCCGGGAAGGAAGCTACCGGGCGAAGGCGGTGCTTCTGGCTACCGGAACTTCCAGAAAAAAGGCGGATATCGAAGGCCTGTCCCGGCTGGAGGGCCACGGCGTCAGCTACTGCGCCATCTGCGACGCCTTTTTCTACCGGGGGCGCAAAGTCGCCGTCTTGGGAAATGAGGAGTACGCGGTTCATGAGCTTGCCCAGCTCCTGCCGGTGGCAGGCTCCGCTGCGCTTCTGACCGATGGAAAGGAGCTGAAAGCAAAGGTTCCGGAGGGCGTGCAGGTGATCACGAAGAAAATCCGCTCTGTGGACGGAGAGGAAGCGGTCACGGGCGTCACCTTTGCGGACGGAGAAAGGCTTCCGGCTGACGGGCTTTTCGTGGCCTTAGGAAGCGCCGGGGCTGTGGATCTGGCCCGGAAGGTGGGAGCGCTTACGGACGGAAGAAGCATCCAGGTGGATGAGACTATGGCGACCAATGTGCCGGGGCTTTTCGCGGCGGGAGACTGCACAGGCGGCCTTCTGCAGATTTCCACGGCGGTGGGCGAGGGCGCGAAGGCGGCCATGAGCATGATAAAATATGTGAGGAGAGACGGATGAGAGGAATCTACACCAACATAGTCGAGATCAGGCAGAAGGTATTTACGGAGGTGGCGCGTCTGGCCTATGAGGGCGGAGATTATTCGCGGATTATCAACCTTCCCTATAAAATCATCCCGGGCGAGGTGGCGACCTACCGGGAGAGCGTATTTTTGGAGCGGGCGATCGTGGAGGAGCGGCTCCGCCTGGCCATCGGCCTGCCCCTGCGGAAGATGACCGAGCACGCGCCGGTCTCCCAGGGCATCGAGGAGAGCGCCATCGCGGAGAAATACTACGATCCGCCCCTGGTGAATATCATCAAGTTTGCCTGCCATGCCTGCCCGGAAAACGAGGTGCGGGTGACGGATTCCTGCCAGGGGTGTCTTGCTCATCCCTGCAGGGAGGTCTGCCCGAAGGACGCCATTTCCATCGTGGACGGGAAATCGGTGATCGATCCGGAGAAATGCATTCAGTGCGGCCGCTGCATTTCGGCCTGCCCCTATGGGGCCATTATGAAGCTGGAGCGCCCCTGCGCGAAGGCCTGCGGCGTAGACGCTATCCGCACGGATGAGCTGGGCCGGGCGGACATTGATTATGAGAAATGCGTATCCTGCGGCATGTGCCTGGTGAACTGCCCCTTCGGAGCCATCGCGGACAAGAGCCAGATTTTCCAGACTATTCACGCCATCAAAAGCGACACGCCGGTGTACGCGGCCCTGGCCCCGGCCTTCGTGGGCCAGTGGGGCAAGGAGCTGCCGCCGGAGAAGGTGCGGGAGGCCTTTAAGCTTCTGGGCTTTGAGGACGTGATCGAGGTGGCGGTGGGCGCGGATCTGTGTACCATCGAGGAGGCCCATGATTTCATGGAGGAGGTGCCGGACAAGCTGCCCTTTATGGGAACCTCCTGCTGCCCCGCCTGGTCGGAGATGGCGAAAAAGCTCTATCCGGATTTCGCGAAGTGCATTTCCATGGCCCTGACGCCTATGGTTCTGACAGGCCGCCTGATTAAGAAAAAGCATCCCGGCTGCAAGGTGGTCTTCATCGGCCCCTGTTCCGCCAAAAAGCTGGAGGCCAGCCGGGCCGACATCCGAAGCGATGTGGATTTTGTGCTGACCTTCGAGGAGGTCATGGGTATGTTTGAGGCCAAGGGCGTAGACTTCGCCCAGATTACCGGGGCGGATGAGCTTTCCGGCTCCAGCGCCGACGGGCGGGGCTTCGCGGTCAGCGGCGGCGTGGCAAGCGCCGTGGTGAACTGCATCAAGGAGCTCGACCCCTCCCGGGAGGTCAGGGTCATGAACGCGGAGGGCCTGCGGGAATGCCGAGCCATGCTGGACGAAGCGAAGAAAGGCACCTACGACGGCTATCTTCTGGAGGGCATGGGATGCCCCGGCGGCTGCGTGGGCGGCGCGGGCATTCTGCAAAGTCCCACCAAGGCGAAGGGCCAGGTAAAGCTGCTGATGAAGAAGGCCAGGAACAAAGGCGTTCTTTCCAGCGATTACAAAGATATTCTGAAAAGTCTGGAGGAAGAGTAGATGAAACTGATGATTGCGTCCGATATCCATGGATCTGCCTATTACTGCAGGAAGATGCTGGAGGCTTACGACAGGGAAGAGGCAGAGAAGCTGCTGCTTCTGGGGGACATTCTCTACCACGGCCCCCGCAACGATCTGCCGAAGGATTACGCGCCCAAGGAGGTCATCGCCATGCTGAATCCTAGAAAGCAGGACATCCTCTGCGTGCGGGGCAACTGCGACACCGAGGTGGACCAGATGGTGCTGGAATTTCCCATCATGGCAGAGTATGCGATCCTCTATCTGGGCGGCCGGATGATTTTCGCCACCCATGGCCATGTATTTAATGAAAAGAACCTTCCTATGCTGAAAAAGGGAGACATCCTGCTGCACGGCCATACTCATGTGCCGGTCTTTCGCGAGACGGAAAGCTATACGTATATCAATCCCGGCTCCGTCTCCATTCCCAAGGAGAACAGCTGGCACGGATACCTGATCCTGGAGGATGGGGTCTTTACCTGGAAGGACCTGGACGGCGAAGTGAAGAAGCCTTTCTGAAGCGGCTGCGGATTATGGTGCTGGTGTTACTATTTACAGCCACCCCGCCCACATGCGCACTCGTCGCCTCTTCGAGGCTCCAGTCCCGCTCCTTACGGAGCTAAGACTGCTTATGTGGGTGGGGTGACTGCTTTGCAGTCCTGATTAAGAAAGGATAACAGCTGCTTACGTGCGAGCACGACGCATCTGCTATCCTTTCTTAATCGGCTGTAAATAGTAACACTGTTGGCAGATAAAGGCTGGAGAAAACCTGCGAATTCTCTTGAAAAAGCACGAATGAACCGATATAATAGAAATAACTTTGGAAATTGTCACATCAAAACTCAGGATAGAATTTATAACGGAGCGGAGAGAATTACATGCACAAATTCAGGAAAATCGGCCGGCAGCTTCTGGCCGCGGCGCTGGCGGCCAGTATGATCTTTTCCATAGAGGCGTTTGCCACAGAATCAGAGATTAAGAAGCAGCAGGCACAGACCCAGAAGCAGCTGGACGCCATCAATCAGGAGATGAAGTCTATTGAGAGCCAGAGAGACAGCGTTTTGGCGGAAATTGACTCCCTGAATTCTGATCTCGTGAATCTGATGCTGAATATTGAGCTTTTGGAATCGGATCTGGCGGCGAAGGAAGAGGAACTTGCTCAGGCGCAGACAGATTATGAGGCTGCCAAGCAGAGGGAAGAAGAGCAGTACGAGGCTATGAAGCTTCGGATCCAGTACATATATGAGGAAGGCGACATGGATTACCTGACGCTTTTTCTTGAGGCAGACAGCTTTGCGGATTTCCTGAATCGGGCGGATTTCGCCAAAGAGATTCAGACCAAGGACCGCCAAATGCTGGAGGAGTATCAGGAGACCAAGGCGGAGGTGGAAGAGCTTCTCGATCAGCTGGAGCAGGAAAAGGCAGATATGGAAGCCCTGGAAGCGGAGTATGAGGAAGAGCAGGCGAACGTAGAGGCGTCCCTGGAGCAGAAGAAGGCGGAGGAGTCGGATTATGAGACCCAGCTGGCCAATGCCCAGGCGCAGGCGTCCACCTTCCGGAAGCAGCTGGAGAAGCAGCAGAAGGAATTGAAGCGGCTGGAGGCAGAGCGCATCGCGAAGGAAAAGGCTGCTCAGGAGACAGCTGAAGTGGGCTCAGGCTCGTCTTCATCCGGCAGTTCCGGGAAGAAGCCTTCCGGCGGCTCGTCCGGCAGTTCAGGCTCCGGCATTTCGGTGTCAGGGGACAGCTCCACAGGCGTGGCGATTGCCAATTACGCGCTGCAGTTTGTGGGGAATCCCTATGTATATGGTGGGACAAGCCTGACGAATGGCGCGGACTGTTCGGGCTTTACCATGTCCGTGTTCGCTCATTTTGGCATTTCCCTTCCGCACAGCTCCGCAGGCCAGCGTTCCGTTGGACGTGCGGTAAGTTATTCCGAGGCGCAGGCGGGCGACCTGATTTGCTATGACGGACATGTGGCGATTTACCTGGGCGGAGGCAGGATCGTACACGCCAGCACGGAGAAGACTGGTATCAAGACAGGAACGGCGACGTACCGGACGATTCTTTCTGTGCGGCGCTGCTATTAGGCTGGCATATACCAATAAAATACAGCTTCTGTCTTAGGACAGAAGAAAAGAGGAAGGGCATTCGTTTTTTGGATGCCCTTTTTTAATTTCTTAAAATTCGCAGAAGAAGCTTGACTATAATGTATATATATGATATATACATTATATAAAATATAACAGGTTAGGATTTTCAGCTGGCTTGTTGTATGTCAAAACCTTATATGCGCAGAATGAGGAAAAGAAGCTATGGACATTATTATCAGCAATTCAAGCGGCAGGCCCATCTATGAGCAGATTACGGCCCAGATCAAGGGCATGATTATGAACGGCACCCTAAAGCCCGGGGATCCGCTGCCCTCCATGCGCCTTCTGGCGAAGGAGCTGCGGATCAGCGTGATTACCACGAAGCGGGCCTATGAGGAGCTGGAGCGGGACGGCTTTATCACTACTGTCGTCGGAAAGGGCAGCTTTGTCCGGGAGGCGGATCAGGAATTCGTCCGGGAAGAGAGGCTGAAAGCCGTGGAGGGCCATCTGCAGGCCGCGGTGGACGCGGCCAGGCAGTGCGGCATGGAGGAGCAGGAGGTTTTGGAGATCCTCCGGCTTCTGTTTGAGGAGATGTGATTATGGAATATGCAGTGGAAGTGCAGGGACTTACCAAGCGTTATCCGGGATTTACCCTGGATCATGTGAGTTTTGCGGTGCCGTCGGGCTCCATCGTGGGTTTTATCGGGGAAAACGGCGCCGGGAAGAGTACGACCATGAAGGCGGTGCTTAATCTGATCCGGAGGGATGAGGGGAGCGTCCGCCTGCTGGGAAGGGAAGACGGAGCGGAGTATCCGGAGATCAAGGAACAGATTGGAGTCGTGTTTGACGAGAGTTATTTTCCGGACAATCTGAAAATCAGGGATGTGGACCGGATTATGCGCAGCATTTTCCGAAGCTGGGAAAGCGGGAAATTCCTGGATTACTGTCGGCGGTTCGGGCTGCCGGAAAAGAAGATCGTGAAGACCTTTTCCAGAGGCATGAAGATGAAGCTTTCGATTGCGGCGGCCCTTTCCCACCAGACGAAGCTTCTGATCATGGACGTAAACTGTAGGATAGCTTAGAGTGTGTTTTGCGTGTATGGAGTTGGAAAGGAGCAGAGGATAACCACACGATACACAGAAGAAAGAGGGAAATGTATATACAGTAAGGGAGGAGCAGGTGAAAGAATGGACACCTGTTTTTTTGTAGAGGCGGTTAAGCCCATGAAGGCTTAACCGCCTTGATTCCTGCCATAAGAGAAGTGAAAGTAAAGAAGCCTTTCAAGGCAGGGAGGTTGTGTGCATGACGAAAGAACAGT
>CALWQJ010000129.1 GCA_944383645.1 uncultured Merdimonas sp.
GTCTCCATCTCCTCCAGCATCTCATCCGTGATGTAATCTCCGTCCTCCATCTCGCTGCCGCGGGAAATTCCCGCGAACACCCGGCCGTCAGAGGTCACCGTATCGTCCGTGCTTTTCCGGGAGACACCCAGGGTGATGTTGTTGACGCCCATATCCTCCATGGAGCTGGTGACGGAGCTGCTGATGGAATTTCCCACGCTCATGATCGCGATCACCGAGGAGATTCCGATGATGATGCCAAGCATCGTCAACAGAGCCCGCATTTTATTTGCCAGCAGGCCGCTTAAGGCCAGCAGGATATTTTCTCCTAGCAGCATGCGAAGCTTCCCCTCCTTTCCCCGATGATCTCCCCGTCCTTCAGGGTGATGATCCGCTCCGTCTCCTCCGCCAGCTCGTTGGAGTGGGTGATCAGCACGATGGTCTTTCCCTGATCCCGGTTTAACTGGTGGAAAATATCCATGATTTTCCGGCCGGTTTTGGAATCCAAAGCTCCGGTGGGCTCATCTGCCAGAATGATCGACGGATCGTTCGTCATGGCCCGGGCGATAGAAACCCTCTGCTTCTGGCCTCCTGAGAGTTCATCCGGCCTGTGGCTCATGCGGTCCTGCATGCCTACCATTTCCAGATAATATTTCGCCCTTTCTATCCGCTCCTTTTTCCCGACGCCCGCGTACATCATCGGCAGCTCCACGTTTCGCAGGGCGCTGGTGCGGCTGATGAGGTTGTAGGTCTGGAATACAAAGCCTATCTTCTGGTTGCGGATGCCAGAAAGCTCCCTGTCCTTTGCCTTTCCCACGTCTACGCCGTCCAGAATGTAATCCCCTTCCGTGGGCCGGTCCAAGACGCCGATGATATTCATCAGCGTCGTTTTCCCGGAGCCGGAGGCGCCTACGATGGAGACAAATTCCCCTTCCTTTACCGTCAGATCGATGCCGTGCAGGATCTCCAGCTCATTGGGCTGGCCGATATAAAAGCGTTTGACAATTCCATGGAGATCAATGATATTTCTGCCCGCAAGCTCCAGGGCGGGCGTTCCAAGTCCGTTCACGCTGTGCTCACCTCCTGCCGCTTCTTAAAAGCCGCCCGGCATACCGCCGCCTGATGGGCCGCCGGAAGGCATACCGCCGCCTGATGGGCCGCCGGAAGGCATTCCGCCGCCCGAGGGCATTCCACCGCCGGAGGGCATTCCGCCGCCAAAGTCAAATTCCATCGTTCCCTCTTCTCCTGTCTGGCTGGCGTCTGGAAGCGCTCCCGCGCCGCCGCTCTGCAGAAGAGGCGTATTCAGGTAAACCGTCATTCCCTCCGAAATCTCATCGCTTATGACCTCGATATAGTAGTCCGTCTCGATCCCGGTCTCCACCGCGATCTCTTTTCGCTCTCCGTTATCCTCCACATAGATGACGCTTTCCCCCGCCTCGTTCGTCTGTACGCAGTCGTAGGGCACAGCCAGCGTGTCTTTGCTCTCCTCCAGAGCGATGCTGACAGAGGCGGTCATGCCGGAGCGCAGCTTCTCCTGGGGCTCGTTGATGGTAATCTGAATCTCGTAGGAAGCGGTGCCGCTGGCAGAGCCCATGGTCTGGCCGCTGGTTCCCACCGGGGACACGTAGGTCACCACGCCCTCCAGCTCCTCGTCACCCAGGGAATCGGTGACCACATAGGCCGTCTGTCCCTCCTCGATGTCTACCACGTCATACTCATCCACCGTAGCCTCCACGATGAAATTGTGGACGTCCTGGATCTCATAAATCGATCCGCCTGTGAAGACGCCGCCCGCCTCCACGTTCAGCGCTGTAATGGTTCCGGTCATAGAGGCGTACACCGTGCAGTCCTCCAGCTGCTCCTCATACTGCTCAATCTGGTTCCGGGCGTCGTCCTCCTTGACCAGCTGATCCTCTAGCTTTGCCTTCTCATAGGTTTCCTGGGCCTGCTCGACCGTGGCGTCGTGCTGCTCCTGGACGCTTTCCTTCTGGGACTGAGCCTGCTCGTAATTCCCATAAGCTGAGGAAGTATTGGCCTGAGCCTGCTCATAGGCTGCCTGAGCGTCGCTTATGGCCTTCTGGGCCGATTCATAGGCTGTCTTGGCAGACTGATAATCCTCATAGGCAGCGCTGCAGCTGTCTGGTATCGCCGTTATAGAGCTCAGATAGGTCTCCAGATCAAGAATCTGGTATCCATCCCGGACTTCTTGATTTCCTGTATTCTCTGTACCCGCAGTACTTTCCTGTGTGCTTTCTGCCGTATTTTCCGCCGTACTTTCTGCCGTACTTTCCACCGCGCCTTCCGATGCTTTCTCTGCTGTACCTTCTGCGCTCTTCTCCTCTGCGGCTTCCGCCTCCTGGGCCTGCTCCTGCGCTCCGCTTTCTTCAGCCTCTGTCTCCCCAGATCCGCCTGACGCCGTGCTTTCCGAGGACGCGCGCAGCTCCTGCTCCAGTGCCTCTTTCAGCACTTCCTTTGCGCTGTCGTAAACGCTTTTCAAATTTTCCATATTGTATTGGCTCTTTACCTCATTCAAAGTATTCAGAGCATCTTCTTCCTCTGCCGCCGCGTTTTCATACACATTTTTATATGCGTCCCGCGTATCCCGGGCATCCTGCAGGGAATCTTCCGCCTCCTCAATCGTATCCGCGTACTCTGTCTCGTAATTCTCCAGCGCGTCCAGCTGCTGATTGACCGCGTAGTTATTCTCCGCGTCCGCCAGGGCGCTCTCGATATCGGAGGAATCAAAGGTACAGATGATATCGCCCTCCTGCACCTCGTCGCCTACTTCCACGTAAACATCCGTCACCTTGATGTTTTCCAGAGTTGTGGTTCCGGTCCTGCCCTCTGCCGTGGCAAGCGTCCCCGTCACGCCGATGGAATTGCTCAGATCCATCCGCTCGATCGCGGCCGTCTCCACCGTTATAGTCTCCTCAAACTGCGGACGCCGCCCCATCCCACGCAAAATCACAGAGGCCGCAATAGCCGCAATTAAAATCAAAATAATCAATATGGTCAGTATTTTGTGCTTTTTCGCGAAACGGCCGATGCGCCCCGCCGCTTTTCCTGCCTTCCTTTTCAGACCCTGGAAAAAACTCAAAAAACTGTTCTTCCGCTTCGTCTCCTCCTCTTTCAGACACGTACGAATCAGTTGTGTTTCCTTTTGCTCCTCCTTCTTCTGTTTTTCTTCTTTCTCAGGCTTTGGACGCCCGGATTTCCCACAGCTTCACTCTTAAACTCCTCCTATACACGCATACTGTACCGGCAAACACCAGGCCTGGCCGGCATGCTTCCCTATTCATGCAGACCAGGCTTTGTCCTTCCAGCTTTTTCTATTTTATGATACAGGAATTTTGTGTTTGAACTTTGTAGAAGCTGTGATTTTTCTGTATCCGAACTGTGAGATCTCTGTGTCCTTTAGATACAAATTTATACATAAATATTGTCCAGGCTTTCTTATGGCAAAAGCACCATAGACACGAGTACCGTAATAATCCCGCAGACGCCGATGGCCAGACCGCTCATAGCACCCTCCGTCTCTCCCAGCTCCAGGGCGCGGGAGGTGCCCACCGCATGGCTGCAGGCGCCGATGGCCAGGCCTGCGGTCATGGAATCCTCCACCCGGAACAGGCGGATGAGGAAGGGCGCCAGGATGCTTCCCAGGATTCCCGTGAAAATCACGGCGATCACCGTCACCGGCACGATACCGCCGTGGGCCTCGCAGACCCCCATGGCGATAGGAGTGGTGATCGACTTCGGGATCAGGGACGCCGTCATGGCGTCATCCAGGCCAAACAGCCGGCAGAGCAGCCAGACGCTGCCCATAGACGCCAGGGAGCCTACCGTACAGCCCGCCAGGATCGGAATGCTGTTCTTCTTCAGGATCTGGATTTTTGTATAAATCGAGACTGCCAGGCAGGCCGTGGCCGGAGTCAGGAACATGTTGATCACCGCCCCGCCCTCATTGTAGCTCTCGTAGGGAATGTCAAACACCAGCAGCACAGCCGACGTCAGAAGGATCGCGATCAGCAGCGGGTTAAAAATCACGGATTTCAGTTTTTTCTGGATCAGGGTTCCCAGCCAGAAGGCCAGGATGCTTAAGGCAATTCCGAAAAACGGAGAGGCAAAGGCCTCGCTCATATTACTCATTTTTCCGCTCCTTTCTTCCCGGCCAGCAGACGCATCACCAGCCGGACGCTGTAAGCAGTGGCCGCGAAGGTCACTACCGTCGTAATCACGCAGATCAGAAGAAGGGGCAGCCAGTTTTCCTTCAGGATGTCCAGATAGTTGATCACATTGACGCCCGCCGGAATAAAAAAGAAGGCCATATTCGCCAGCAGGAAATCGGACTTTTCCCGAATATGATCAATTTTCAGCACGCCTGCAAGCAGGCAGACAAGAAGCAGCAGCATAGCAATGACGCTGGCCGGAAACGCGATAGGCAAAAGGCCCTCGATCACCGTGGCCAGCCAGCACAGGGAAAAGATAATCCCAAACTGTTTGATAATTTTCATAACGTATCTCCCTCCCGCCGCCGTTCCCGGCGGCAAAGCTTTTTCATAGGTTTAGAGCATGAAATTCAGATCCAGCCGCCGTCCAGGCGGATGATCTGTCCCGTCAGGTAGGGGGGCTGGGCCGCAAGCGCCCACACCAGCTCTGCCGCCTCTGCCGGAAGCCCGAAGCGGCCCGCCGGAATCTCCTCCGCGATGGCCTCCCGCTCCTCGGTGGTAAAGCAGGCGTTCATCTCCGTATCAATCGCGCCGCAGGCCACCGCGTTCACCGCGACGCCGCTTGGGGCCAGCTCCTTCGCCATGGCCTGCGTAAAGGCGTTTACCGCTCCCTTAGAGGCCGAATAGGCCGCCTCACAGGAGGCCCCCACGCAGCCCCAGACCGAGGAAATATTGATGACGGAGCCAGATTTCTGGTGGATCATAAAGGGAAGGGCAGCCCTGGTGCACAGGAAAACGGAGGTCACATTCGTCCGCATCAGCTCCTCCCATTCGCTAAGGGGCATATCCTGCAGAAGCCCCACCCGGGAAATCCCGGCGTTATTCACCAGCACGTCCGCGCCGCCAAAGGCTCCTTCCGCCTGGCGGAAAAATTCCCGGACGCAGGCCTCGTCCCCCATGTCTCCGGCATACGTAAGACACTGGACGCCGTACTCTCTTCGCAGCCGGGCCGCCAGCTCCTCCAGCCTTTCGGCCGAGCGGCGGCAGGAAAGCGCCAGGCTCCAGCCCCCGGCCGCGAACCGCTCTGCCACGGCGGCCCCGATTCCACGGGAAGCCCCCGTGATCACCGCGCATTTTGCTTTCATTCTATACAAACCCTTTCTGTTGCACATTTTCCATTTATTTATACACGATCTTTTTTGTTTGCACAAGACGGAAATTAAAAACATGGATTGCAGATCCGGCAAAAGAGCGCGTGACTGCAGAAAGCCGGCGTACCAAGAGCATATTGTGCCTCTGGTACGCCGGCTCTGTTCTTTCAAAAGGAAGTTTTTTACAGTTTAAGCTCAGGTGGTGATATAAGTATTGTAGCCCTTCTGGCGCACCTCCCGCTCCATGGCGATGGCGTTGCTCAAGCGGGCGTAAGCGCCTACCTGTACCTTGTACAGACCGTCCTGATAGATGATGTAGGCCGGGAAGCCATCATTTTCCAAAAGGCTCAAAAGATTGTCAGCGTTCTGCCGGTCGCGGAAGGCGCCTGCCTGCACCCGGTAAAGCTCCTCCTGTCCGCCGTCCTCCGGCATGGAGGGGCATACGGGGCAGTTATGTCCGCCTCCCATCCCGTTTCCGGCATTGTTTCCCATTCCATTTCCCATAGAGTTTCCGTTCATATTTCCTCCTCCTGATACATTCTGGTTTTCCAGTGTCTCCATGATGCCGTCCGCGATTCCCTGGGCCATAGCCTGAAAACGGGAATCGAAAAGCTGGTTATCCTTGTCGCTGTCGATGAAGCCTGCCTCCACCAGGAGGGCCGGCATCTGGGTGCTGTTGAGTACCACCAGGTTGGGCCGGATGCTGATCCCGGCGTTCCGGAAGCCCAGGCGCTCCAGGTTCGCGTTGATGTTCTGGGCGATTTCCTTCTTGATGCCGGAATCGTCATAGATCAGGGTCTGGACGCCATTGTATTTTCCGGGGTACTCCGCCGCGTTCCGATGGATCGAGACGAAGAGATCCGCCCCTTCCTCGTTGGCGATAGCTGCCTTCTGCCCGACGGACTGGCTCACATCCGAGGTTCTCGTGTAAATGACGTCGTAGCCGTTTTCCTCCAGAATCTGCCCTACCGCCATGGCAAGGCGCAGGGCGTCGTCGCTCTCCCGGCGGCCCTGGTAGGTGGCTCCCGGATTGCTTCCGCCATGTCCGGCGTCTACTACGATTTTTGTCGCCATACAATCTCCTTATCAACTGAAAGTACATTCTTCAAGACTAAGGTATGCAGCCTATCTCCATCCTGTGAACAGGAAAATGAGCCCATAGAAAAAGAGACGATCCCTTCAGACCGTCTCCCCCGCTCTGCCTTCAGCACTCCCACTGATATTTCTTCAGATCCACGCAGCCGTTTCCTTTTAATTCCACGCCCTCGTCTGCCAGAAGCTCCTCCTGCTCCCGCCAGCCGGGCACCAGTCTGCCCGCGTGGTTCACCACCCGGTGGCAGGGATAGCTTCCATAGTATTCCGCCATGCTCAGGACCTTTCCCACCAGCCGGGAATTCCGCTCCCGGCCGATGAGGCGGGCGATCTGCCCGTAGGTAGCCACGTTTCCTTCCGGGATTTCCTCCACCACGGACAGGATCTCATAAATAAGCTCCTCGTCCAGAACCGCCTTCATGCCGGATGCTCCGTATCCTTTACGGCCTCTCCGTAGCTGCGGATAATGACCTCCTTGCCGGTCCGCTTCTTCGGATCGGAGTTGATAGCCCGGCGCACGTCGATTTCCTCGATCAGGAAGCCGTCGTACAGCTCCCGGATGAGCTCCGTATTGTGGTTCGTCAGCATACAGTATACGCCTTTTTCCGCCAGGCGGCGAAACAGGCCGGCCAGGCGGCGGTGCTCCTCTTCCGCGAAGCCCTCCTTGGTGTAGGAATCAAAGGAAGCAGGATTTAAGGGCGCGTAGGGGCTGTCGAAATAGACGAAATCCCCCTCTTGAATCCCCTCCAGAGCCGCCTCAAAATCCTGGCAGGTGAGCGTTACCGATTTCAGGAAAGCGGATATCCGCTTGATATTTTCCATGTCCATGGAGCGTACCAGCTGCTTCTGATTCCAGGGCACATTGAACTCGCCCTGGGTGTTCACCCGGTACAGGCCGTTGAAGCAGTGCTTGTTCAGATAGATAAACAGAGCCGCCATCTCCGGATCGTAATCCCCGAGGCGCAGCTTTTCATTGTAGCGGCTGCGCATCTCATAGTAATATTCCTTCGTGCAGGTAACCTTGTCCATGGAATCCAGAAGCACCAGAAGCGTATCCAGGTGATCCCGGATCTCGGTGTAGGTATGCACCAGCTCCCGGTTAATGTCGTTTAAGAAGGCCCGCCTGGGCTCCAGATAAAGGGCCAGGGCCCC
>CALWQJ010000130.1 GCA_944383645.1 uncultured Merdimonas sp.
CGGCTGCCGGCCAGCGTGCGGCCTGAAATAACGGACGAGAAAGAAGGATTGGAAAGAAATGAAAGCAGTCATGTATGGCGGCGGCAATATCGGCCGGGGCTTTATCGGAATGCTGTTTTCCATGTCGGGCTATGAGGTAACCTTTATCGATGTGGCGCAGCCGGTCATCGACGGACTGAACCGGGATGGGCGGTATCCGGTGCGGATTGTGTCCAACGAGGGCCATGAGGATATCGAGGTGGAGCATGTCCGGGCGGTAAACGGGAATGACCGGGAAGCGGCCGCAGAGGCGATTGCGGAGGCAGACGTCATGGCCACTGCCGTGGGCGTCAATGTGCTGAAATTTATCGTGCCGAATCTGGCGGAGGGAATCCGCAGGAGAAGGGCGCGGCAGGGCGGCCCGCTCAACATCATCATCTGCGAAAACCTGGTGGACGCCAATAAGGTTCTGGAAAAGCTGCTGAAGGCAGAGCTTACGGAAGAAGAGGCAGCTTGGCTGGATGAGAATATCGGGCTGGTGGAGGCCTCCATCGGACGGATGGTTCCGGTTCAGACAGAGGAAATGAAGGCCGGGAATCCTTTGCGCGTCTGCGTGGAGCGGTACGGTTTCCTTCCGGTGGACAAGGCAGCCTTCCGCGGCGAAATTCCGGAAATCAAGAATATGGTGCCCTATGAGCCCTTTGACTATTACATCCGAAGAAAGCTGTATGTGCACAATATGGGCCATGCGGTCTGCGCCTATCTGGGGCTTTATACCCACCGGGAATACATCTACGAGGCCATCGAGGATTCCTGCATCCAGAATATCGTCCAGAACGCCATGCTGGAGAGCGCGCTGGCTCTGTCGAAGGCCTACCAGATGCCTGTGGAGCTTCTGGTCCGCCATTTCCAGGATCTGCTTTCCCGCTTCAAGAACCAGGCGCTTAAAGATACCTGCGCCCGGGTGGGCGGCGATCCGAAACGCAAGCTCTCCCATACGGACCGGCTGATTGGCTCCTCACTGCTCTGCCTGGAGCACGGCGTCCAGCCTGTCTTCATCAGCGTCGGCACGGCGGGAGCGGTCTACGAATATATCCGGGAGGCGGGGGCGCAGCAGTGCGTAAAGGAGGCCCGTCAGGTGCTGAGCATGATCTCTGATCTGGAGAAGGACAGCCCGCTTCTGGATCTGGTTCTCCCGCTGTACCAGCGGTACGTGGACGGCGTGAGCGTCCGGGAGATCATGGGCTGTGCGGAGCGCCTCCGGGAGCAGGAGCTGAAGGAGGTTATCTGAATTTAGATTCTGAGATTGTATTTTGGGATTGTAAGCTTTCCCTGGACGGACAGACGGCATATGCCGCCGCACGCCCGGGGAAATTTATGTTTCCCGGAAATTTATGTTTCCCGGGAAAAAGCAGTTGCCACGGAAAGGGAAATATGCTATGATAATTCCTGCCGTCAAAAGAAGGCGGCAAACTCTGGAGAGTCTCAGTAAATGAGCGCCGAAGGTGTAACACAGGAAGGGTCAGGGAGCGGACAGGCTCCCGGCGGCTTTTTCTGTCTATCTCTCAGGCAAAAGGACAGGGCTGAAAATGCAGATGTTCTACTCTTTGGAGGAGCTGATATGATATCGGCTCTTTATTTTTGTGCTGGAATGGGCTTTTTGGACTGACAGCCAGTCTCTCATGCCCGGCGCGGAAAGCATATGAATATATGAAAAGAGGGAAAAAGAATGTTGTTGGATGTGGTAACAGCGGTAAACGACTGGATGTGGAGCATAGGCCTCCTGATCATTCTGTGCGGGACGGGAATCTATTTCACGATCCGTCTGAAATTTATTCAGGTAAGAAAATTTGGAGAGGGCCTGCGCCTGGTGTTCGGGCATTTCCGGATGAACGGCGAGAAGCGGGAGCACGGCGAGATGACGCCCTTTCAGTCCCTGGCGACAGCTATCGCGGCCCAGGTGGGCACGGGCAACCTGACGGGCGCCGCTACGGCGCTGGTATCCGGCGGCCCGGGCGCCATTTTCTGGATGTGGCTCAGCGCCTTTTTCGGTATGGCGACCATCTACGGGGAGGCGGTGCTGGCCCAGGAATATAAGACGACGGTGGAGGGCGAGGTGACAGGCGGCCCGGTGTATTATATCCGCCAGGCCTTTAAGGGAACCTTTGGCAGGGTTCTGGCTGTGATCTTTGCTGTCTTTATCATTCTGGCTCTGGGCTTTATGGGAAATATGGTACAGTCCAATTCCATCGGAGCCGCCTTTGCAGAGGTGTTTGCGGCGCGGAATATCAATGTCCCCCCGGTGGCCATCGGAATTCTGCTGGCAGTCTTTGCCGTGTTCATTTTTGTGGGCGGAACCAAGCGCCTGGCGGCAGTGGTGGAGAAGATGGTGCCGATCATGGCGGCTGTCTATATCGTGGGAAGCCTGGTGCTGATTGGCATGAATATCACGGCTCTTCCGGGCGCGCTGAAAATGATTTTCGTGGGAGCCTTTGCCCCTAAGGCCATTCTTGGCGGCGCGGCCGGCATCACGGTCCGGGAAGCTATCCGCTACGGTATCGCAAGAGGCCTGTTTTCCAACGAGGCAGGTATGGGCTCCACGCCCCACGCCCATGCCCGCGCTGCCGCGAAGAATCCTCACGAGCAGGGTCTGACGGCCATGATCAGCGTATTTATCGACACCTTCGTGGTGCTGAACCTGACGGTGTTTACGATTCTGACCTCCGGCGCGATGGCCACCGGGAAGGACGGAATCGCCCTGACCCAGGAAGCCTTTGTCAGCAATTTCGGCGGCTTTGGAGATATTTTCGTGGCGGTCTGCCTGCTTTTCTTCGCCTTCTCCACGATCCTGGGCTGGCACTTCTTCGGCGAGATCAATGTGCGGTATCTCTTTGGAAAGAAGGCCTGCAAGGTCTACTCCGTGATTGTGGCAGGCTTCATCATTGTGGGTTCCACGCTGAAGGTGGATCTGGTCTGGGAGCTGGCTGACTTCTTTAACGGCCTGATGGTGATTCCCAACGCCCTGGCTCTGCTGGCCTTGAGCGGCGTGGTCGTGTCGATCAGCAGAAAATTCGGAAATAAGCTCCAGCAGGAGAAAGAGCATTAGAAAGAATATTTTGCAGAAGATGGGCCATCCAAAAGGGATCCTCCTTGTAACTTAAGACAGAGATGGAAGAGAGATGCTTCCGATAAACAGTAAGGTAAACAGTAAGGCGGGGCAGCCCGGGTTAGGGCTGTCCCGCCGATTTTCTATCCTTCTTCTTACAGATGAAGAGAAATTTAATTGCGATATAGGGTCAATCCTAGTTCTCCTTCTGCGCGGCCTTCACCTCTGCCATCTTCATGGCGCGTACCTTCAAGGGCAGGCCAAACAGCGTGATGAAGCCGTCTGCGTCGTGGTGGTCGTACAGGTCGCCGGTGGTGAAGGAAGCCAGGGACTCGTTGTACAGGGAGTAGGGAGAGGTGGTTCCGGCCTTGATGATATTGCCCTTGTAGAGCTTGAACTTCACTTCTCCGGTCACGTATTCCTGGGTCACATCCATAAATGCCTGGATGGCCTCGCGCAGCGGGGTGAACCATTTTCCTTCGTATACGATCTGGGCGAATTTATTGCCCAGGTCTTTTTTCGTCTCCATGGTGGCGCGGTCGAGAACGAGTTCCTCCAGCTGGCGGTGCGCCTCCACCAGGATGGTTCCGCCCGGCGTCTCATAGACGCCCCGGGACTTCATGCCTACCACGCGGTTTTCCACGATGTCCACGATTCCGATGCCGTGCTTTCCGCCCAGGACGTTCAGCTCCCGGATAATATCGGAAACCTTCATCTTTTTGCCGTTGATGGAGGTGGGAATGCCCTTCTCAAAGGTCATGGTCACATATTCGCCTTCGTCCGGGGCCTTCTCGGGTGTCACGCTTAAGACGAGCAGATGCTCGTAGTTGGGCTCATTGGCCGGATCCTCCAGCTCCAGGCCCTCGTGGCTGATGTGCCACAGGTTGCGGTCGCGGCTGTAGCTGGAATCCGTGGAGAACGGAAGATGGATGCCGTGCTTCTCGCAGTAGGCGATCTCATCCTCGCGGGACTGCATGGTCCAGATATCGGTCATCCGCCAGGGAGCGATGATTTTGATGTCCGGAGCCAGCGCCTTGATGCCCAGCTCGAAGCGGATCTGGTCGTTGCCCTTTCCGGTGGCGCCGTGGCAGATGGCGACAGCCCCTTCCTTTCTGGCGATCTCCACCAGCTTCTTGGCGATGGCCGGCCGGGCCATGGAGGTTCCCAGCAGGTACTTGTTCTCGTATACTGCGTCAGCCTTTACGCAGGGCATGATGTAGTTGTCGGCAAATTCGTCTACCAGATCCTCGATATATAACTTGGATGCGCCGGAAAGCTTGGCTCTCTCGTCCAGGCCGTCCAGCTCGTTTCCCTGGCCGCAGTCGATGCAGCAGCAGATCACTTCATAGCCAAAATTCTCTTTCAGCCACGGGATGATGGCTGTGGTGTCCAGTCCGCCGGAATAGGCGAGTACGACTTTTTCTTTCATCTTCAGATTCCTCCTCAATATTAAAAGCGCGGGCCCGGCCCCAAAGGACAGGCGGGCGCCCGTATTCAGCTGAACATAAATATACATCATCTTCCGGCAAGTTGCAAGCGGAATTTTATACATATTTATAAATGATACGTGAGATTTTCTTGGTGCTTATGCAGATAAAAATGAATAATATGCAATATATAGTGAATAAATATGAGAAATGCGGAAGGCGGAAGCCCTTTTCCTACTCATCCAGCAGCCGGTTCAGCAGGGCTTCTCGGTGATTGATGAACATTTCCGTGATCTCATAGCTTTCCGTCTCCTCGTAGGCGCACTCATGAACCTGCCCGCCGTCGAAGGACAGAATCTGCGCTCCCGGAATCCCCAGGAGAATCGGCGAATGGCTGGCGATCAGGAACTGAGAGCCATGTTCCGCCATTTTTACAAGCTGGATCAGCAGCGTCAGCTGGCGCTGGGGCGACAGGGCGGCCTCCGGCTCGTCCATGAGATAAAGCCCCGGTCCCTCGAAGGACAGAAAATAGGAAAGAAAGCTTTCACCATGGGACTGCTCATGGAGAGACTTCCCGCCATAGCGGGCATAAAAGATTTCCTTTGGCGTAAACTCCCGGTAATCCTCCGCCTTGCTGGCCACATTAAAAAAACTCTCCGCCCGAAAAAAGTAACTGGAGGCCGGGCGGCGAAAGCCCCTGGAAAGCGTCAGGGCGCTGCCAAGCTCCGACACGTCGTCAAAGGTGGAAAAGCGGTAGTTCAGGGTTCCACCCTCCGGATTGAAGCCATAGGCCACAGCGGCTGCCTCCAGAAGCGTGGATTTTCCGGTGCCGTTTTCCCCCACGAAGAAGGTGATGTTTCTGGAAAATTCAAGCTGCTCCAGGCTATTGAAGGCCGGGATGTCCCGCAGGTAGGAATCGGGGCCGATCCGGTCCCAGTGGATTTGAAGCTTCTGGATAAAACGGCTGGTCATGGCAGCTTCCTTTCGAGAATGAAAATAGGAATCGGGGTGTGCTGTAACTTGATTATAGCTGATTTATGAAAGGCTTTCAACGATTTCATGAGGCGTCTCTGACGTATTTCATGAGGCGGCTCTAATGTATCTTATGAGACGGCTTTGCTATATCTTATGGGACGGCTCCGTCGTATCTTTTTTGGCGCTGCGGCTGTCTGCGGCTGGCATTTGGACATATAGAAAATAATTGTTTTCCTATATACAATTTATCCTTGAGAAAGCTGCTTTTCCCTGTAAATCAGCCTGTATAGCGCCACTATTTTACATATGCAGAAAAATTGGCCGCGTATATACTCGAATCACGCAGATTTTAGACATAGCCAGGGATTTTTTCTCTATATGTAAAATTCACAGCGGAAAACGGTACAAAAAGGCGGTATCCGGTCGTAATAGGACAAATTTTGTATATCAGGGCAGCAAAAAAACGTATATATCCAAAAACAATGGCGCCGGTGCGCCGAAAGGGCATGCAGCCCCCTTGGCACGCCGAACTATTTAAAAAAACACAGATTTCACTTTACCGCTAGCTATTTCTGTGATTAAATGAAGATATCACAATATTTGGAAGGAGGAATTCTTTGTTGTACGAAAAAATGCGTGCGGAGCGCCAGCGCCTGGCTCAGGAAATCGCGTCTCTTAAGGCAAGGCTGAAGGAGCTGCCGGAAGGGAAGCTTGTCTGTGTCCGCGGCGGCCGTTATACCAAATGGTACCGGAGCGACGGGCATAAGTCGGTTTATATCCCCAAAAAACAAAAAGAGCTGGCAGAACGGCTGGCTGCGAAAAAGTATCTGCAGGCGCGGCTGGAAGAGCTTCTGCAGGAACAAAAAGCCATTGATTTCTATTTGAGGCACCATCATTCAAATCTCAGTTGTGCGGAACAGTTACTTTCTGAAGATTCTTTATATTCAGAACTTCTTTCTCCTTATTTTACCCCCGAAGCTCAGGAACTTAAAAATTGGATGTCAGAACCCTTTGAAAGCAATCCATCTTATCCGGAGCAATGCATTCACAGGACAAGCGCGGGCATTCTGGTGCGCTCCAAATCAGAGGCGCTGATTGCCATGCTTCTTCATACCAGCAAAATTCCCTTTCGCTACGAGTGCGCGCTTCCCCTGGGAGACGTGATTGTGTATCCGGATTTTACCATCCGCCATCCGCGGACCGGGCAGCTTTTCTACTGGGAGCACTTCGGAATGATGGACAATCCTGCCTACGCAAAAAACGCTTTTTCCAAGCTACAGCTCTATACAGAGCATGACATTGTGCCTTCGATACAGCTTCTTACCACATATGAGACGAAGGAGCATCCGCTGGATTTTACCGCTGCGGAAAATCTTGTGAAATTATACTTTTTGTAGGAAGCTTGCTGCCGGCATCCCGGCTGGCGGTTCTCCTGACGGGGCGCTGTTTGGACATATACAATTTTTTTCGGCTCTCATATACAAAATCAGCGCCGCTATGGCCGGATACTGTCTTTTTATACCGCTTTTTGCTGTGGATTATACATATGCAGAAAAAATTCCTGGCTATGTCTAAAATTTGCGCGATTCGTGTACATACGCGGCTATTTTTTCTGCATATATACAATACGGGAATTATGTAAACTGATTTGCAGGGAAAAGCTGCTTCTCCGGGCAGAAATTGTATACTGGGAGACAATTATTTTCCATATGTCCAAACGCCGCCATTCCCGGCCAGCCGCGGCACCCCAGAAATGCATTCTTTACAACACATGCCGGAAAACGTATACTGAAAGAAGCAGTGATGAGGAACGAGGTGTTGCGTATGATGGAGCAGCTTAGTCTTTTTGATGACCGGGATCGGAC